>VBFG01000049.1 GCA_005882635.1 Chloroflexota bacterium | reverse complement strand
GGCGGCTGAGAAGGCAGCGGCGCTGCCGTCGTGCGAGGCATGGTCGATGTTGAGCGGCGGCGAGCCGAACGTGCCGATCTCGCGGCTACTCGTCCTGCGGTCGACCCACGCAACGCGAGAGCTCGCCCGCCAGTTCGAGGCGACTCTCCGAGCCTCGTATCCTGCTCGAACCGCAGACGCGCTCGCGCAATCAGCGACCCGCGCGCTCCGTGGCCCGGTCCGGCCATCGTCTGGGCAGACGCGGGCGCGAGCGGGGCACAGTTGCTGGATGGGCCACCGCGGGGGGTGCAGCTCGGGCGATAGCAGTTCCCGCGACGGACGGTCAGCCGGGCGCCCGGGCCGCGCGGAGCAGCGGCAGCACGGCACCTCGAACGGACGCCACCGTCCGCTCGATCGACCGCGTCGTCGCGGGGTCCGTCGGCGTCGGCGGGTCGTCGAAGGTCCGCGGCAGTGGCGCCTGGCCGTAGCGGGCCGCCTCTTCCGCCCACCGCTCGCGCCACGCCTCGGGCGTCAACGCCGGCACATCCCGGTGGGCGGCCGCCAGCCAGACGAGGGACCAGGCCCGCGGCACGACCCGGTACACGTCGTACCCGCCGCCGCCGGTGGCCAGCCACCGGCCCCCTGCGTGCTGATGCGCGACGTCGTGGACGAGCCGCGCGGCGGCGCCCATCGCGGTCGTCGTGTTCCGGAGGTGCGCGAGCGGGTCCCAGGCGTGGCTGTCGGCGCCGTGCTGTGAGACCACGAGGTCGGGGCCGAACGCGTCGGCCAGCTCCGGCACCAGCGACGTCACCGCCGCGAGCCACGCGTCGTCGCCGGTGTCCGGCGGCAGCGGCACGTTGACGACGCTGCCGGCCGCCGGACCCTCCCCGATCTCGTCGGCAAAGCCGGTCCCCGGGAACAGGTAGCGGCCGTTCTCGTGGAACGAGACGGTCAGCACGCCGGGGTCGGCGGCGTGGATCGCCTCGACGTCGAGGTCGATGTACAGGACGCGCAGCCCCTCGCGGCGGACCCGGGCGATCGCCAGGGCCGGATCGTCGTAGATGCAGAAGCCCGACGCCCGCGACGGCATCGCATGATGGAGCCCGCCGCCGGGGTGCAGGGCGTGCTCGATGTCGCCGCGGAGGATCGCCTCGACGGCCCGGATCGACCCTCCGGCCACCGCCGCCCCGGCCTCGTGCATCCCGGCGAACGGCGGGTTGTCGCCTCCGACGCCGATGCCACCGTCGGCGTCGAGCCAGCCGGCGGTCGTCGCCGCTACCGAGAAATGCTTCACGACCTCGACGTAGCGAGCGGTGTGGCACCACTCGAGCTCGTCGTCGGCCGCCGGTTCCGGCGCCAGGCCCGGCTCCGCCCCCAGCGCACGCAGCAGGTCGATGCCCGGTCCGAACCGCCGTGGCGTCAGGGGATGGCTCGGCCCGAAGTCGTAGTCGAGGGACCGCGGTCCGAAGACGAGCAGGGGGAGGTCGGGCACGGGTGGCACGATAGCGGCGATGGAACGGGTCTACACCGCGCCGCTCCTCGACAAGCTCGGCATCCGGCCGGGGATGCGCGTGGCGATCGTCGGCGATCTCGACGACGACGAGACGGCGCGGAGCTTCCGGGCCGAGCTCGCCGATCGGACGAGCGACATCACTGACGGCCCGCCGAAATCGGACTCCGATATCGTCCTCCTCGCGGCGAACTCGACCGCCGAGCTCGCGGCGGCGCTCCCGGGCCTTCGTGCGCGGATCCGCCCGAACGGCGCGATCTGGATCATCTCGCGGAAGGGCAAGGCGGCGACGCTGCGCGACGTCGACGTGATCGCGGCCGCGACCGAGCACGGCCTCGTCGACAACAAGGTCGTGTCGTTCTCCCCGACCCGGACGGCGCTCCGGCTCGTGATCCCGGTCGCGCTTCGCCCGCGGGCGTGAGGCGCGTACCATCTCGACATGAGTGATCTCCTCGTCGTCCTGATCGTCGCGCTGATCCTCGTCCTCGTATGGCGCGGCCCGAAGACGCTGCCGGGGATCGGTGCCGCGCTCGGACGCGGGGTCAAGGAAGCGCGGTCGGAGGCGTCGAAGTTGCGCGACCGCGAGACGCCGCCCAGCGACGACTCGGCCGCCTGACAGACGCGGCGGAGGGGCCGATCGGCCCTGACGCTGCGTCAGCCCTCGGCGACCGACGCCGCCGTCCGCGCGTAGCCCGCGCGGGCGATCTCGCGGACGCGCGCCGCGGTCGGCGCCGCGAGGGCCTCGGCGGCGGCGGCACGGACCGTCTCCGGATCGAACGTCGCGACCGCGGCACGGATCCGGGCCACCGACCTGGGAGCCACGCTCAGCTCGGTCACGCCGAGCCCGGCGAGGAGTGACGCGATCTCGGGGTCGGCCGCGGCCTCACCGCACACCCCGACCGGCCGCCCGAATTGCTCGGCCGCGCGGCAGACCATCCCGATCAGCCGCAGCAGCGCGGGCTGATCCGGCGTCGCGAGGTCGGCCAGCGCCGCGTTCGTCCGGTCGGCCGCGATCGTGTACTGGACGAGGTCGTTCGTCCCGATGCTGAAGAAGTCCACCTCGGGCGCGAGGCTGTCGACGACCAGGGCTGCGGCCGGGACCTCGATCATGACGCCGAACCGCACCTCGGTCGCGATGTCGGCGCCGGCCGTCCGAGCGGCGGCGGCGGCTCGATCCAGCGCAGTGCGGGCCTGGCGAACCTCCTCGAAAGTCGACACCATCGGGATCAGCACCCGCAGCTCGCGGCCGGCCGCCGCCTCGAGCAGGGCGCGGAGCTGCGTCTCGAGCAGCTCCGGCCGGCGTAGCCCCAGGCGGATGCCGCGGACGCCCAGCGCCGGGTTCGCCTCCGGATCGCCGGGCTCGAAGCCGGCCGGCTTGTCGCCGCCGACGTCGAGCGTCCGGAACACGACCGGCCGGCCGCCCATCGCATCGAGGATCCGGCGGTAGAGGGCGCGCTGCTCGTTGACGCCGGGCGCGATCGTCCGGCCGAGGAACATCAGCTCCGTGCGGACGAGGCCGATTCCGTCCGCGCCGGCCTCCGCTGCCTGCTCCGCCTCCGCCACGGAGCCGACGTTGGCCTCGATTCGGATCCCGAGCGGGAGAGGCGCGCCAGGCGACCAGCTCGCGGGCGCGCCGGCGCCGGCCGCCATGGCGGGCCGCTCGTTTGTCGCCGCCTTGCGGTCGTCTGGGTCCGGGTCGACGATGAGTCGCCCGGCGCCGCCGTCGATGACGACGGATCGGCGGTCGAGCCCGACGTGGAGGGCGGCTCCGAGCCCGAGGACCAGCGGGATGCCCAGCGCGCGCGCGACGATCGCGGCGTGGCCGTTCGGTGCGCCGGCGGCGAGAGCGAGGCCGGCCACGAGGCCCGGCCGGATCCCCGCGACCTGCGACGGATCGACGTCCGGCGCGGCGAGGATCGCGGGCGTCCCATCGCGGTGATGGAGGTCCGGCTGCGACCGACCCATCAGCCGATCGAGGACGCGACGGCCGACGTCGCGGAGGTCCGCTGCGCGCTCGCGGAAATACGGATCGTCGACGCCCGCCAGGGCCTCGGCCTGCTCGGCCGCGACGCGGTCGATCGCCTCCTCCGCCGCAGCGCCTTCGCGGATCGCCGCGATCGCCGGCTCGACGATGCCCGGATCGCGGGCGAACATCGCCTGGGCCTCGAAGATCCCACCGATGTCCGGGCCTGCCCGCTCCGCGGTCTCGCGGGCGAGCGACTCGAGCTCCGCCGCGGCAACCGCCAGGGCCTCGAGGAGTCGCCGCTCTTCGGCGGCAGGATCAACGCCGTGGGCGTCATGGCCGGCGGCACGACCCAGCCGCCGCGGAGCCGGATGTGCCGCCCCGTTCAACGGCCCGCCGAGCCACAGCAGCCGCCCGATGCCCGCGCCGGGTGATCCGGACTGGCCGGTCAGGACGGTCCGCGCCATGGGGCGATCTCAGACCGCGACGTCGGCGTCCGCGACGACGCCGGCGAGGACGTCGACGAGCAGGGCAGACGACGTCGCACCGGGGTCCCGGTGGCCGATGCTTCGCTCGCCCAGGTACGACGCCCGACCCTTCGTCGCGAGCATCGGCTCCGTGGCCGCGGCACCGGCGGCGGCCGCATCTCGTGCCGCGGCCAGCACGGCCGCTGTGTCGGCCCCGCCGTCGACCGCTGCCCGGGCCGCCTCGGTGGCCGGCACGAGCGCGTCGAGCATCGTCTTCTCGCCGGTCGTCGCCTTGCCGAGGGCGCCGATCCCGGCGACGGCCGCCTCGAGGGCGGTCACGACGACGGCGGGTGTTGACGGCGGCGCTTCGACTGGCAGTGCCGCGAGCGCGGCGGCGGCGCGCAGGAAGGCGGTTCCGTAGAGCGGCCCGGACGCGCCGCCGACGGTGCTGATCAGCGTTCGCCCGACGAGTCGCAACAGGTCGGCCGACGCCGCGACGTCCGTTTTCCCCGGATCGACCGGCGGCAGGCCGTCCAGGGCCGTGACGATCGCGGCGAACCCACGATCCATGTTGATTCCGTGGTCGCCATCGCCGATCGCCTGGTCGAGCGCGGTCAGGGCCGGTGCCTGTTCGTGGATCCGGGTGGCCGCGGACCGGAGCCAGGCTTCGAGCGCGTGCTGCATCGGGGACCTCGTCGGGCGATGTTCGCCAGTCTAGTGGCCGCCGGCCGGGCCGCCGAACGCGGCGGGCACCGGCCGGCGGCCGGATTCGAGACGGGGCCCTAGGCGCCCCAGCGGAGCGCCGCCGTGTGGACGGGCGCGTCCCACAGCCGGATCAGCTCCTCGTCGAGCTTCAGGAGCGTGACCGAGAAGCCGGCCATCTCCAGGCTCGTGATGTAGTTGCCAACCAGGCTGCGGCCGATCGCGATCCCCTGGCCGCCCAGGATCCGGGCGACGCTGTTGAACGCGACGTACAGCTCGATGAGCGGCGTGCCGCCCATCCCGTTGACGAACGCGAGGACGGTGTCCCCGCGGCCGAGGCCCAGGTCCGAGACGATCGGCGAGACGAGCCACTCGGCCATCTCGTCGACCGAGGCGAGCTTCTCCCGGCGACGACCGGGCTCGCCGTGGATCCCGATGCCGACCTCGACCTCGTCATCGCCGAGCTCGAAGGTTGGCGTGCCCGCCGCCGGCACGATGCAGCTCGACAGGGCCAGGCCCATCGAGCGGCCCTGGCCGTTGACCTTGACCGC
Source organism: Chloroflexota bacterium (assembly GCA_005882635.1). GTDB lineage: Bacteria > Chloroflexota > Limnocylindria > Limnocylindrales > CSP1-4 > CF-46. The sequence continues at coordinate 49,908 of VBFG01000049.1, read as the reverse complement.
AGTCGCCGTGACGTCGGCGAGCGACTTCCCGGCCTCCGCGGCCGCACCCGCGATCTTCTCGACGAGCACGGTGACGCCGACGCCTCGCCGCCCGGCCGTGTAGAGCGAGTCCTGGACGGCCACGTCGTCGTTGGTGACGACCGAGGCGACTTCGATCTCACCCGCGACGAGCTCGGCGGCCATCTGGAAGTTCAGGACGTCGCCCGTGTAGTTCTTGACGATGTGGAGGACCCCGGCACCGCCGTCGACGGCCCGGGTGGCCGCCTCCATCTGGTCCGGGACGGGTGACGTGAAGACGTTGCCGGCGGCTGCCGCGTCGAGCATGCCGAACCCGACGAACCCGCCGTGGAGCGGCTCGTGGCCGGAGCCACCGCCGGAGATCAGGCCGACCTTGCCCGGCGTCGGACCGCCCGCCCGGAGGACGACGTTGTTGGCCGCGTCGATCGTGACGATGTCCGGATGAGCGGCGGCCAGGCCGGCGAGACTCTCGGGGACGATGTCCTCGACCTTGTTGAACAGCTTCTTGACGCGGGTGGGGGCGTTCGTTGCCACGGTTCGTGCTCCTTCGGATGAGAGTCGTGACGGGTCGAGGGGATCAGCCCTCGGCGTGGGCGGGCTCGCGCACGGCTGCGCCGGGCACGGTTGCCGTCCGGACGTGGCCGATGAACTCGTACAGGAAGGCCCCCACGAGGCCGCCCGCGATCGGGCCGGCAATGTAGACCCACAGCTGGTCGAGATGGCTCTTGGCGCCGATCGCGGCTCCGAGCAGGTCCGGGCCGATCTGCCGGGCCGGGTTCAGCGCGGCGCCCGTGATCGGGCCGACGAGGATGATGATCCCGTAGACGATGAAGCCGATCACGATGCCGGCGAAGCCCGCCGGAGCGCGGCCGTCGACCGCGGCACCGAAGACCGTGAAGACGAGGATCGCGGTGCCGATGACCTCGGCCAGGAAGCCGACCAGGTTGCCGGCGTTCGCGTTGACGCTCACGGCGCCGAGGCCGAGCGCCTGGGGATCGTTGCCGGTCAGGATGACGAGCGTCAGGCCGGCGCCGATGAACGCTCCGACCAGCTGGGCGACGATGTAGCCGGCCGCGGTCTGGCTGTCGACCTTGCGGGTCGCCCACAGGGCGATCGTGACGGCCGGGTTGATGTGGCAGCCGCTGATGTGGCCGACCGAGTAGACCGCGGCGAAGATCGCGAACGCGAACGAGAACGAGATCGTCGACAGCTCGGCGCTGCCGAACGGGTTCTTGCCGGTCAGGAACACGGTCAGCGGCACCGATCCGGCGCCGATGAACACGAGGATGGCGGTGCCGAGCGCCTCGGCCGTGAGCTTCTGGGACAGGGTGGGTGACGACATCGAGTGGCTCCTTCGGGTCAGGGCTGGACGGCTGCGCCGTCCGTGGCGAGGGCGACGGCCGGGCCGTCCGACGACGGGCTGACCGCCGCCCCGAGCTCGTCGACGAGCGCAGCCAGCGCTTCGTCGGCGTCGGGACCATCGGCGGTCAGGGTGATCTCGCTCATGGGCCGGATCGTCAGGCCGAGAACGGCGATGAGGCTCTTCACGTCGACCGTGCGGTCACCGCTCCGGAGGATGATCCGGCTGTCGAAGCGGCTGGCGACCTTGACGACCTTCGCTGCCGGCCGGGCATGGAGCCCGGCGGGATCGATGACGATGAGGTGGAGCTCGGCCATCGTTCAGGCCTCCGGGACCTTGGGGAGTGACTGCCAGCCGCGGGCCGCCTCGGCGACGTCGTCGAGCGACGCGCCGGTGCTGGCCTGGACACCGGCGAGGAAGGCACCCTCGACCAGCGGGGCGTCGCTGACGCGGACCCGCGCCCGGTCCTCCGGTTCGAGCATCTCGAGGGCGACCTCGAGACTGAGGAGCGCGCTGCCGAAGTCGAGCAGGACGACGGCGCCCTCCGCGCCGTCCGCCAGGACCGATCGGATCGCCGATTCGATCCGCGGGGCTGTCGTCCCGATTCGGCCGTCCTCGGTGCCGCCGGCCAGGGCCACCGGAACCTCCGATCCGCCGAACTGGGCGACGATCGCGCCCAGCCCCGCGACGAGCTGCTCGCTGTGAGAGACGAGGACCAGACCCACCAAGGACGCCTCCTTCCGTGATCTCGACTGGGTGGATGCCCGGCATCCTCCGACGCGACTCATCAAGAAGAAAGCAAGAAGCGATCTGGTTCCGCGATGGATGCGGCCGGAGGCGCGATTCGGGCGCGGCCCGGTGTTGCCGCGTCTGGGGACGCTTCCTACACTCGGTCGACCGTGCCCCGATCGCCCGCTCCCCCGCTCGCCGCGCCGATCGCGATCGACGCCGCTGCGCTTCGCGCTGGCCTCGGTCGCGTCCGCCGGACGATCGACCGGCACGCCGCCGCGCTCACCCGACTCGACGCCGTCCTCGGCGACGGCGATCACGGCGACAATCTCGCGATCGGGTTCCGGGCCGTCGAGGAGGTCGTCGGTGGGCTGCCGCCCGAGACGCTCCCCGGGGAGCTGTTGCGGACCGTCGGCCATCGCCTCGTCGCCGCCGTCGGCGGCGCGTCTGGACCGCTCTACGGCACGGCTTTCATGGAAGCGGGCTTCCGGGCCGGGAGCGTGTCCGTGATCGATGGCCGGCTCGCAGCCGCGATGCTCCAGGCGGCGACGGACGGCCTCGCTCGGCGCGGGCGATGCGCCGTCGGCGACAAGACGATCCTCGACACCGTCCACCCGGCTGCGACGGCGCTGACGGCCGCCGTCTGGACCGGGGCGGCCGCGAGCGACGCGGCGAGGGCGACGACCGAGGCGGCTCGCCTGGGCATGATCTCGACCCGCCCGTTGATCGCCCGCCGTGGTATCGCCCTCCGTCTCGGCGAGCGCTCGGCCGGCCACCTCGACCCGGGCGCGGTCTCGTGCTTCCTCATCCTGCGCGCCCTGGCCGGCCGGTGACCGACGACGAGAGCGCCCGCCTGCCCGCCACGGAGCGAGCGCGCCTCGAGACGCGGATCGCGAGCCTCGAGGACGAGGCGAAACGCGCGTTCGAGGACGCCCAGCGCGAGGCCGACGCGCTCTTCGCGCAGTACCAGCTCAGCCAGCTCGTCGCCTCCGGCGGATCCCTCGCCGAGCTCGCCGGTGCCGTCCTTCTCGAGCTCACTCGCCTGGCCGCGGGAGACGAGGGCGCGGTCTGGCTGGGCGACCGTCCGGGCGGCTCGCTCGAGCTGGCCGCGGAGATCGGCTCGATCGACGATGTGCCGGCCCGGCTGATGGATCCCGCGGCGGCCCGCGCTTGGGCGGCCGGACGGGCGGACCTTCGCGTGGTGGTCCTCGCCGACGAGCCGTCGCCGATGTTCGTGGCCATCCGGGCGGCCGACGGTCGGGCCCTCGACGAGGACGGGATCCGCGTCGCGCAGCTGGCCCGTCACGAGCTGTCGGTCGCGTTCGCCGGCGCGCGCCTCCGGGAGGCGCTCGAGCGAGAAGGGCACGACCTCGCGGCCATCGTCGACGGCGCGACGGATGTGATCGTCCAGGTCGACGAGTCGTGCCGGATCACGCGGCTGAACCCGGCCGCGCAACGGCTGTTGGGGCTGACGAACGCGGACGCGCTCGGGCGGACCTGCGGCGATGCGCTCGGCTGCGAGGCCGCCGGCGGTCACCGCGTCGCGAACTGCCCGCTCGCGGAGACGATCCGGACGGGGGTTCCGATCGGCTATCGCGAGACCGCGATCCGGGGGACGCAGGGCACGGTCAAAGCCGGCGGCGGTTACTCGCCCGGACTGTCGCGGCAAGGCGGCGTCCGGGCGACCGCCATCCTCCGCGACCTCAGCGCCACGGAGGCACTCGACCAGCTGCGCGAGGGGTTCGTCGCGACGGTGAGCCACGAGCTCCGGACGCCGATCGCGCTGATCCGCGGCTACGCGGAGACGCTCCTCGAGTTCGACCTCGAGCCGGAGCAGCAGCGGGAGTACCTGGAGCGCATCCAGGGGCTGACGACGCGGCTCGGCGATCTAACCAGCCAGATCCTCGACGCGACGCACCTCGATGCCGACCCGCTGATCCTCGAGCGGACGCCGGTCTCGTTCGCGTCGCTCGTCGCCCGGTTGCGCGGCGACCTCGCCCTCACCGGTGGCGACGACCGGCTCGTGACCGCCTTGCCGCCCGGCCTGCCGCCGATCGAGGTCGACCCGAGCCGGGTCGGGCGGATCCTGGAGAACCTCGTCGGCAACGCCCTGAAGTACGCGCCGGACGGATCGCCCGTCACGATCGGGGCGGAGGTCGCCGACGGCTGGCTGGCCGTCCACGTCGACGACGAGGGGATCGGCGTCCCGGAGGCGGACCGCCCACTCGTGGCGGAGCCGTTCCATCGGGCCTGGAACGTTCGCGAGTCGCGGATCCCCGGCACGGGCCTGGGCCTGTACATCTGTCGCCGCCTGGTGGAGGCCCACGGTGGCAGCCTGACGATCGGCGACCGGCCGGACGGTCGCCCGGGGACGCGCGTCCGATTCACGTTGCCGATCCTGGGCGGGCGCCGGGACCGCCAGCCATCGCCCGAGAACGGACAGCAGCCGGTCGTGCCGGAGGGCGTCGGTGGCTGAGCGGATCCTGATCGTCGAGGACGAACCCGAGTTCGCCGGCCTCCTGGAGCTGTGGATCGGGCGCGCCGGCTACGAGCCGGTCGTCGCGCCGACCGGCAACGACGCGCTCCGCCGGTTCTACGAGACGCATCCCGACCTCGTGATCCTCGACGTCGCCCTCCCGGGCCTCGACGGCTGGCAGGTCACCGAGCGCATCCGCGAGTTCAGCCGCGTCCCCATCATCCTGGTGACCGCGCGCAGCTCGGAAGCCGACAAGATCCGCGGTCTGAAGCTCGGAGCGGACGACTACATCACCAAGCCACTTAGCTTCCCGGAGCTCGTCGCTCGCGTCGAGGCCGCGCTCCGCCGCGCCTCAACGCCGACGCCGGATCGGCCGCGACGGCTCCAGCATCGCGATCTCGTGATCGACCTCGATGACCACCGGGCTCGACTGAAGGGCGAGGACGTCCGGTTGACGCCGACCGAGTTCCGGTTGCTCGCCTATCTCGTCGAGCATGCCGGTCAGCTGGTCGCGCATCGCCAGGTCCTCGCCGCCGTCTGGGGCTCCGGCTACGACGCCGACGTCCACCTCCTGCGGATGACGATCCGGAACCTCCGCCTCAAGCTCGAGGCGATCGCGCCCGGCGGCTCGTACATCGCCACCGAGTACGGCCTGGGCTATCGGCTGACCGGCCCCGGGTAGACTCGGCCGCGTGACCGACGAGATCGAGGCCCTCCTCGCGCGACCGGGCCCGGGCTCGCATCGAATCACGATCGACCTCGACGGTGCGCGGGTCGAGACGCTGGCCGACCTGCCGCCACTGCGAGATCGCCTCCTCTTCGTCGGGCTGAACCCGTCGCCGGTCAGCGTCGCGGCCGGCCACTACTTCCAGGGCCGCCTCGGGCGGACGTTGTGGCGCCGCCTGATCACGGCCCAGATCCTCCCGCCGCAGACCGACATCGACACCGCCGACGACGCACTGGTCGCGGCCGGCCACGGGCTGACCGACCTCCACCGCCGCCCCAGCCCGCGCGACGACGCGACCGACTCGACCCTGCGAGCCGGGGTCGGGCCGCTCTGGCACAAGATCTCGGTGTGGCGCCCGGCCGCGGTCGTCTTCGTCTGGAAGCGGGCCGCCGAGATCGCGGCCGGCCGCCGGCTCGACGAGCCGTGGGGCCAGCTCCACGGCGTCGCCCTGTCCGGCCGGCCGTGCTTCCTGATGCCCGGGCCTTACGCCCCGACGGCCGAGGTCGACGCCGGGCTGAACCTCATCCGGAACCTCGGCGCGTCACTCCCCCGCTAGGCGGCGGCGATCGCGAGCCGGCCGGAGCCTGGCGGTCCGAGGCTCACCAGGTGACCGTCATCGGTGGGCAGGCGATCGCCGTCTGCCACCTCCCGCACCTCGTACGGCAGGTGGCGGCCGCTGCCCGGCGCGACGAGGACCGGCACGTCGAGTGGGATCGCGAGCGCCTCTGCCCCGGCGGCATGATCGGGATCCGTCTGCGTCAGGAGGATCGCCCGGATCCCGGCGCGGCGCCGGTCGGCGGCCGCCAGGATCGCCTCGGTCGCGTCATCGGACGGGTCGCCTGGATCGATCACGACGATGGCCCGCCGGCCGAGGAGCGTCGTCCTCCCGACGCGCCCCGGCAGCGCGCCGGCCGAGCCGAACTCGAGGACGAGGCGATCGTCGTCGTCGGCGACCACCCGCGTGGGCGGGACGCGCGCGACGCGGAGCCGGTCCCGAACCTCGGCCGCGGTCCGGACGCCGATCTCGGCGAGCCGCTGGAGAACGCTGGTCGTCGGCACCCACATCTCGATCTCGCCCGCGGACATCTGGTCCAACGCGGCGCGAGGTGTCGCCCAGCGATGCGACGCGACCTCGTCCGGCGAGAAGGCCGGCTCGACGCCGTCGGGCAGGTCGGCGACGAAGAACCACGTCGAGAACCGCCGCGGCATGAACCGCGGCGTCGTCCAATGGGCGAGCGGTGCCAGGTCGGCAGGTCGCAAGCGGACCCCCGCCTCCTCGGCCATCTCCCTGGTCGCGGCGACGTGGAGCGCGAGCGCCTCGCCCGGCGCGACGTTGTGGCCCAGAGCGATCGCCGCCTCGTCGACCGTCAGCCCTCCGGTCGCCGCCGTCGCCCCACGATCACCCGGGTCGACCCGCCCACCCGGGAAGGCGTGGAGCCCCGGCCCGAAGGCCATCGTCGACGGGCGATGGATGAGGAGGACCTCCGGCTCGTCGGCGCCGGGCCGGAGGAGCCGGAGCTGATCGACGAGGGCGGCCGGGTCGGTCACCGGCAGGCGGCAGGCGAAGTCGCGACAGACATACGCCGTCGGCCGACCATCGATCCTCGTCCGCCCGGAGAGGAGCGGGATCGCGGACGCGTCTGGATTGGCGCCGACCGCCACGACGAGGTTCGGCGGCTCCCCGGCGCGGGCTGCGGCCAGGAGCGCCCGCGTCGCCTCGTCCGCCGGGTCCCCGACGATCGCCAGCTCGACGATCCCGGCCACGGCCAGGGTCGCCGCGGACAGCCAGTTGCCGAAGCCGGTCGGGTAGCGCGCCAGGAACGGCGTGATGGTCGCCAGGGCCCGGTCGGCCGCCTCGCGGTAGCGCCGCTCGCCGGTCAGCGCCGCCAGCCGGAGCAGGACGCGGGTCGCCATCGACCCGCCCGACGGCGTCGCGTTGTCCTGGGGGTCTTTCGGCCGGGTGACGAGGGCCTCGTGGTCGTCGGCCGTGTCGAAGAAGCCGCCCGCTGGATCGGCGAACCGATCGAGGATGGTATCGGCCAGCTCGCGGGCAACGACGAACCAGCGCTCGTCGAAGGTCGCCTCGTACAGCGCCAGCAGGCCCTCGGCGAGATCGGCGTAGTCCTCGAGGACGCCCTCGCCGCTCGACCGGCCATCCTTCCAGGACCGACCGAGCCGGCCGTCCGACCGGCGCAGGCCCGCCAGGATCGTGTCGGCGGCACGAGCAGCCGCCTCGCGGAAGCGGCCGGCGGCAGCCGGGTCCACCGCCTCGAGGACGCGCCCGCCGTCGGCCAGCGCCCCGATCGCCAGCCCGTTCCAGGCCGCCAGCGCCTTGTCGTCACGCGCGGGCTGGGGCCGCCCCCAGCGCTCGTCCAGCAACCGCCCGCGGTCGACTGCCAGCGCGGCCTCGCGGGCCCGATCGATCTCGCCGGCCTCGGACACCGCCGGCTGGATCCGGGACAGGATGGTTCGGCCCTCCCAGTTGCCGGCGTCCCGGACACCGTAGACCGCGGCGAACGCGTCGAACCGCTCGCCGAGGACCGACCGGATCTCGTCGGCCGACCAGGTGAAGGTCGCCCCCTCGACGCCGTCGGTATCCGCGTCCTGGCTCGCAGCGATGGCGCCGTCGTCGCGACGCAGCTCGCGGAGGAGGTAGTCGAGGACGCCGACCGCGACCTCCCGGTAGCGGGCGATCGCGGGCTTCTCGTCGCCGCCGAGCGTCGCCCACGCCCGGAGGTATGTCCTGGCGAGCTGGGCGTTGTCGTAGAGCATCTGCTCGAAGTGGGGGACCAGCCAGATCGGGTCGGTCGCGTAGCGATGGAAGCCACCCCCGAGCTGGTCGTGGATCCCGCCGTCGGCCATCCGATCGAGGGTGAAGCGGACCATCGTCGCCCAATGACCGCCACCGCGTTCCAAACGCCCGAGGAGGAAGTCGAGCGTCATGGGCTGCGGGAACTTCGGGGCGCCACCCCACGACCCGTTGAGCGTGTCGAACCGGCGCTGGAGCTCGGCCTCGGCCCCCTCGAGGAGCGCCTCCGTCGGCGCCGCTCCGTCCGTGGGCAGGTGGGTCTGCTCGGCGAGCGTCTCCGCCAGGCGCTGCCCCGCCGCGACCACCTGGAGTCGCTCGTCGCGCCACGCCCGCGCCGCCCCGGCGAGGACCTGCCGGAACGACGGGAGCCCGTGGTGGGGCTCGGGTGGGAAGTAGGTGCCGCCGTAGAACGGCTGGCCGTCGGGGGTGAGGAACACGCTCATCGGCCAGCCGCCGCCGCCGGTCATCGCCTGGACCGCGCCCATGTAGACCTGGTCGAGGTCGGGCCGCTCCTCGCGGTCGACCTTGATCGCCACGAAATCCCGGTTCAGGTCGGCCGCCGTCGCCGGGTCCTCGAAGCTCTCGCGCTCCATGACATGGCACCAGTGGCACGCGGCGTAGCCGATCGACAGGAAGATCGGCTTGTCGTCGGCCTTCGCCTTCGCTAGCGCCTCCGGTCCCCACGGATACCAGTCGACCGGGTTGTGGGCGTGCTGGAGGAGGTACGGGCTCGTCTCGCCGGCGAGTCGGTTGGGCATGGCCGAATGGTAGGCGGCGAGCGGATTCCACCGATCGCGCGGCGTCGCCCTGAAGTCCCTACCATCGCCCGATGCGCTACGGACTGTGTCTCCCGAACTTCACCGACCTGGCCTCGACTGAGGCGATCGACGCCGCAGCCGACGCGGCCGACCGGCTCGACTACGAGTCGGTCTGGACGACCGACCACGTCCTCGTCGATCGAGCCACAGCCAGCGCCGAGTACCACGTGAACTTCGACGCGATCGAGACCCTCGCCTGGGTCGGAGCACGGCATCGGGGCCTCGGCCTCGGGACGAGCGTCATCGTCGTCCCGCAACGGAACGCCGTGATCGTCGCCAAGGAGCTGGCGACCCTCGACGCCCTGTCGAGCGGACGGGTGATCGCCGGCGTCGGGATCGGCTGGAACGAGCGCGAGTTCGGCAACCTCGGCATGGCCGAGCGCTTCCACGTCCGGGGCGCCTACCTCGACGAGACGGTCCGGCTGTGGCGACACCTCTGGTCGGGCTCGTCGGAGCCGTTCGAGGGCCGCTTCCACCGGCTCGACGACTTCATCTTCGGTCCGCTCCCGGCGCAGCGGTCGTCGCTGCCGATCTGGATCGGCGCCCGGACCGAGCCGGCGCTCGAGCGGGTCGGCCGACTCGCGGACGCCTATCACTCCTCGGCGACGGGCCCCGAGGCGTACGCTCGCCGGATCCCGACCATCCGGGCGGCGGCGCAGGCGGCCGGCCGGCCGATGCCGGCCCTGACGGCCCGGGTCCGGATCTCGTTCGACGAGCCGGCCGAGGCGTCAGCCGCACGGCCCTATGCGATCAGGGGCAACCCGAACGAGATGAGGGCCGAGATCGAGAAGTGGGCGGACCTCGACGTGGAGTTCCTGGCCCTGATGTTCGGCGGCGAGTCGCCCGACGCCTTCGTCCGCTCGGCCGAGCGGTTCATGACCGAGGTCGCCTGACCTCCGCGTCACGACGCGTCGGCTGAGGCTTACCTCGGGCGAGCTCGACCGATGACGCCGGCCGAGCGACCCTCGGGATCGATCGCGCCGATGTCGGCCGCGGCCAGGCTGCCCGCGCGGAGCCGTCGCGTAGCCGGCTGCAGCCGGCGGAGCCACAGCCAGCCACCGACGCCACAGGCGAGGCTGAGGAGGGCGCCGACCATCAGCGCGAGCGGCACGCCCCACGCGCCGGCGATCGCGCCCATCAGGAGGCCGCCGGCCGGGACCGAGCCCGCGAAGACGGTGGTGTAGACGCTCATCACCCGCCCCCGGAGCTGGTCCGGCACGCTCAGCTGGATGGTCGTGTTGGCCGTGACGGCCATCGCGATCCCGCCGGCACCGGCGATCGCCATCGCCAGCAGCGACAGCCCGAACGCGCTCGACAGCGCGAGCACGACCGAGCCGAGGCCGAGGGCGATCGCCCCCGTGGCGATGACGCTCGGGCTGGGCCGGCGGCTGAACGCGACCCACAGGGCGGCGATCGTCGAGCCGATGCCCGACGCGGCCATCAGGAAGCCATAGCCCGAGGCGCCGACGTTCAGGACTGAATCGGCGAGGGGCGGGATGAGGACCTGGAAGTTCATCCCGAACGTCGCGACGAGCCCGACGATCGTGACCGCCAGCAGCACCATCGGGGTCGATCGGACGTAGCGGGCGCCCTCCGCGAGGTTCTCGACGACCGCCCCGAACGAGCGCGGTCGGGCGATCGGCGCGACCGGTCGGAGCTCGCTGTCGCGCATCGCCAGGTAGCCGATGATGACGGCGACGAAGCTGATGCCGTTGATCAGGAAGGCGATCGAGATGTCGAACGCGCCGATCAGCAGGCCGGCCGCGGCCGGTCCCAGGACCCGAGACGCGTTGAACAGTGCCGAGTTCAGCCCGACGGCATTGGCGACATCGTCGCGGCCGACCATCTCGACGGCGAACGACTGGCGGGCCGGCATGTCGACGGCGTTCGAGATCCCGAGCAGCGCCCCGAGCACCATGACGTGCCAGACCTGGACGACATGGGTCGCGGTCAGGGCGAACAGGGCGAAGGCCAGCAGCATCGCCGTCGTCTGGGTCGCGATGAGGGTCTTGCGCTTGGGCAGCTGATCGGCGATCACCCCGCCGAACAGGCCGAAGATGATGACCGGCCCGAACTGGGCGACCGACACGATCCCAAGCCACAGCGGGTCGTGGGTCAGCTGCAGGACGAGCCAGCCCTGGGCGACCTGCTGCATCCACGTCCCGACGAGCGAGATCGCCTGGCCGGCGAAGAACAGGCGGTAGTTGCGGTGGCGGAAGGCGCGGGCGCCCTGGAAGCTCGTCACCGGGGCGACCGGGTCCGAGGCGCGGCCGGCGCGCCGGATCGTCGGGGGTGCTCGTGGGGCGTCGGCTCTCGACCGGCGTCGAGCTCGGCGAGGTGGCCGAGGAGGTGCCCGCGGCGGCCCTCCGCGTCGTCGATCATCGCGGCCAGCCGGTCGGCTTTTGCCCGCAGAGAGGCGACCTGGCGGTCGACCCGGGCGAGCGCGTCATCGATGATGGCCCGCCGCTCCGCGGCGTCCGACGTCGCCCGGAAGCGGTCGCGATTGCGGGCTCGGGCAGCCTCGTCCTCGAGCATCTGGGAGATCTCGGTGAGGCTGAAACCGGCCTCGTCACGGAGGCCCTTGATGAATCGCAGCCGCTCGACGTCATCGTCGTCGTAGAGCCGGTAGTCGCCACTGCTGCGGGCCGCCGGCGTCAGGAGGCCGAGCTCCTCGTAGTAGCGGATCGTTCGGGCGGTCAGGCCAAGCGCGGCGGCGACCTCCTGGATCCGGAGCAGGCTCCGCGGGACGGCGTCAGGCGATTCGGTGGGCGTGTCGAGGTGGCTCATGGGCACCCGGATCGTACCCGACCTTTCCGTTTACGTAAAGGTTAGTGTTGCTCGCGGCCAGCAACGCCCTCGGCGGCTGGCGTGGGATCATCCGCAGTCGATGGAGCTCATCGCCTTCGGCCTCGGCGTGCTGCTGCTCGCCGTCGCCTTCTGGGACCTGTTCGAGACGATCGTCGTCCCGCGACCGACGCCGGGCTGGTTCCGTCTCGGCCGCTATCTCGTCCGCGGGTCGTGGCGCGTTCTCCGGTCGGTCCGCGACGGCAACCCGAACCGGTCCTACGACCGTGCCCTGGGCCTGTTCGCCCCGGCCGCGACCGTCGCCCTGCTCGTCACCTGGCTCGCCGCGCTGATCGTCGGGTACGGCCTGCTGATGTATGCGCTGCGCGATGAGCTTCAGCCCGTCCCGCCGGATCTCGGAACCGCGATCTACTTCGCAGCGACGTCGTTGCTGACGATCGGCTTCGGCGACATCGTCGCCGTCGGGGCTCCGGCGCGCGTCCTCATCATCACCGCGGCCGTCGGCGGCCTCGGAGCGGTCGCCCTCGTCGTGACGTTTCTGTTCTCGCTCTACGGGTCCTACCAGCGGCGCGAGGCCCAGGTCGTCGCCCTCCAGGCCGCCGCGAGCGTCCCGCCCTCGGCCGTCACGCTGCTCGAGACTTACGCCCAGCTCGGTCTCATCGGACGGCTCCCGGACTTCTTCCTCGAGTGGCAGCGGTGGGCGGTCGAGGTGCTCGACTCCCACGTTGCCTACCCGCTCCTCGGATTCTTCCGATCGAGCCACGACAACCTGTCGTGGATCAGCGCGCTCGGCTCCGTCCTGGACGCCGCGAGCCTCGTGCTGACGACGATCGAGGACGTGCCGCGCGGCGAGGCCAAGCTGTTCAAGCGCGTCGGGGCCCACCTCGTCGAGGACATCTACAACCTGGGCTTCCACGCCGGCGAGCCATCGACGCTCGATCGGTCGGCCTTCGAGGCGGCGTGTGCGCGACTCACGGAGGCCGGCTATCGGCTCTGCCCCACCGACCAGGCGTGGGCGCTGTTCGAGGCGGCTCGGGGCACGTATGCCACGCGACTGGAGGCAATGGCGAACTACTGGGCGACGCCGGCGACGTCGTGGCTCGGTGATCCGGTCGTCCTGAGGGCACCCCTCCACCCGATCGACGACCCGTAGGTCGCGACCGCGGCTGCCGGTGCGTCGCCGCACCGCAGAACTGGCAATGAACCTTCCACGAACGCGGGGTGAATAGGTAAGTAGTAATGTCGCGGCCCCGACGATCGTCGAGGTCCGCGAACCGCGGGTGGAGACGCGGCGCAACTCAGCATCGAAGGCGGCGTGGTCATGGTCCGGCGCTTCGGGCGTATTGCTCTGGTCGCCGTCGCGGTTCTGCTTCTCGGGGGGGCGGGCCCGGTCGCCGCGCGCGCCGAGTCCGGGCGCAGCGCGCCGAAGGTCGTCCTGATCGTCGGCCCCGCTGGTGCCGCGACGCCCTACTACCGGCGACTCGCCGACGAGACGGCCGCCGCCGCAGCCAAGCTGACCCCGAACATCGTCCGGGTCTACTCGCCCGACGCGACCTGGGAGCGGGTCAAGGCCGCTTTGGAGGGCGCGTCGGTCGTCGTCTACCTCGGCCACGGCAACGGCTGGCCGAGCATCTACCATGACAAGCTCTTCCCGTCGACCGAGAACGGGTTCGGGCTCAACCCGCACACCGGGGCCGCCGACGCCCACCAGTACTTCGGCGAGGACCGGATCGCGGCCGAGATCCACCTTGCGCCGAACGCCCTCGTGGTCTTCAGCCACCTCTGCTACGCGAGCGGCAACAGCGAGCCCGGGTTGGCGGAGGGGACGCTCGACCAGGCCGAGCAGCGGGTCGACAACTATGCCGCGGGGTTCTTCAAGGCCGGCGCCCGAGCGGTGATCGCCGACGCCTTCCTGTCGCCCACGTACTACGTGACGTCCGTCCTGCGTGGCCACTCGACGGTCGAGGGCATCTGGCGCGCGGCGCCGAACCGGAACGACCACTTCCTGACGTTCGCCAGCGTCCGGACGAAGGGCGCGATCGCAGCCATGGACCCGGACGAGGCCGACTCGGGCTTCCACCGGTCGATCGTCGCCCGGCCGCGACTGACGAGCGCCGAAGTGCTTGGCGGCGCGCCGCGCCGCCCGGTGGAGGTCGAGCCGGTCCTCGAGCCGTCCCTCGCCGGCCTCGGCGTGACGTTCGGCGAGCCCGATCTGTCGAGACCGCCGACCGCCGGCGCGCTGACGACCTTCGACCTGCCGGTCGCCCGCGACGCGGTCGCCCTCCTTCCCGACAAGGTCCTGATCGCCACGCGCTGGGACCGCCTTGACGGTAGCGCTCCCGCCCCGGCCGATGGGGCGTCGGGGTCAGGTACGGTCGGGACCGGCGCCGCCGGGACGGGCGCGGCGGACAACGATCCCGGCACGACGGCGCCGGGGAATGCCGCCCTGCCGGACCTGGTCGTCCCGGAGGTCCCCGGCGAGATCGTCGCGCCCGTCGCCGCCAGGCACCTGAAAGGCGGCGGGTTCAGCGTTCGCGTACGTGTACCGGCGACGCCCGGGCTGTATCGCCTCGTGGCGACCCTCCACGAACCTGATGGGCTCGCCTACGACGCGGCGACCCAGGCGCTCATCCCGGCGCTCGTCGTCCGGGTGACCGGGCCGCAGACGGCCGTCTACGCCGTCCGCCAGACGGCAACGGCGACGGTCGGTCAACCGGTCGACCTGTCGGTCGCCGTCAGCAACCTGGGCCGGACGCCGTGGGGCCACCCGACGGTCATGCGGGACGTCGGACAGGCAGAGCGGCAGCCGGCTGCGCGGGCGTGGCTGGTCGCGCGGTGGGTCTCGCTGGGGACGGTCGATCCGGGCAGCGGTGGTGCAGCGGCCAGTGCGACGGCGTTCCTGCCGCCCGGGATGGCGCCGGGCGCGACGACGACGGTCGACTTCAGCCTCATCGCGCCGACGACGCCGGGCGTCTACCTCATCGTCCTCGACGTGGTCGATCCAGGCGACGGGTCGCTGGCCGCCCTCGGCGTGCCGCCCGGCATCGTCCGGGTGACGGTCGCGAGCTGACCGACCGCCGAGCGGCCAGACGGGCGACGCGTCCCGGGCTACCCTTCGGCCGGTGACGCACCAACGGGTCGAGGGTTTCCTGCCGAGCACCCACGGCTTCCACTTCGCGAACGCCTGGCCCCCCGGCCCGACCGTCCGATTCGGCCCCCTCGATCCGCGGATCATCGGGGTCGGCGATGCGGCCGACGGACTGTGTGGCGGGATGGTCTACACGGCCGCCGACCTGTTCGCCGCCGGCGTCGCGGTCCCGCCCGTCCGCGAGCCGTTCGCCAATGGCTCGGCACGCTTCAACTCGATCGTCCGCCGCCAGATCCAGTCCCTCGCCTGGTTCACGGTGCCGATCCGCTACTGGCTCCGCTCGGCGCTCGGCGGCTCGTTCGGCGGCGACCGGGCGAGGGCGACGCTTGATCGGGAGTGGCCGAAGGCGAAGACCGAGATCGACGCGGGTCGCCTCGTCCTGATCGGGCTGATCCGGGTCGCCAGCCTGAACCCCTGGCAATTGACGATGAACCACCAGGTAATGGCCTTCGGCTACGCTGAGGACGGGCGGGGGGTGACCCTCGACCTGTATGACCCGAACTGGCCGGATCGCGACGACGTCACGATCACGATCCACCTCGACCCGGCCTTGCGGCCGACGAGCCTCAGCCAATCGACCGGCGAGCCGCTCCTCGGCTGGTTCGTCCTCCCCTACTCTCCCGCCGAGCCGCGCGCCTGGCGCTGACCCCCAAGACAGTCCGGGCTCGCGGCGACATCGCCGGGCCCGAACGGCCTCACCCGAGCGGCGGCAGCTCCTGGGCGTCGGTCTGGGCCCCTGCGAACAGGTCGCCGACGGCCTCGACCCGGTCGACGATCGTCCGGATCGTCCAGCGGTTCGGCCGCAGCTCGGGGTCGTCGAGCTCGTCCCACGAGATCGGCGCCGATACGGGCGCCCCATCGGCCGGTCGGACGGCGTACGGCGCGACGAGCGTCTTGATCGGCTGGTTTTGCGTGTAGTCGAGGCGAGCCTTGCCGCCGCGCGCGCCTTTCGCCCACTCCCACGAGACGAGATCAGGGACGGTCGACCCGATCGCCCGGCTGATCCGCTCGACCCAGTCGCTCGTGTCGGAGAACGTGTACTTCGGCTCGATCGGGATCCAGGCCTGGATTCCCCGCTGGCCGGTGACCTTCGGGTAGGCCCGGACGCCGAGGTGATCCAGCGCGGTCCGATAGAGCCGGGCAAGCGTCAGCGTCTCCTCCCAGGTCGTGTTCGAGCCCGGATCGATGTCGATGAGGGCGAACGTCGGCATGAACGGCTGCTCCAGTCGAGCGGTCCAGGCGTGGATCTCGAACGCGGCCTGGTTGCCGAGCCAGGCGAGCGTCGCGACCCGATCCCCGACGAGGTGGTCGTTGGCCTTGCGGTCGTCGACGCCGACCTCGTGCCAGATTCGGAGCCACGATGGTGCGTGGGGCGGGATGTCCTTCTGCCAGAACCCGGGGCCGCCGGCGCCGTTCGGGAAGCGGTGCAGGTTGAGCGGCCGTTCGGCGAGATGCGGCAGCATCGTCGGGGCGATCCGGGTGAAGTAGCGGACCAGCTCGCGCTTCGTGACCGGGTCGCCGGCCGGATCGGCCGGGTGGGGGCCGAACAGGACCTTGTCGAGATTCGTGAGCTTGAGGTCCTCGCCACGCTCGCCGCCGACCCGCCACACGCCTTCGGCCGGCATCGACCACAGGCGTTCCAGCTCGCCCGGGGCTGCCCTCCACGGCAGCCCGCCGGGGCCGGCCGACGGTGCCCCCGTTTTCGCCTTGCTCGTGGTGGCTCCTCGTGCTGCGCTGGGGTTGGCGCCGTTCGATGGGGTGCCGGCGGCGGGCTTCGGGGAGGCGGCAGGAGCGGGTTTCGGCGCCCGGCCCGCGCCCTTCGCGGCGGACCGCTTCGCCCCGGACCGCTTCGCGCCGGACTGCTTTGCCCCGGATCGCTTCGGCACGGCGTCATCGTCGCCCGAGGCCGCTGATCGCGCTGTCGAGGGTGGCGGCGGATCCTCTGGCTCGGCGGACTCGGCCTCGGCGACGGCTTGCCTCGAGGACACGGCCACCTCGCGGACGACCTGCCGCGGATCGCGGCCCTCCTCGATCCCCTTGAACGAGGTCTGCCG
This sequence comes from Chloroflexota bacterium, assembly GCA_005882635.1. GTDB lineage: Bacteria > Chloroflexota > Limnocylindria > Limnocylindrales > CSP1-4 > CF-46. Next base: position 32,964 of record VBFG01000049.1, on the reverse strand, counting down.
GACGATCCCGTCGCGCGTCCAGCCGCCGAGCTCCGCGCGGATCACGAGCTCGGGCCGGATCCAGGTGATGCCGTTGAGATCGCCACCCCAGCGGCCGCGATAGTCACGTGGCGGCGGCGGATCGAACGGGGGCGCGTCGATGACCAGCGGCTCCATCGCGGCGAGGAGCCGTTTCCGGATTGCCGCGTTGAAGCCGGACCCGACCTTGCCGGCGAAGTGGAGCTTGCCATCCTCGTAGACACCGACGGCCACCGCGCCGAGGTCCCTGGCGTTGCCCTCTCCGGGCGTCCAGCCGCCGACGACGAGCTCCTGCAACGGCCGGATCTTCAGCTTCAGCCAGGCCGGTGTCCGCCGGCCAGGCTCGTAGCGCGATCGGCGGAGCTTGGCGACGACCCCCTCGAGGTCGCGCTGACGGGCGGCCTCGACGAACGCCTCGCCGTCGCCGACGACGTGGGCCGCGAACCGGACCCGCGACGTCTCGCGGAGGATCGAGCGGAGCATCCGCTTGCGGTCCTCGAGCGGGACCTTGAGGAGCGATCGCCCGTCGACATACAGCAGGTCGAAGACCTGGTAGATGAGCGGCCCGGCCGCAGCCGACGCGCCCGCGGACCCGGATCCCGTCCGTCGCTGGCTGATCCGCTCCTGGAGGAGCGAGAAGTCCGGCCGGCCCTCGTCGTCGACTGCGACGACCTCGCCGTCGACGATCGCCTGCGTCGCATCGATCCAGGTCGGGGGCGACAGAAGCCCCGGGAAATACGTCTCGGCGTCCTTCATGTTGCGGGTCCAGAGCTTGACCTTGCCGTCGCGGATGACGGCCTCGACGCGATAGCCGTCCCACTTGATCTCGTACAGCCAGTCGGCGTCGCTGAAGGGCCGCGACGCGAGCGTCGCCAGCATCGGCTCGATCCGGTCGGGCATCGGCTGGCTGACGGCGCCGGTCAGGTCGATCTCGGCGACGGCCGCCGGCTGCTCGCTGACCCAGATCGCGTCGCGGTTGGCCTTGACCTCGTCGTTCGTCCGGCCGGTCTTGACGCTCTGCGGGTGATCCTCGGCGTCCCAGCCCTCGACGGCGTCCGCGTCGCGCTTCTTGATCAGGAGCCACTGCTCGCTGTCGTCCTCGAACGCCGTCGCCGGCGCCGACCCCGGACGGCGGCTCGTCCGGACGATCGTGAACCGGCCACGGATCTTCTGGCCCGCGAGGACGAACTTCAGCTCGCCGTTCGCGACGGCGGCGGCCGCATCGGCGGTCTCCGCCTCGGGCTCCCACGTGCCCCAGTCCCAGACGATCACGTCGCCGGCACCGTACTGGCGCGCCGGGATCACGCCTTCGAAGTCGAAGTACTCGATCGGATGGTCCTCGACGTGGACGGCCATCCGCCGAACCCCCGGATCGAGGGTGAGACCCTTCGGCACGGCCCAACTGACGAGGACGCCGTCGATCTCGAGCCGGAAGTCGTAGTGGAGCCGGGTTGCCCGATGACGCTGGACGACGAAGCGGCCCGTTCCGGCCGGCGGCGTCGAGGCACCGGAAGGCTCGGGGGTGCTGGCGAAGTCACGCTTGCGGCGGTACTGCTCGAGCGGCATCGCCGCTCAGTCTGCCGCGTCCGCGGTCGGCGGGTCGCGCGGGCGGCCGCGGGGCGCGGTCAGGCGGTCTTGCGCTTGCGCTTGGGCGCGGCCTCGGCCTCGGCCTCCGTCTCGGCCCTCTTCGCCTTCGATGCGGCCGGCTTCGTCGGCCGCTCGGCCTTGCCTTCGCGGGCCTTCTTCGCCTCGGCCACGCTGACCGGCTTCTCGCCGGCCCGGGAGGCCTTGGCCGCGTTGACCGACGCCTCGAGGGCGGCCATCAGGTCGACGAGCTTGCCGGTCTCCTCGGCCGGCTCGGGCGCCTTGACCTCGTGGCCCTCGATCTTCGACTCGATCACCTGCATCAGGGCTTCGTGGTACTCGTCCTTGTAGTCGGCCGGATCGAACTCGCCGGTCATCGCCGAGACGAGCTGGCGGGCCATCGCGAGCTCGGCGGCTTTGAAGTCGTAGTCCTCGTCGGGCAGATCGAGCTCCTTGGTCGAACGGATCTCGTCCGGCCAGTGGAGGGTCGTGAGGAGCATCGTGTCGGCGAACGGGTCGAGCGCCGCGAGTGCCTCGCGGTCCTTGATCACGACCTTGCAGATCGCGGTGAGGCCTTCCTCCTGGAGGACGGAGCGGAGGAGGTAGAAGGGCTTCCGACCGATCTTGTCCGGCTCGACGTAGTAGGCCTGCTTGACGAACCGCGTGTTCGCGGAATCCTCGTCGTCGGCCTTTGCGAACTGCTCGATCTCGATCGACCGCATGGTCTTGAGCGGGACCTTCTCGAGATCCTCGTCGGTGATCACGACGTATTCGCCGGGGCTGTACTCGTAGCCCTTGACCGTGTCCGTGCGCGCGATCGGCTCATCCTCGACCGGGCACCACGTCTTCATCTGGATCCGCGACAGGTCCTTCTCATGGAGCATGTTGAAGCGGATCGTGTAGGCCGATTCGGTCGCCACGTAGAGCTTGACCGGGATGGTCACCAGCCCGAACTGGATGGCCCCCTTCCACATCGCGCGCGCCACGGCAGGTCCTCGTTCGTTCGGCCGACAGGCTGCTCGAGCCGTCTCTCGAGCGGCGCGCCCGTGAACGGGCGCGACCGGCTCCGCATGATATCGCGCAGTGGCAACCCGACCGCCTCACGCGGCCGGGCCGCGACGTCAACGGCGGATGACGAACGCGTCGACGTCGACGCGGCGGCTCCCGCTCACCCGCAGCTCGATCCGGTGGGTCCCCACCGAGCTGAACGTCGCGAGATAGACGATCTGCCGGCTCGCGCCCCGCGAGGCAAGCTCGCTGACGGTCGTCCGGTAGGTGCCGTCGATGTAGACGGCGAGACTGCCGCGGTAGCGGCCGATCGGGGCCACCACGGCGATCGCGCGGCCCGTGAACGAGAGCCGGGCGGTCGAGCCGGACGTCGTCGAGTAGCGCGCCGCGCCGCCCGAGTCGTAGGAGTAGGTGTCCCGCGTCCAACGACCCGTCCACCCGATCGAGCTCGAGCTCTCCTGCATGACGGCGTTCGTGCTCGTCGAGCCGGCTGCGGCCCACGAGCTCCAGTTGCCGGCGCCGTCCTGGGCGCGGACGCGGTACTGGTAGGTGTGGTTGAAGGACTCGTTGACCGCGACCGAGCGCGTGCTCGCCGCGGTGGTCGCGGCGGTCGTCCATGTCCCGCCGTCCACCCGGCGCTGCAGCTCGTACGCCCAGACGCCGCTCGTCGCGTCCGAACCGGCATTCCAGCCGACGAGGACAGGGACCGATGAGGTCCCGAGCCATTGATGGACGCGGATCGCCGACGTCGGCGCGGCCGCCGTCGGGCTGTCCGAATCGAGCGCGAGGTTGGCCGTCGTCGAGTGGCTGTTGCCGTGCTCGTCGGCGGTGACCGTCACCGAGAATTGGTGCGTGACCGGGCCGTTCAGATGGACCGACAGCGTCGTGGTCGCAGCGGCGAAGCCGTAGACGCTCGTCGGCGAGAACCACGCCGTCGCACCGTCGGGCAGCCCCGAGACGGAGAAGCGCACCCGTTCGAACGACGTCGAATCGCGCTGGACCGTGATCCCGACGTGGCCGGTCCCGCCGTCGGGGCTGATGTAGCCCTGCTGATCGGTCAGGCCGAAGTCGCCGCGCGGCCCGAGCCGCGACACGTCGAGCAGGCGCTCGTGGTACGGGTCCGGATCGGTCGAGTTCTTCCAGTCCGTCGAGCCGAGGTATTGCAGGGCCTCGCGGACCTCGCTCGGCGTCAGGTACGGCCGACTCTCCTTCAACAGGGCGACCGCTCCCGTCACATGCGGCGCAGCCATGGATGTGCCGGACATGTACTGATAGCCGTCCGGCACGGTCGACCAGATGCACTTGCCGGGCGCGATGATGTCGACATCGGAGCCGTAGTTGCTGAAGTCGGCGAACGTGTCGTCCTTGTCGTAGGTGCCCCACGAGAAGCAGCGATTGCCGCCGAGCCCGCCTGGCTTGCCATCCGTGTCGGCGAGGGCCGAGACGGTGATGACCTCGTTGTAGGAAGCCGGGACCCGCGCCGCTGCGCTGGCCGAGTCGTTCGCGGCTGCGGCGACGACCGTCACGCCACTGCCGACGAGCCGACAGATCGCCTGGTGCAGGACGTCGTGGTTGGTGTAGCCACAGTTCGCGTCGTCCTGGCCCCACTTGGCGACGCTCATGTTGACGGCCTCGATCAGCGGCCGGGACGGATCGACCGGGTCGCGCTGGGCCGTGATCCAGTCGAGACCGCACAGGTACCAGCTGAGGAGCCCGCTGCCACTCGCGTCGAGGATCTTGACCGCCCACAGACGGACGCCGGGCGCAACGCCGACGACGCCCGACCCGTTGTCGATCGCCCCGACCGTGCCGGCCACGTGGGTGCCGTGACCGTTGAGGTCATTCCAGGCCGCCGATGACGTGTTCGCGCAGCTGTAGCCGCCGATCACGTTCAGGTCGGCGACCGCAGTGATGCCGGTGTCGACGATCGCGACGTCCGCATCGACCCGGGTGTCGGTGTTGTCGACCGCGGCGATCGTCGACCTGATCGCCCCCACGCGGGAGATGCCCGTCGGGATGATCTGACCCTCGGCGTGGATCGCCTCGTCCGGGACGACCATCGCGACCCTCCCGTCACGCTTGAGCTTCGTGACCTGGTCGCGGTTCAGGCGAGCCGCGTACCCGCGGAAGGCGTGGCGGAACGTGCGATCGACGGAGAACCCGACCTTCTGCCCCTGGCTGGCCGCGACCGCGTCCGCGTCCGTGCCCGGTTTGAGGACGACGATCCAGCGACCGGTCGGGTCGGCGCTCAGGTCGGTCGACCGGGGTGCGGCTGTCACCCCCGCGGCGGCGCTCGCGAGCAGCAACACCGCGGCGGCGAACAGGGCGAGCGGTCGGCGCATGAGCGGGTCTCCCGGGGTGAGCCGCGGGCCGGACATCCCTCGTGTCCTGGCTGAATCCTGCACCGTTCAGGTTCGCTCGATGGCGTCTCAGAGCATATGACCCGGTCGTCCCACGTGCGGGTGGTCCGCACGTTCAGGGCATCGGCGGCATCCGGCCGGGACGCGAACCCGACATCCTGATCTCCGCCTCCGCCTCGCAGACGCGAGCCACGATTCCCTCGCGAAGCCGGTCGAGTGCCGCCTGGACGCCGGCCGCGCTGTTGGACATCGACGTCAGGGTTGCCTTGATCCCTTTCAGGGCCTCGAGCTCGGCCCGGACCGCGGCAAGCGCCGAGCGAACGGCGTCGGCATCGATCTCTGCGGCGACCTCGCGCAGGCTGGCAAGGGCGAGCAGCCGGGCGAGCCGCAGGGCCGCGTCGAGGACCGCCGGATCCGGCGAGGCCGGGTCGATCACGCAGTAGACGTCGCCCGCCCGGACGTCGAACGGGGCGATGCCCTGCGGCGCATGGGCCGGGCTGAAGATCACGAGCCCGACGGCCGCGGCCCGGTTCTGCTTCGCCTCGCGGAGCTCCTCGCGGATCGACCGACTCGACATCGCCCGATCCTTGGCCTCGACGACGATCCGGAGGTCCGCGCCACCGGTCCGCGCCGGGTCGAGCGTGACCACGAAGTCGCCCTTCTTCGAGCGGAGCTGCTCGCCGACCGCCCCACCCGTCCGGTCGACCAGGTCACCAAGACCACGGGCGGCATCGCCGAGCAGCGACTCCAGGAGGTCCTCGAAGTCGCCGCCCTTCGCCGTGGACCGCGCCCGCTCGACCGCGCGGGCCGCTGCCGCGGCCTCGATGGCCGTGAGCCGTTCGTGGATGCCTTCGAAGCCGCGGGCCACCTCGTCCCGGAACTGGTGCATCGGGGAGTGCTGGCGGGTCGGGTCGAGGAGCAGGGCCAGCTTCGACGCGTCTCCGTCGAAGTAGGTGCCGAGCAGCGTCTGCAGCCGGCCGATGGCGCTGTCCCGCTTCGTCTCGTCGAACAGCTCGCCGACGAACGACCGGAGCTGGCCGCGATCGCCGAGGAACTTCTCGAGGGTCCGCGGCAGCCGTCCGTCGCCGTCGGCGAAGTTCGAGCGGAGGACCTGGTCGAGCGCGTCCGCGGCCCGCGCGTTCGCCTGCTCCGAGGCGCGCAGGAGCTTCTCGAACTGGTCGCGCACCATGTCGACGTCCATCGACGTCGCGACGTCCTGGATCGCGAGCAGACCCACCTTGAGGGCGCGCTCGACCACCGCCGGGCGGTCGGCCGGCTCACGCTGGGCGAGGACGGCCGCGAGGGAGGGGTCGCGCAGGACGAACCGCTCGATGACGATCCGGTCGGCGTCGACGTGGATCTCGTTCGACGGGAGCTGGACGATGCGGGCTTCCATGGCCGGGATGGTGGACCGGCCGCGTGACACCTAGGCTGTCACGACGTCCCGGGCCGCTCGACGGACCCGATGTCAGCCCGCCGGATCGTCGCCTCGATCAGGCCGTGCGGCTCCTTCGTGGCGACATAGATCTCGCGATCGTTAGCGATCCCGTACGGGCTGAGATCGACGGTCCAGTGGTGGAGGTTCGGCAATGACATGGTGACGTCGTCGACCTCCGGGTGCGCCTCCAGGATCGCCCGCGCGATCACCCAGATGGAGTGCTGGACGGATGCCGAGTCATGGTCGGCAAACGCCCCCAGGAACGTCGATCGGACGCGGTCGAAGACCGCGTCGAAGTCCAGCTCGGCATCACGCGCGTAGCCCCACGACGCGGTGACCTTCGTCGCCATGATCCGGTCGTCCGTTTCGGGCAGCGTGGTGAACCGATCGCGCGGAAAGCCCGCGAACGCGGAACGGGTCGTCTTCATGACCACGAGGTCGGCGATGCCAGCTTCGACCAGGAAGCCGTCACGGGACACCGATACGTCCGCCTTGCGCGTTTCCGACGCGTCGCGAGTGAACGCGTCCGGAGCAGAGTCGATCGGACGCCAGGCGTGCGCATCGATCGAAACCTTCACGAGATCGACCTCGCGGCCCGCAGCCAGGAAGTGACGGCCGAGCACGAGGCCGTAGCCCTCGATCGAACCCGTCAGATGCTCGCCCGCCAGCGCGTAGGCCGTGTTCTTCATGGTGTCGGTCGCGATCACGGCGGAGTTGTCGCCCTCCGAGTACGACGTGGCGAAGTCTCCTGCGAGCGCGATCGCGATCGTCAGGTCACGGACACGATGCGGCGCCTGGTCGCGGTCGACCTTGACGAGGCGGATCGCGGACTTGCCGTAGGAGTTCGGGCCGACCTCGATCACGAGCCGACCTCGACAGCGCCTTTCGCGAACCGGTCACGGGCGATCGCGACGACGTCGTGGAGGGCGCGCGAGACCTCTGCGTCGCGATCCGCTTGGAGAGCCGCCTCCAGGACAGGTACGAGCTCCGGGCGGGAGCGACCATTGACGAAGACGCAGAAGCGGAATCCGAAGCGCGCCTCGTAGGCGGCGTTGAGCAGGCCCAGCTCAGCGATGGCTTCGGTTGTCTCGCGGTCATAGCCCTGCTCGCGGAACGACGAACTCGACACGGACGCCGGCCGCGCGCCGAGCCGCGGATGCGCGTCGATCAGCTCGAGCTGTTCGTCTTCGGGCATCGCTGTGGCGATCTCCTCGGCGCGGTCGAACAGCCTGGCGCCTGACCCGAACGGGCGCGCGGCCGCAAGCCGGCGGAGGAAGGCGGGTGCCCCCTCGAACCATGGCGCGGCGGCCTCGACGAACGCGTCCTCGGGCAGCCGATCGAGGGCCGCGACGTCGCGGTCGTCCATCAGCTGCCCCGGTACGTCGTCATCGAGAAGGGCGCCAGCAGGAGCGGGACGTGGTAGCTCCGACCGGCGTCGCTGATCCGAAGGTCGACCGCGATCCTGGTGAAGAACGAGCCGTCCTCGTGGGCGACGTCGAACTCGAGCCGATAGTCGCCCGCCACGAGCGGCCGCTCGAGCAGGTCGCGGACCCGACCGTCACCGTCGGTCAGCGCCTGGGTCATCCGGATCGGGCCATTGCCGACGTCGAGCCGCGACAGCGTGACCCGGACACCCTGTGCCGGGGTCCCCAGTTCCGTGTCGAGGACGTGGGTCGAGATGGTCGGTCCGGCCGCGTCGGCCACCGCTATCCTCCGAGCATGACGACGATCGCGCGCCCGTGACGACGCTCCGGATCGAGGTCGGCGACCTCCACTTTAGCGCTCGCTGGGAGCCCGACGCGCCCCACACGATCGAGGCAATCCGGCGGATGCTGCCGATCTCGTCGCGCCTCATCCACTGCCGCTGGAGCGGCGAGTCGACGTGGATCCCGTACGGCGACTTCCGCCCCGGCATCGACTACGAGAACCACACCTCGCACCCCTCGCCGGGGATGCTGGCGATGTATCCGGGCGGCATCAGCGAGTGTGAAATCTTCGTCCCGTATGGCGCCTGCACGACGTCGTCGAAGGTGGGCCAGCTCGCGGCCAACCATTTCGCCTCGATCGTCCCGGACGAGGGCTGGGCCGATCGCCTGCGCGAGGTCGGGCGGCGCTGCCTCTGGGACGGCGCCCAGGCGATCGCGATCCGCGAGGTCGACTAGCAGCCGACTGCGGCGCCGTCCGGACCCGGTCAGACGCTCCTCCGGGGAACGTTCGCGCCGATCGAGAAGCTCGATCGGGCGTCTGGGGTCGCTCGACGGGTGTCTCAGGTAGTCATCCACGTGAGCGACAGCCTTGTCAGCCGCTGATTCGCGGCGCCGAGACGCGCCAAGGTTCCACCGGTGAGCGTCTGATCAAGTCGTCCGTCGGTATCGCCGAGGAAGGTCAAGTCCGAGACGATCGTGCAGCAGCGCCATGTCGTGCCGATCGTGTTCCTTCGGCTCACAGCCGAGATGGACGCACCCAACCCTTCGGCTGATAGCCCAACTCGTGGGTATGCTCGCCGGGTGGCTGTTGACGGCACCGGACCGGACCTGCTGATCCGAGGCGGGACCGTCGTAACCGCGGCGGGATCACGGCGGGCGGACGTCTCGGTCCGCGGCGGCGCCATCGACCTTGTGGAGGACGACCTCGGGGCGATGGCCGCGACCGCGCGGGAGGTTCTGGACGCCACGGGCCTGCTCGTCCTGCCTGGCTGCGTCGACGTCCACACCCACACCCGCGTCGCGTCAGACGACGAGCCCGATCGCTTCTACCAGGACTCCCTGGCGGCGGCGTTCGGCGGGACGACGACGTTCCTCGCCTTCAACAATCCCGGCACCGGCTCGTCGCCTGCGGCACACCGCTCGATCCGAGCCGGCGTCGACGAGTTCCGCCGTGTCACGGCGAACGACAGCGCGGTCGACTTCGCGCTGAGCCCGGCGATCCTCGGCGGGATGGACGACCGGCTCTCCGAGCTGCCGGCGATGGTCGATGCCGGCGTGCCGACGGCGAAGGCGTTCATGGTCTTCGACTTCAGGCTCCCTGCCCCTTCGATCTTCGAGGCGTTGCGCATCCTCGGCGAGCGGGGCGGGATGCTCGAGGTCCACTGCGAGGATCCCGTCCTCATCGACGCGGCCGTGGCGTCAGCGCTTCAACATGGTGATACGTCACCACGGCACCACGCTGCCACGCGATCCGTCGAGGCCGAGGCGGTCGCGACCCACCGGGTGATGGCGTTTGCGCGGGCCACCGAGGCGCCGGTCCACGTCGTCCACCTCTCGTGCGCGGCCGCGATGCGGCACCTCGCCGAGGCCCGCGCGACCGGCGTGCGCGCGACCGGGGAGACGTGTCCCCACTACCTCGCCCTGACCGAGGCGCGGTACGACGAGCCCGACCCCGTCGAGTGCGCGAAGAGCATGATCTCGCCGCCACTCCGCCCCGCCGCGGATCGCGACGCACTCTGGGCGGGTCTCGCGGCGGGCGACCTGTCGCTCGTCGCGACCGACCACGTCGCCGATCGCGTCGCCGTCGAAAAGGGCGGAGCCGCGCGCGGCATCCCGTTCGACCGGATCAGCAACGGCGCACCGGGGATCGAGACGCTCCTGTCGATCGTGTACGGACTCGGCGTCGCCACGGGCCGGATCAGCCGCGAGCGGATGGTCGACCTGGTTGCGACGACGCCGGCCCGACGGTTCGGGCTCGCCCGGAAGGGCGCGATCGAGCCGGGCCGGGACGCCGACCTCGTCCTCTTCGATCCCGAGGCCCGCCGGACGATCCGCCAGGCCGACCTCCACCACACGAGCGATTACACGCCGTACGAAGGCGTCGAGGTCACGGGTGCCGTTCGCAGCGTCTTCGTCCGGGGTCGGGCCGTGGTCCGGGACGGCCGGGCGACCGACGATCGAGGCTGGGGCCGCTTCGTCGAGCGAGGAAGCGCCGGCGGCTGACCGGAGGAGGCCGGGTCAGCCGCCGGCGAGGCGAACAGGCAATCGACCGATGATCGGGTGGTCGCCGACGAGCGCGTCGGCCAGCGCGGCGAGGCTGGGCGGCTGGATTCCGTACGTTGCGACGACGGTGCCGATCTCCGGGTAGGCGTCGGAGTCCCACGGTGCGCGCAGCGCGACGGCCACGACCGGACACCCGGTCGCGGCGAGGGCGCGAGCGAGCTCGACGACGGCGGGCTGACCGAGGGCGTCGACCGTGCCGAGCACGACGAGATCGGAGGACCCTGCCCGCTCCCGAAGGACCGCGATCTCGTCGGCCGTCGGCGACGGCCCGACGATGACGCCCTCGATCTCCGGCAGGCGCTCCGCGAGCGCCGCCGCGAGGCCGCCAGGCGGCAGCCATGAGGTGGTGTCGGCCGGACTGAGGTCGCGGGGTCGCGGCTCGACGACGAGGGCCCGTCGGACGTCCGTCGCGGCGACCGGCAGCAGGCCGTCGCGATCTCGGATCAGCGTGATCGAACGGCGCGCGACCTCGTCGGCAAGGAGCCGGTGGTCGGTGCAGCCGACGACCTCGACCGGCGGAACCGGGAACCCGGCGATCCACCGCCGCAGGTCGGCGACGCGGGCGGTCGCTGCGTCGTTGTCGACGCGTCCGACCAGACCGCCGACCCGGGCCGCCGCGAGGCCGACCTCGACCCGGACCTGCGCCTCGGGATCCGGACCGCACAGCAACAGGTCCGTGCCGGCGCCGAGCGCGGCCGCCACGTCGACGCCGCCGTGGTTCGAGACAGCCCCCATGTCGAGGGCGTCGCTGACCGTCAGTCCGCCGAAGCCGAGATCCCCGCGGAGCAGCGTCCGGAGGATCTCCGGCGCCAGCGTGGCCGGCAGGTCACGCCGGCCGGTGAGCGCCGGGACGCCCAGGTGGCCGGCCATCGCGACCCGTGCTCCGGCGTCGATCGCGGCGGCGAACGGCACGAGGTCGCGCTCGCGGAGCTCGTCGGCGCCGCGGTTGATGACCGGTAGCCCGCGATGCGAGTCGGCGGACGGGTCGCCATGGCCCGGGAAATGCTTGATCGTCGCCGCGACCCCCGCCGACTGCAGCCCGCGGACCGTCGCCGCTACCAACCGACCGACCGCCGCCGGGTCGTGGCCGAATGAGCGGATCCCGACGACGGGGTTCCGCGGGTTCGTCGCGAGGTCGCAGACCGGGGCGTAGACGACATTCAGCCCCATCGCCCGCAGCTCCGCGCCGATCGCTGCGCCGACCCGCTCGACGAGGCCCTCGTCCCCAACCGCGCCGAGCGCCATCGCCCCGGGGAAGGGCGTCGCGCCGTCGCCCATCGCGTGGAGTTGGCCGGTCTCGTGATCGGCCCCGACGAGCAGCGCCGACCGGCCGATCCGTGCCGCGGCCGCCTGGAGCTCGTCGGTGAGTGCCCGGACCTCGGCCGGCGACCCGACGTTCAGATGACGGTAGAGGGTGACGCCCGCCGCCCGCCGGGCAATCGCCTCGGCGCCGGGGGGCGACAGCCAACGACCCTCGAACGACAGCAGCAACCGATCGCGCAGGTCGAGCGTCGAGCCGGCCGCGGACCCGGCCGCCGTCGCCACGTCAGCCCTTGACCGCCCCGGCGAGCCCGCGGACGAAATAGCGCTGGACGACGATGAAGAAGAGCAGGATCGGGATCACCGTCATCGTCACGCCCGCCGCGATCGACCGGAAGTCCGACGAGAAGAACCCCTGCAACGCGGCGAGCCCGACCGGGAGCGTCATCTGGGTCCGGTCGTGGAGCATCAGCGACGGCCACAGGAAGTCGTTCCACGACGTCACGAACGTGAAGATCGCCACCGCGGCGAGCGACGGTCGGACGATCGGCAGGAGGATCTGCCACCAAACCCGCCATTCCCCCGCCCCGTCGACCCGGGCGGCGTCGATCAGATCGTTCGGGATCGCCCGGAACGCCTGGCGCATCAGGAAGATGTTGAACGCGCTGGCGAGGCTCGGGAGGATCACGGCCGGCAAGGTGTCGTAGTAGTGGAAGACGTTGACGGCCAGGATGAAGCTGGGGATGTAGGTCAGCTGCGTCGGGACGATCAGCGTCGCCAGCAGCAGGTAGAAGGTCGCCTCGCGCCCGCGGAAGCGCATCTTCGCCAGGGGGTACGCGGCCATCGCCGAGACGAGGACGTTCAGCCCGGTCACCGCGATCGCCACGACGATGCTGTTCTGGAAGAACTTCAGGATCGGCAGGCTGTCGAGGACCCGCTGGTAGTTGGCCAGCGTGGGATGGCCCGGGATGAGCTGGGGCGGGACCGAGGCGATCGGGTCGGCCGATCCCTTCAGCGACGTCAGCAGCATCCAGAGGAACGGGAAGACGGTGATCGCCGCGAAGAACGTCAGGACGACGTACCACCCGGCGTTCGCCGCGAGCTCGCGCCGTCGGCGTCGTCGTCGGAGCTGGGCGCCGGTCAGGATCGCGACCGGCTCGAGGACGGCCGCGGTCGCCACCGCCCCGACGGCTCCAGCGGCTTCGCCCGCGCCGCCGCGCTCGCTCAGCGGCCGCGTCATCGATCGGCCTCCCGGCGCTCGAGGAGCCGGACGTTGACGATCGAGAACGCGAGGGTGATGGCCAGCAGGACGATGGCGATCGCCGCGGCGTAGCCGGCGTGCTGGAGGGTGAACGCCTGCTTCCAGAGATAGAAGACCATCGTCACCCCGGAGTCGAGGATCCCTCCGGTTCGGGCGGTCAGCACGAAGATCTCGTCGAAGACCTTCAGCGCGGCCAGGGACGAGATCACCGCGACGAAGACGATCTGCGGCCGAAGACCCGGCAACGACACGTGCCAGTGCTTCTGGAAATCGCTGCAGCCGTCGATCCGGGCGGCGTCGTACAGCTCCTCGGGGATGTTCTGGAGCCCCGCCAGGAAGATGACCGAGTAGTAGCCGATGCCGGCCCAGATCGTGAGGAGCATCGCGATCGGCAGGACGAGGCCGGGCTCGGCGAGCCACTGGATCGGCGTGTGGATGATGCCGAGCGTCTGGAGGACGCCGTTGATGATGCCGTTCCGGTCGAAGAGCCAGCGCCAGGCAAGCCCGATGGCGATCGAGCCGCTGACGGCCGGCACGAAGTACAGGGCGCGGAAGATGTGGATGCCGCGCAGCTTGCGGTTGACGACGATCGCCAGGCAGACCGAGAGGGCGATGATCGTCGGCGTGACCAGCAGATAGACGAACGAGTGAGTCAGCGCCAGCCAGAACGTCCCGTCGCCGAGGAGCTTCCGGAAGTTGTCCAGGCCGATCCACACGGGCGGCCGGACGATGTCGTAGTCGGTGAACGAGTAGTAGAAGACGGCGACGATCGGATAGACGACGAAGACGCCGATCAGCGCGACCGCGGGAAGCAGGAAGAGGTAGGGCGTTGCGCGGAACCGGGCGGTCATCGATCGTGCCTGCGTCTCCGGGGAGTCGGGGCGGCCCGCCCGTCGGGGGACCGGGCGGGCCGCTGCACCTGGGGGGTTGGTTAGCCGGCGAGCAACGCGTTCGCGTCCTGGACGGCCTTGTTGAGCGCATCCTGGGCGGAGACGTTGTTGAACAGCGCGGACTCGACCGCCTTCTTGACGATCTCGTTGACGTCGGCCTTCTTCGGGATCGTCGGGACGATGTCGGCGTACGTCGCGATGATGTCCTTCGCGAGCGGCCGAGCGCTGTCCTCGATCGCCGTGCCGGGCGACGAGAAGAACGGATCCTCGAACGCCTTCGGCGACGACGGGTAGATCGCCACCTGCTGGCTGAACTGGACCATGCTCCGGGGGTTGGTGAAGAACTGGGCGAGCGCCATCGAGGCGTTCGGGAACTTCGTGTCGGCCTTGACCGAGATGCTCATCAGGCCCTTGCCGGTGACGTTGCTCTTGCCGAGCGGCGCCATGGCGACGGCCAGGTCGTTGTAGAGGGTCTCGTTGTTGGACTTGACGTCGCGGATCAGGTTCGGGCCCGTCAGGTAGAAGGGCGCCTGGCCCGCCGAGAAGAGCAGGAGACCCGTGCGGTCGTCCGTCGTGGTCAGGGTGGTGTTGTCGACCGTGCCGGCCTTGACCATGTCGACGTACGTCTGGAGCCAGGCGACCGCCTCGGCCGAGTTGAAGGTGAACGTCTTGCCGTCAGCGCTGATCGGCTTGACGTTGCCCTCGTAGACCATCTGGGCGATCAGGTCGTTGACGGTCAGGCGGATGTCGCAGACCGTGCTCGCCTTGTCCTTTAGCGTCTGGCACAGGGCCGGGATGCCGTCGATGGTCTTCGGGAACGCCGCCGGGTCGAGGCCGGCCTTCTCGAACAGGCGCTTGTTGATCAGCTCGACCGACAGACCCTGGTACCACGGGAACTGGTAGTTCTTGCCGTCGACGAGCTGCTCCTTCCAGAGCCCGGGGAAGTAGATGTCCTTGACCGCCTGGGGGACCTTGTCGTCGAGGTTCAGCAGGAGGCCCTTGCCGGCGTAGTCCGACACCCAGCCCTCGCTGACCGAGAGGTTGATGACGTCCGGCGCGTTGCCGGCCGCGAACGCATTCTTCAGGTCGTCCTGGAACGTGGCCTGATGGTCTTCCCAGTCGACCTTGACGCCGGGATAGGTCGCCTCGAACCGGGTGATCGTGTCCTTGATGTACTGGTCGAACGTCGGCGACAGGTAGAAGGTCCAGAAGTGGATCTCCGCCCCGGACTCGACGTTCGGGATGACCGCCTCGGCGGGATCCGCCGCGAGCGGGGTTGCGGCCGCCGACGCGGCCGGAGCCGTCGACCCCGACGCGGCCGGGGTCGATGCCGCGGGTGCGGCGCTGGGACCGCTGCTCGGCGACGGTGAGGCTGATGACGCGCAGCCGACGACGAGGATCGTCGCCGCCAGGATCGTGAGAGTTCGCTTCAGGTGCACCGGTGTTCTCCTCCTTGAATTCATTCGACGATTGACTCGGGCCGCCGCGCCTGCGGACACGCCCTCGACCCGCGCGATCGCGCGGGCCCTCAACCCACGGCTTCGCGTGCGACCACCTCCTTCGCGAGCGGATCGAGCAGGGCGATCGCGCCCCGCGTGCCGATGTCGTGATCGGAGCCGGCCAGCCGGACGTCGGTCTCGGCGAGCAGCTCCGCGGCGAAGGCGGACGGGGCCGCGATCCGGGCGAGCCCGGCCTGGATCCGGTCGAGGAGCGGCGCCCCGGCACGGCTGATCCCGCCGCCGATGACGACCAGCTCCACGTCGTAGGCCAGGACCAGCTCGTGGACCATCCGGGCGATCGCGGCTGCCGCCCGATCGACGAGCCGCGCCGCGACGGCGTCGCCGGCCTCGGCCGCCGCGAAGACGTCGACGGCGGTCGGGTCGGTCGTCGCGGCGAGGATCGTCGATTCGCCGGCCTCGACCGCGGTCCGGGCGGCCCGTGCGATCCCGGCGCCGGCGGCGATCGTCTCGAAGCAGCCGCGCAGGCCGCACGCGCAGGAGACGCCGTCGGGATCGAGCACGACGTGCCCGATCTCGCCGGCCATGCCCCGGACGCCGCGATGGAGTCGCCCATCGAGGACCACGCCGGCCGAGATGCCGGTCCCGATCCCGAGATAGATCAGGTCGTCGACGCCGCGATAGCCCTCGTGGCGGTGCAGTCCGACGGCGGCGGCGCGGACGTCGTTCTCGACCACGCACGGGACACCGAGCGCCGCCTCGAGCCGCCGCCCGAGCGGCAGGTGCTGCCAGCCGAGGTTGACGGCGAACGTCACGTCGCCGGTCGCGGCGTCGACGCGGCCCGGGACGCCGAGGCCGATCGCGGCGACGTCGGCCATCGTGGCCCCGGCCTCGCCGACCGCCTCCCGGATGACGGCGGCGATCTGGGCGATCGCCTGATCCGGCTCCGAGGAAGCGGCCGGAACGGACTTCCGGGCGAGGACCGAGTCGCCCTCGCCGACGACGAGGACGGCGACCTTGCTGCCGCCGATGTCGACGCCAACCCGAAGCCTGCCCGAGGTCGGGGCTGGGGCGCGGCCATCGCTCCGGCGGCGCCGGATCGGGGTGGTCACCGGACGAGGCTCAGCCCGAGCTCGCGGGCGACGAGGAGCGCCGACGCGCCGCGGATCACGACGTTGCTGGGCTGCCGGCCGACCGAGATGTCGACCTCGTCGGCGAGCGGCGCAAGGGCGCGGCTCCGGGCTTCGCGGCGGACCGCCGCGAGCCACGGCTCGCCGAGGGCGGTCACCGGACCGAGCAGGACGATCCGCTGGATGTCGAGAGCGCCAATCAGCGCCGCGATGGCGCGGCCGAGCGCGGCCCCGGCGTCATCGGCGATGGCGAGGGCCCACGGCTCGCCTTCGACGGTCGCCGCACGGACGGCGCCGAGGTCCGCGTCGCCACCGGTCGCCGCCGCTGCCCTTGCTTCGATCGCCCGCATGCCGGCGACCGTCTCGAGACAGCCACGCCGGCCGCATCGGCAGACCGCTCCCTGGTCGTCGACGACGGTGTGACCGATCTCGCCGGCGCCGGAGCCATCGCCCTGGAACAGGGCGCCGCGGAGGATGAGCCCGGCCCCGACGCCGCGCCCGACGCGGATCGCGATCAGGTTCGGGACGCGGCCCTCGCCGGCGTAGGTGTACTCGGCAAGCGCCGCCGCCTGTGAATCGTTGGCGACGTTGACGGGCACGCCGTAGCGATCGGCCACGATCGTTCCGAGCGGCAGGTCGCGCCAGTCGAGGTTGACCGCCCGGCGGATCGTGCCGGTCCGGCTGTCGACGAGGCCGGGCGTCCCGATGCCGATGCCGAGCAGCGGCGCCGTCGTCCCGGCAAGGAGCCGGTCGAGGAGAGCGAAGACGAGCTCGACCGCGTCGTCGCCGTCGCGTCCGGCGACGGGCAACTCGACGGTCCGCCGGATCTCGCCACGGAGATTCACGACGGAGCCGGCGAAGTGCTCCTCACCGAGGTCGAGCCCGACGACGAGCCGCGAGTCCTGGTCGACCTCGAGGAGGATCGGGGCCTTGCCGCCGCTCGACGGGCCACGGCCGATCTCCTTCACGACGCCGTCGTCCAGCAGGCCGGTCACGACGTCCGAGACGGTCGTGCGGGTCAGGCCGGTCTGGCGGGCGACGTCGGCACGACTGATCGGGCCGAGGTCGTACACCGTGCGAACCACGAGCCGCTCGTTGTGGACGCGGGTCTGCTGGTGGGTCGCCTTGGTCGGCAGCGCCATGACGGGGCCGGGTCCTCCTCGTGTGGCCGTGCTCGACGACCACTTCGTCCAGTCGATGGACAAAGTGAGCCCTATCGCCCACTTTGTCAAGACGCTGGACGAAGTTGCCCGGTGGAGGGCGCGCGGCGAGCGGTGCTCACCGATCGACGCAGGCCGGACACGAATGAGCCCCGGGGCCGGTCGCCCCGGGGCTCGAGAAGGATCGGGTTGCCTAGCGGCGGATGCGGCGGTCTCGGCTGACGAGGTACCCGGTGAGCGCGAGCGTCAGCACGCCGAGCGCAAGGAGCGCGAGCGTGCCGACCAGGGAGCCGTCCGGTTGCTCGCGGGCGACGCCGGCCGTCTCCGTCGCGGGCAGTGTCGCGCCCGCTCCGGTGCCGCCCGATGCGGCGTTCGTCGTCCCGACGCCTCCGCCGGACGTCGTCCCGGCGCCGCCGGAGGTCGACCCGGCGCCGCCGGAGGTCGATCCGACGCCGCCAGAGGTCGATCCGACGCCGCCAGACGAGCCACCGGACGCGCTACCGGCGACAGCCACCCCGGCCTGGATGGCAGCGGTCACCCCGGCCGCGGCCGCGATTTCCGCCCGGGCAGCCGTTGTCAGCTCGGCACGAGCCTCGACCTCTGCCTGAGTCGCGGCCACGAGCGCCGCGGTCGACGTCTTGACCTGGCCCTTCGTCGTGCTCGCGAGGAGGGCCTGCTCGGCCGCGATCCGGCTCTGCAGAGCGACTTCGACAGACGCACTGGCGCTCGCCTGGGCGCCCTCGGCGCTGGTCGTGGCGGCAAGCGCCGCGGTCAGCTGCGCAGAGATCGAACCGCGGGCGATCGTCTGTCCGGCGTTCATGGTCGCCGCCATCGCTGCCCGCAGCGAGGCGCTCGCCGACAGCTCGGCCTGCTGAGCCTGGATCAACGCGGCGATCGCCGCGGAGACGCGGGCATGGCCGTGGACGGCAAGGACCGCCTGTTCGGCCCGAATCTCGGCGCGGATCGCCGCCGCGAGGGAGGCGATCGCCTCGAGCTTCGCCTGCTGGGCGCCGATGAGGGCGTTGACGGAGGAGCGGACCTCCGCCGATGTGACAGCGGTCAGCGCCGCGGTCTCGGCGGACACCTCGGCCCGGATCGAGGCATTGAGCGTCCCAAGGGCCGCCAGCTGCTGCTCCTGGGCTCGGATGCTTGCCCGGATCGAAGCCGCGACGGACGCGCCGACCGTGACCTGGACCTGGCCGTTGCCGCCGCCCTGGACACTGCCCTGGCCGCCGCCGCCGGCTCGCGCTTGCTCGCTGGCGCAGTCGACCCAGAAGACCTTGTGCTTCACGTTCGTCGTGCTGCGGCCTTCCCAGAAGAGCTTGTAGTGCCCGTCGGGCAGCTCGTAGGCGCCCGGCTCAGGCGGGGTCCGGAACTCGCCGTTCGTATCGGTCAGATAGGCGCCGGACAGGACGACCGTGCCGTCTCCGGTCGGCGGCCAACTCTCGATCCACCACGTCCCCGCCTGGCCGGCGTCGGCGAAGAAGAAGTGGAGATGGAACGTGCAGACGTGGGGCTGATTGCGGATCTCGGGGCTCGGCTCGAGGCCCCCGTCGTGGACCTTGACAGTGCCGTTGTTGCCGCTCGGATCGGATTGACCGAGCGCGGTCCCCGCCGGCGCCAGGGCCAGCCCGAGGGCGAGGAGCAGAGATGCGACGAGTCTCCCGGACAGGCCAGGGGCACGCTCGCCGCGCGAATCGAAGAGGGACATGGCGCGTCTCCAAGGGGGCCTCTCCGACCATGCCGAGGACCGCATCAGCGGCGCGTGGTACAGCACGCCGACGGCGGTGTCATGACCGTGTCAGAGCCATAACAGGGCCCGGGGATGGCCCGACAGCGACGCGACAGCCCCGTACGCGCGGCCGAGGAAATGGCCGCGTCAGTCGAGGTGGCTGCCGGCGGGGATCGTCAGGAACTCGTGGAAGTCGTCGTCGAGGACGAGCTGATCCAGGACGCCGGCCGCGGCGGCCAGCCGCCCACGATCGATCGATGGATCGGCCCGCAGTCGGGTGAGCTCTTCGTCGCGGATGGCCGAGTACAGGTCGGACGTGACGGAGCGGCCATCGTCCAGGCGGGTGCCGGACGTCCGCCACTGCCACAGCTGGGATCGGCTGATCTCGGCCGTCGCCGCGTCCTCCATCAGGTTGTTGATGGCCGCCGCCCCGTTCCCGCCGAGCCACGCCGCGAGGTACTGCAGCGCGACCGACACGTTCATCCGGACGCCGGTCTCGGTCACCCGGCCGCCGGGAACGCGCATGTCGAGCAGGTCGGTCGCGGCGACATGGACATCGTCGCGTCGCCGCTCGAGCTGGTTCTGCCGACTGCCCAGGACGCCGTCGAAGGTTTCGGTCGCGAGGGGGACCAGGTCGGGATGGGCGACCCACGTCCCATCGAAGCCGTCGCCCGACTCGCGCTCCTTGTCGTCGCGAACCTTCGCCATCGCCGCGGCGTTCGCCTCCGGGTCACGTCGGGACGGGATAAACGCCGCCATCCCGCCGATCGCGTGGGCGCCACGCCGATGGCACGTCCGGACGAGCAGCTCCGTGTAGGCCCGCATGAACGGGGTCGTCATCGTCAGCTGGCCGCGCTCGGGCAGGACGCGGTCGGATCGCGTCCGGAACGTCTTGATGCAGCTGAACAGGTAATCCCACCGCCCGGCGTTCAGCGCCGTCGCGTGCGGACCGAGGGCGTGGAGGATCTCGTCCATCTGGAACGCGGCGTGGATCGTCTCGATCAGGACGGTCGCCCGGACCGACCCCCGCGGGATACCGAGGCGATCCTCGGCCCGATCGAAGACGTCGGCCCACAATCGCGCCTCGGTCGCGGCCTGGAGCTTCGGCAGGTAGTAGTACGGGGCGATCCCGCGACGGACGCGCTCGGCGGCGTTGTGGAACAGATCGAGTCCGGCGTCGAACAGCGACGCGCTCATCGGGCGGCCGGCGACGAGCGCGTGACGCTCCTCGAGGTGCCAGCCGCGTGGCCGGACGAGGAGGGTCGCGAGGCGATCGCCGAGGCGGTAGGCCTTGCCCTCCGGGCTGTCGAACCGGAGGGCGCCGCGGACGGCGGCACGGATCGCTGCCTGGCCGCCGACGATGTTCGCCCAGCTTGGGCTCAGCGCGTCCTCGAGGTCGGCCATGAACGCCCGCGCACCGGAGTTCAGGGCGTTGATCATCATCTTCGGCTCGGCCGGGCCGGTGATCTCGACCCGGCGATCGGCGAGCGCGGCCGGCGCCGGTGGCACCGTCCAGTCGGCCGCCCGCAGGTCAGCCGTGGATGGGTCGAAGTCGAGGTCGGCCCCGGCGTCGATCGCGGCCTGTCGGTCGCGGCGTGCCCCGAGGAGCGCCGCGCGGCGCGGACCGAAGGTCGCCTGGAGGTCGGCCAGGAAGGCCAGCGCGTCCGGGGTCAGGATCTGGTCGGCCTCGCTGACGGCCGACGGCGCCACGTCGATCATCTCGGCATCCTAGTCGGCCGGCGGGAGGATCCGATCCCGGGCGTCGACGTCCTCGGGCTCCGTCGTGATCGATCGATCGCGACCCGAGCCGTCACCACCCGCCGGCGTCGCGGATCATCCGGTGGAGAGCGCGTGCCGCGACGACCCGGCGGTATTCGGCCGTCGAGCGGACATCGTCGATCGGATGGATCTCGCCGGCGAGCGCCTCGGCCGCGGCATCCGCGATCTCGGGCGTCGGCGAGGCTGCCTCGAGGACGGCCTCGGTCGCGCGGGTCCGGATCGGCCGATCCGCCACGGACCCGAGCGCGAGTCGGACGTCTCGCCAGGTCCCGATCGGGCCGTTCCCGGTGGGGGCGATCGGCGCCACGCGGCCACTGCCGGGCGGGCCGTCCTGGTCCACCCATGACAGCGCGAGGACGACCTTGCTGATGGCCTGGGCACGCCGTGTGCCGATCTTCCGGAACCGCGTCTCGCGCCCGCTGCCGATCGGGATCCGGATCCGGAGGATCAACTCGTCCGGGGCGAGCGCGGTTCGGCGGTAGGCGACCCAGAACGCATCGGCCGTGATCGCCCGCTGGCCGCGGTTGCTGCCGACCTCGAACGCCGCGTCCAGGGCCAGCAGGACCGGCAAGGTGTCGCCCGCCGGCGAGGCGTTCGCGGCGTTGCCGCCGATCGTGCCGCGGTTCTGGATCTGGCCGGCCCCGATCGTCGCCGCCGCCTCGACCAGAGCCGGCAGGTGCTCGCGGCAGACGCTCGATCGGCGGATCTCGGTGTAGGTCGTGAGGGCGCCCAGCACGACCGCGCCACGATCGACCGCGATCCCGCGCAGCTCGCGGAGCCTGGACAGGTCGACCATCCGGCGCGGCGGCTCGCCGATCTCGCCGGTGATCCGGACCATGACGTCGGTGCCGCCGGCGATCGGGGTGACGGGATCCTCCGCGGAGGAGTCGGCGAGGACCGCATACGCCTCCGGGAGCGAGGCCGGTGTCTCGATGGGCGGTTCGACCGGAGCCGGCACCTTTAGTCTCCGCCCGACCGCTTGCGCCGCCGCCGGCTGATCGCCAACGCGACGAGACCGGCGAGGATCGCGAAGCCCACGGCGACCTGGCGCGGTGTGAAGGCGACGGAGTAGTCGGCGCTCGACGGGCCCGACTCGTCGCCCATCCCCGCAGCCGAAACACCCACGCCGACCGCTTCGTCGCCGACCGGGATCTCGCCGTCGCCGTCGTCCGCGAGATCGGGCGGTCGGTCCGGCTGATCGATCATCCTGGCCCTCCGGCGGCGACCGCGATCGCCTCCACGATCTTGGTGTAACCCGTGCAGCGGCAGAGATTGCCGGCGATCGCCTCGCGGATCGCGACCTCGTCCGGCCCGCCGCCCGAGTCGAGATAGCTCCGGGCCGCCATCAGCATGCCGGGCGTGCAGATCCCGCACTGCGCTCCGCCCATCTCGAGGAACGCCTCCTGGAGCCGATCCAGGACCGGGCCCTCGGACGACGTGGTCGCGAGGCCCTCGACCGTCGCGATCCGGGCTCCCTCGACCTGGCAGACCGGGACGAGGCAGGAGTCGACCGGCGCCCCGTCGACGAGGACCGTGCAGGCGCCGCACTCGCCCTCGCCGCAGCCCTCCTTCGTCCCGGTCAGGCCGAGGTCCTCGCGGAGGATGTCGAGCAGTCGGCGCATCCCGGGCGCCTCCACCTCGACCGCTTCGCCGTTGACCGCGAACCGCCACTCGCCCATCGCGTCGCCTAGCTCGGCTCGCCGGGGTCCCGCGGCCCGCGCATCGGCTGCGGGTCCGTCGGGGCGTCGGGTCGCGGGTCCGTGCCGGCCTCGATCGGCTCGTCCAGCGCGGCTCGCACGGTGTCGGCCGCCGGCGCCTGACCGGGCGGCTCGGCGGTGACCCCGAGGGCTGCGAGGATCCGTTCGGGCGACGCCGGCAGCTCATGGATCCAGACCCCGGTGGCGTCACGGATCGCGGCAACCACCGCCGGCGCCCCGACGTCCATCGGCAGCTCCCCGACGCCCTTGGCGCCGTGCGGCGCACCGCTGAACGGCGCCTCCACGAGGAGCGTCGTGATCCGGGGCGCGTCGAGCGAGGTCGGGATGATGTAGGTGGCGAGGCGGTCGTTGAGGTACCGCCCGTCGCGGAGCTTGATCTCCTCGATCGTCGCGTAGCCGATCGCCTGCAACGTACCGCCCTCGACCTGGCCCTCGGCGAGCACGGGGTGGATGACCCGACCGACGTCGTCGGCGGCGACCACGTCGCGGACCGTCACCTCGCCACTGTCGAGATCGACGCTGACACTGACCACGCAGGCGGCCCAGCCGAACGCCGGATAGGCGTCGCCCCGGTAGGTCTCGTCGTCGAAATGGACGTGGGGATACGGCTCGAACTGCTGGTCGATCCTCGTCGGGCCGTGGGCGGCGGCGTCCGCGCGATGGACGTCGGCGAACGGCCGGCCGCCGTTGCGCTCCTCGACGACCTCGCGGAGCCGGCGCGCCGCCTTGATCAGCAGCCCGCCGACGACCATCGCCGTTCGGCTCGCGACGGTCGGCCCGGAGTCGGGAACGAGCGCCGTGTCCTGCGGCGCGATGTCGACATCGTCGACCGCCACGCCCAGCTCGGCCGCGACGAGCTGGGGGAAGATCGTCTTCGTCCCCTGCCCCATCTCCGTCGACGCGGTGAGGACCCGGATCCGGCCATCCGCCCCGAGCTCGACCGAGGCGACGCTCGCGAGCTTCACCTCGCCGGATCCGGTGAAGCCGGCCCCGTGCCAGGCCAGGGCGAGGCCGATGCCGGAGGCGGTCCGATCGGCGCCGGTCCGGAGTGGCGAGCCGGGCACACTGCCGGAGCCGGCGCGCCGGGCCCGGGCTCGCTCGGTGCGGGTCCGAACGCCCTCGAACTCGGCCGCCTCGGCCGCCCGCTCCAGGACCTCTTCGGCCGCGACGCTCTCCCGGAGGACCTGGCCGGTCGGCGTCTCATCACCCACCCGGTAGAGGTTGCGCCGCCGGATGTCGAGGGGGCTCATGCCGAGGGCGTCGGCGATCCGCCCGATCTGGACCTCCGCGGCGAACTCAACCTGCGGCGCGCCGAACCCCCGGAAGGCACCGTTCGGCGGCGTGTTCGTCCGGGTCGCTCGTGCCCGGATCCGGACGTTCGGGCAGCGATACGGTCCACCGGCGTGGATCGCCCCGCGACTCAGGACGACGGGCGTCAGGGTGCAGTACGCGCCGCCGTCCATCACGACGTCGATCTCCTGGGCGACGAGTGTCCCGTCGGCCTTGACGCCGGTCCGGTGGCTGACGATCGCGGGGTGGCGCTTCGTCGTCGCCGACAAGTCCTCGTGGCGGTCGTAGATCATCCGGACGGGCTTGCCGGTCTTCCGCGCCAGGAGGGCGGCGTGGAGGGCGATGATCGATGGGTACTCCTCCTTGCCGCCGAAGCCGCCGCCGGTCTCGGCCTGAACGACCCGGGCCTGCTCGTCGGTCAGGCGCAACGCCCGCTTCAGCGCCTTGTGGATGTAGTACGGGCACTGGAGCGAGCCGTGGACCGCCACGCCGCCGTCCTCGCGGGGGACCGCGATCATCGCGTTGTTCTCGATGTAGAGCTGCTCCTGGTGACCGACGCGGTACTCGCCCTCGATCACGAGGTCCGCCTCGGCGAATCCGCGCTCGAGGTCGCCCGAGGCGATGTCGAAGTGGGCGAAGACGTGGTCCGAGAGGCGCGGGTCGAAGACGGGCGAGAGCGGCGTTGAGCGGATCGTCACGCCGCGGCGGGCATGACGGAGCGTCTCCCGGTCGGCGGCTGCGAGCAGCACGAGCGGCTCCGCCTGGTGCTGGATCTCGCCGCCGACGGGGACCAGAACCGGCTGGTCGTCGCTGACCAGGCTCACGATGTTCTCGCCGGGGATGTCGGCCGCCGTCACGACGGCGATCGCCGACCAGTCGAGGGCCGGGTCGAGGTCGATGCCGTCGAAGCGGGCGTGGGCATCGGTCGACCGGATCGTCGCCCCGTACCACGCCCCCGGGAACACGAGATCGTCGGCGTACTTCGCCTCGCCGGTCAGCTTGGCCGGCCCTTCGCGGCGGAGGGGCGCCGCCGGCCGTGCTCGTCCCGGCGCGATCGTCCCCGGCTGGAGGACGAGCGGGTCCGTCTCGGTCCGGCGCGGGGCGACGGGAGTCAAGGTCCGGCCCGGCGGGGTCCGGATCGTCATGCGCGGCACGGTCCCTCCTTGCGTGGAGCGTACCACCGGGATCGGCCCGGACGGCGCCCGCTCGGAGAGCCTCGGCGGGGTCGGCGGACATCGGCCGGCCGACCGCTCCGGACGCCACCAGGTCGGAGCGGACTCCACCCTCCGACCGGAGTCGCCTCTGTTCTGCACCCAGCCCCAGCCGTCCCGACCAGCTCGGTGCCGCATCGCACCGCCAAGTGGGTCATCGCAGCCCAGGACCATCGTCATGCCCCGGTCGCGCCTCTATCGTGAGCGTCCGCTCAATGCCAGTCGCTCATCGATCGACCCTCGCAATCATCTGTTCTCGGGAGCCGGGATCGTATGGACACCCAGACGATCGTCACCCTCGCGGTGGCGATCAACGTCGCCGTCGCCCTCGCCGCGATCGTGCTGCCGCGGATCGCCCACCGGCGGGCGCGGACCGCGACGCGCCGGTTTGCGGCGTCCCTGCCGCCGCTGTCGACCGCCGGATCGGGCGACTCCGATGACCCGGCCTCGCCGTGGTTCCCCGAGCGGGCCGGCCGGTCCGCGTCGAACGGCCACGAGTCCCAGGGGCCGTGGGTCTTGGCCGCCGGCGGCCCGCCGATCGACCCCGAGACCGGCCTCGACGTCGAGGCATCGTGGAGTCGGTGGTTGACCGAGGAGGAGGCCCGGATCCGGCGCTTCCACCGCCCCGCCACGGTCGTCCTCGTCGACCTCGCCGGCTTCGATCGGCTGTCCGCCAGGCTGGGGCGAGAGGCCGCCGACCGACTGATCCCGCCGGTCGCAACGACGATGCGGCGCTACTCCCGTGAGACGGACCACCTGGCCCGACTCGGCCCGACCCGCTTCGCCGCGCTGCTGCCGGAGACCGACGAGATCGAGGCGATCAACTTCGTCGAGCGCATCCGATCGGCCTGCGACGTGTGGCTGGCCGCCGGGGCCGTCGCCCTGCGCCTGGCGATCGGCTGGGCGGAGATCGGCGCCGACCGATCCGCGGCCGTCGCCGTCCCTGACGCCGAGCAGCGGCTCTTCGCCGACCGGCAGCGCTCTCGGCTCGAGGATCGAGAACCGTCAGGGTCGGGCGACGCGGCCAGCACGCTCGCCTCAGCCTCGTCCGGATGAGATCGCGCCGCCCTCGGAGACCCGGACCACCGGACGTCATCGGCTGGTACCGCCGGCCCGGGTCCGTCTGGTCCCCTCGGGGAGAGGATGGTCGCCAGGACTCCCGGCCTGCTTGGGCGCCGGGCAGCCCCATCGAGGCGACTGCCAGCCGGCGAGGTCGTGAAGCCGAGGCCAAGAATGAACGTGGATCCCTGGGAGACCGACGCCTTCATCGACACCGATGGCGCGCCGGCGCCGGCCGATGACGACCTGGGCGACCCTGACGCGGCGGCGTGGTCGATGACGCCCAGCGGCTGGAGCGACCCGGAGACGAGCACCGATGGCCCGCGCTACTGGGACCGGATGATCTCCAGCGAACGCGCCCGTGCCCGTCGGTCCCGGCGCCCCGCCACGATCGTCTTCGTCGAGATCGGCGGTCTCGACGAGCACGCCGCGACGGGCGGTGTCGAGGGCGTCCGCTCCGTCCTGATCGGCGCCGGCCGGACCCTGACGCAGCAGGTCCGGGCGAGCGACTGCGTCGCGCGCATCGCGACGGCCCGGTTCGCGGTGTTCCTCCCCGAGACCAACGAGATCGAGGCCATCAACTTCGTCGAGCGGGCCCGGAGCGCGATCGAGACCGCGATCCTCGACGCGGGCGACGACCTCCGAGTCGCGATCGGCTGGGCCAGCCCGGCCAATGGCGATCTCGACGTGGCCCTGACGGTTGCCGAAGAGCGTCTGGCGGGCGAGCTCCGCGTGTCGCGCTGAGCGGCTGACCCTCAGTCGGCGGCGCGCCGCCGACTGCGCCGGCCGAGCCGCCGCGCCGTCTCCGGCTTGTCGGGAGCGACCGGGGCACCCGCGATCCGCGGTGCGCCGAGGATGACGACGCGCGGAACCCATCCCTCCAGGCCGGTCGGCGTCCGCACCTGCAGATAGCCGGCGTCCTCGCCGATCAGCTCGATCTCGTCGCCGCGGTCGACCCGGCCCAATTCGGCCGTCCGCACGTCATCCGGTCCGGCCGACACGCGGACCTGGTGATAGCCGATCGCCCGCCGCTCGACCCCCTTGGCCGGGGCCTTGTCGAAGCGGAGCGCGGGCCGGGCGAGGCTGCCGCTCGGGCGCGTGCGCGCCCCCGGTTGGCCGAGTCCCAGCAGTTCCTCGGCCGCGACGCCGCCGCGAACGGGCAGCGAGACGTTCATCCTCGCGGCAAGGGCCGTCTGCGCGCGGTCGGCCACCTCGGCCACGGTGCTGCCCCGCCGGCGTCGAGCGTCGCGATCGACGAGGACGGCGAGCGCCGCCGGGCCGATCGGCGCCGTCCCCGCCCGGACGACGAACGCGAACAGGACGACCCCGAACGACGAGGTGATCGCCCACGCCAGGATCGCGAGGAGCTCGGGCCGGTCGAATGCCAGGTCGAATGAGGCCGCCGGATGCAGCGGCGACAGTCCGTCGACCGGCGGCATCCCCCCATCTCCGTCGTCCGGTCGCCAGGGACCGAGGCCGACGGAGTCGGCGCTCGGGCTCGGTTCCGGCGAGGGTCCCCGGCTCGGGCCGGACGATGGCGGCGGGCCCGACGGATGGGGAGTCGACGTGGCGGCCGGCGTCGGCCGAGGGGTCGGCTTCGGCGTCGGCTTCGGCGTCGGCTTCGGCGTCGGCTTCGGTGTGGGTGCCGGCGTGGGTGCCGGCGTGGGTGCCGGCGTTGGACTCGGCGTCGGCGCCGGGACGGGCGAGATCTTGATCGAGCCGGGTCCGGACACCGTGACCGTCTGCCGGCCGGCGCCCGTCCCGTTGGTCGCGCGGTACTGGTACGACCACGTGCCGGCCGGCAGGCTCGACGTCGTCCGGTAGGTCAGGCCGGTCGTGATGTTGCCGGAAACCGGCGACATGGCCTTCTGCAGGAGTCCCGGCACGACGACCACGACGCTGCTCGGCACGCACCCGTCGGGATCGGTCACGACGGCGCGGAAGACGATCGTCGTCTGCGTCGTGCCGGACATCGGCGACGCCGCGAGCGGGGAGACGGAGAGCTGGTGACCGGCTCCCTTGCAGCTCGCGGCGAGCGCGGTCGCGATCACCGGCGAGCGCGGCCAGGCCGCGGGCAGGACGACCCACCCGGCGACCACGATCCATGCCGTGGCCGCGGCGATGCGTCGGATCCGGCTGCTCATGCGCACGCGCGTCTTCAATTCCTTCATCCCCGGCGGCTCGGGAGCGACGGTAGGGCGAGCCCGGAACGAGCGTCTCTGGGCCCATTGGCGGCGGGAGACCCGTACCTTCGGCTTGGTCACACGGCCCCGTCGAGCGCGTAGAAGTGGGGTCCGGGGCATATGAGGACAAACATGGTCGCGCCGAGCTCGTCACCACCGTCGGCGTGGCGGGGGCGAGGCCGGCTCGAGACGATCCGAGGCCTGCTCGTCGCCGCCCTGCTGGTTCCCTTCGTCTGCCTGATGGGCGTTTCGACGATCCAGGCATTCAGCGCGTCCGGTCCCGGCGACCGGTTTCCGGCGATCCTCATCCTCGTCTCCGCCGGCATCGGCCTGCCGGCGTTCATGGCCATCGTCGCCCGGAGGATCCTCCGTCACGCGGCGGCGATCGACTCCGAGCGGTCCGAGATGATGGAGCTCTACAACCGCGCCCGCCTCGACGCCCTGCTCGACGGGCTCACCGGTCTCGGCAACCATCGGGCCTTCCAGGACGAGCTCTCGCGCCAGCTCGACATCGCGACCCGGGAGGGCGCTCCGCTCGGCCTGCTGCTGATCGACGTCGACGACCTCAAGACCGTCAACGACTCGAAGGGGCACGTGGCCGGCGACGATCTGCTGGTCGCGATCGGCCGGATCGCGGCCACGAACCTCCGCCGTGCCGACCGGGCATTCCGGGTCGGCGGCGACGAGTTCGCCATCCTCCTGCCGCAGGCCGACCTCGAGACCGGCCAGTCGATCGGCCGGCGGATCCTCGCGTCGGCGCTCAGCGGCGGCGACCCGAGCGGCCCGATCGACCCGTTCTCGGTCTCGATCGGCGTGTCAGCGGTGCCGTCACCGAGCAGCGAGCCCCGGTTCCTCTACGGCAACGCGGACGCCGCCCTGTACTGGGCCAAGCGACACGGCCGAACCGCCGTGGTCGCCTACGACCCGCGCCTCCACGGCGACGGAGCGGAAGCCCGCCCGATCGCCGAGCTGACGGCCGGCATCGAAGCGGTCCTTTCGACGCGAGCCGTCCGTCCCGTCTACCAGCCGATCTTCTCGATGACGACGGGCGTCCCGATCGGCTTCGAGGGCCTCGTCCGCCCGACCCACGGGGCGCCCTTCGCCGACGCCGGGACGATGTTCATGGCGGCGGAGGCCGTCGGCCGGACGGTCGAGCTCGACCTGCTCTGCCTCGAGGTGGTCGCGGGCTCGGTCGGCCCGCTCGAGCCGGGGACCTACATCAGCGTCAACCTCTCGCCGCGGACGCTGGAGTCGTCCCTGTTCCGGGTCGGCGAGCTCAAGGCGATCTTCCACCGCAACGGGATCCCGCTCGACCAGATCGTCCTCGAGCTGACCGAGCGAGAGCGCGTGGAGGACCTCGATCAGCTGCGGAAGAACGTCGATGCCTGTCGCCGCGCCGGCATGCGTCTCGCGGCCGACGACGTCGGGGCCGGCAACGCCGGCCTCCGCCTCCTGAGCGAGGTCAGCTTCGACATCGTCAAGATCGACTTGTCGCTCGTGCAGGGCGGCGTGCTCCACGATCCGTCCCACGCCGTCCTCCGGGCGCTGCAGGAGCTCGCCAGCCAGTGGCGAGCATCCGTCGTGGCGGAGGGGGTCGAGACGCCCGAGCAGCTCGCGACGATTCTCGCCGTCGGGATCGGGGCCGGCCAGGGCTACCTGCTGGGACGGCCGGACGAGGAGCGGACGAGCCCGCAGCTCGACCTCACCGCGCTGGCCCAGCCCGGGGTCGACGGCACCCATTCGGCCCTCGACCGGGCGCTCGGCGACGGATCCACGGCGGCGTCGCCCGCGGCTTAGTCGCGGCCGCGGCGGAGCGATCGGCCGGGCGTCGCGCCGGTGTGGCGTCCACCGTCGACGACCGGCACGCCGCCCACGATCACGGTCTCGATCCCTTCCGGGTATCGGCGCGGGTCGTCGACCGTCGCGTCGCTCTTGACGGTCGCCGGGTCGAAGACGACGAGGTCGGCGACGGCACCTTCCCGGATGACGCCGCGGTCGCGGAGCCCGAGCCGCGCCGCCGGGGCGCTCGTCATCCGCCGGATGGCCTCCTCGAGCCCGAGGACCCCCTCGTCGCGGACGAACTGGCCGAGGAT
This sequence comes from Chloroflexota bacterium, assembly GCA_005882635.1. Classification (GTDB taxonomy): domain Bacteria; phylum Chloroflexota; class Limnocylindria; order Limnocylindrales; family CSP1-4; genus CF-46. The sequence continues at coordinate 2,344 of VBFG01000049.1, read as the reverse complement.
CCGTGGGAAGCTCCCGTAGGTCCGCGGCGCCGGCTTCTCGCCGAGGAAGGTGCTGTCGGTCCCGACCATCCCGATCGGGTGGCGGAGGAAGCGCCGGATCCCATCGGTGTGCGGACCCGGGGTGACCTCGCTCGGGCGGAGGTCCTCGGCGAGCAGCAGGTCGCACAGGACGTCGACGGGGTCATCACCCCGGTCGTCGATCAGCTCCCCGAAGCGGCGGCCCTCCCAGCGGCGGTGCTCGGGTAGGGTCAGATTGCCGATCCGGACGTCGCGCAAGCCGCCCTGGCCGGCGAACAGCTGGCCGCGCTTCGCCAGATCGTCGCGGATCCTCGCCCGGACCTCGCGATCCGCGAGCCGCTCCTTGGTCCGGGCCGGGCCACCGGCCTGGACCCAGATCGGGATCAGGATCAGGAGGCGCGTGCAGGCCCATTCATAGGGATAGGCGTCGAAGGTGACGTCCTGGCCGGTCGCACGGGCCTGGTCGACGAGGTCCAGCATCTGGTCGGGCGTCCCCGGGAACGTCGCTCGATGGTAGAAGTGGGTGATGTGGGCCGGGGCCTCGCCCAGGCGGCCGATCTCGATCGCCTCGCGGAACGGGTCGAGGAATCGGTCGCCGAGGCTGTAGCGGACGTGCGTGTGGTAGATGCCTCCGGCGCGGCCGGCTTCGGCGGCGAGGTCGGCGAGCTCGGCCGTCGTGGCGTAGGCGCCAGGCGGGTAGTCGAGGCCGCTGCTGAGCCCGAACGCGCCGTCCTCGAGCGCCTCGCGGACGATGCTCTGCATGCTGGTCACGGCCGCGGTGTCGGCCGGCGTCTCGTCCCAGCCCAGCGCCGCGATCCGGACCGGCGTGTTCCCGACGAGCGTGGCGACGTTCAGGCTGCGCCCGTCGAGCCGATCGAGGTAGCTGCCCACGGATGACCAGTCGAACGCGACACCCTCTGGGTCGCCGTCGAGCCCGGCGTTCATCTCGCGGAGCATCGCGAGGTCGGTCTGGTTCAGGAACGGCGCGTAGCTGAGGCCATCAACACCGACGACCTCGGTCGTGACGCCCTGGCGGACCTTCGGCTCGTGGCGTGGGTCGGCGAGGATCACGAGGCCGCCATGCGAGTGGAGGTCGATGAACCCCGGGGCCACGACCTTGCCGGCGGCATCGATCGTGCGCGCGGTGTGGGGTGCTGATTCGTCCGTCGCGAGCACGCGCATCCGGTCGCCGCTGACCGCCACCGTGCCCTGCCGGCCCGGCGCCCCCGTGCCGTCGACGATCGTGCCGCCCCGGATCAGGATCTCGACGCTGTCAGCCACCGTTCTGACTCACGGCCGCGTGTCCGACCATGATTGGAGCTCGACGATGTTGCCCTCCGGGTCGGTCACGTAGGCCCATGTCACGAACCGGCCGTCGGCCGCCTGCAGCGTCACCACCGACCCGACCGCGGCGCCACCCTCCGCCAGCACGGTGTCGCGCGCGTCCGCGACCGTCGGGACCGCGAAGGCGATGTGCTGGAAGCCGGGCCGGTTCGCCGCCGGCGGCAGGCCGTCCGGCATGGACCCGTATTGGTAGACCTCGAGGGTCGGGCCGGTCGGGCCATGACCGGGCAGCCGGAGGTGGGCGCCGCGCAGGGAGGCGCCCGGGACGCCCGTGCCGGCGGCCAGCTCGTCGCCCGAGTAGTCGCGCTCGGGCGGCACGATCTCGCACCCGAACACGCGGATGTAGAAGGCCGCGAGCGCTCGCCAGTCGCGGGCGATGAGGTTGAGGTGTCCGAACCTCGCGTCGATCACGTCGGCCCCTCCAATCGCCGGCCGCGGACCCAGGCCGCCCGGACCATCGACGGATCGGCCCGGAAGATCAGGCGGCTGACGAGGGCTTCGGGATCCGACAGCCGCTCGGCGTCGGCGCGGTCGTCGACCCGGCCGCCGAGGGGCGCGGTCCGTCCCGGGTCGACCGCGATCAGGTCGGCGTCCTTGCCGGCCTCGATCGAGCCGATCGCATCGTCGAGCCCCAGGGCCCGGGCCCCGTCGAGCGTCCCGAGCCGGAGCCAGTCGAGCGGCCCGAGCGGAGGCGCCTCGACGCGGTCGCCGCCGAGTGCCCGGCGGGCTTGCTGCGAGTAGGCGCCCGTCCGCATCACGCCGAACAAGGACAGCTCGGCGCCACCGGACACGTCGGATCCGAGCCCCACGGTCAGCCCCGCCGCGAGTCGCTCGGCGAGCGGCATGATCCCCGCCCCGATGAACAGGTTCGACGTCGGGCAGTGGGCGATCCGTGTCCCGGTCTCGGCCAGCCGTGCCTGCTCTCGCTCGGACAGATGGATGGCGTGGGCCAGCACCGATCGCTCGCCGAGCCCACCGGCTC
>VBFG01000169.1 GCA_005882635.1 Chloroflexota bacterium | reverse complement strand
CGCGCGCTCCAGCAGGCCCTTCTCGTTGATCGAGCCGACGATCCCGGCGACCGCGCTGCCCTCGGCATCCTCGGACACCGGCATCTGCGAGATCCCGTACTCCTCGAGGCGCTCGATCGCGGCCCCGACCCGCTCCGTCGTCCGGGCGACCACGACGGGCGGGCGCGTGACCTCGTGGTGGCGATCCGCGAGGAGATCGGAGACGCGGGCGACCGCGCCGGCGGTCGCGAGCAGTCCGTTCACCCGCATCCACTCGTCGTTGTAGACCTTCGACAGGTAGCTCCGGCCGCTGTCGGGCAGGAGCACGACGATCACCTTCCCGGCGCCCGCGCCGGCGTCGACCAGCTCGCGGGCGACCGTCATCGCGGCGACGAGGGCGGTCCCGCACGAACCCCCGGCGAGGATGCCCTCCTCGCGGGTGAGGCGACGGGCAGCCGCGAAGGCGTCGCGATCGCTGACGCGCACCCAGCGGTCGACCACCGCCGGGTCATAGGTCCCTGGGAAGAAATCCTCGCCGACACCCTCCGTGAGGTACGGCCGGGCGGTGTCGCCGGACAGGACCGAGCCCTCCGGGTCCGCTCCGACGACCACGATGTCGGGGTTGCGCTCACGCAGGTAATGGCCGGCGCCCGAGATCGTTCCGCCCGTCCCGACGCTGGCCACGAAGTGGGTCAGCCGGCCCTCCGTCTGGTCCCAGATCTCCGGACCGGTCGTCTTCTCGTGGGCGATCGGGTTCTCCATGTTCCAGTACTGGTCCGGCTTGAACGCGCCCGGGATGTCCCGGGCCAGCCGCGCAGCGACCGAGTAGTAGGACTCCGGTGACTCGGGAGCGACGTTGGTCGGGCAGAGGACGACCTCGGCGCCGTACGCCCGGAGGAGCGCCTGCTTCTCGGTCGACTGCTTGTCGGCCATGACGAAGATGCAGCGGTAGCCCTTGAGCGCGGCGGCGATCGCCAGGCCGTGGCCGGTGTTGCCCGAGGTCGGCTCGATGATCGTCCCGCCGGGCTTGAGGAGGCCGGCCTGCTCGGCGGCCTCGATCATCGGCAGCCCGATCCGGTCCTTGACCGATCCACCCGGGTTGAGCATCTCGAGCTTGGCCAGGATCAGCGGCTGGCGCTCGACGGGCCCCAGATCGCGGGTGACGCGGCTCAGCCGGACGAGCGGCGTCCGACCGACCAGATCGAGGATCGACTCGGCGTACTGCATGGAGCCGAGGATAGCCCCGCCGGCGGCTCGTCAGGACGGCCGGCTGGGCGGCGGCGACGCCGCCCCCGGGTCGTCGCGATCGAGCCGACCCGGCCGCAGGAACAGCCATGTCAGGCGCCGCTTCAGGCGACGCGGATGGTCCGGTGGATCGACCGTCCGCGGGTAGAGCTCGAAGACCACCGGCCCCAGGATCGCCTCGAGCGCGGTGCTCAACCGGCGCGCCAGCTCCAGCTCCTCGCGGGTGTCCTCCTCCGGCCGACGGCCGTCCCAGTCGGGCCCGAGCAGACCGGCGACCGACGTCGGTGGCAGGACGCGCGAGACCATCCGCCGGCCAAGGTAGAGCTCTTCGGTGCCGACCATCGCGAAGGGAACGATGGGGACGTCGACACGCAGGGCGATCACCGCCCAGCCCACTCGGAACGGGCCGATCCGGCCGGCCGGCCCGCTGACCGTGCCCTCCGGCATCTGGGCGAAGACCGCACCGTTGCCGACGACCGCCCGCGCCGAGGCCACGTGCGGACCCGCGCCGATCCCGCCGCGCCACACCGGCAGCAGACCGCCGAGCCGGTGGATCAGCCGCTCGCGCCAGCGGCTCGTGAAGGTCGACGGGGCGCTGCCGAGGAACCACACGCGTGGCTCCGTCGGCAGGGCGTGGACGACGAGGAACGGATCCATCCAGCCGCGATGCGCCGCCCCGACGAGGAAGTACCCGCCCGGCGGCAGGTGCTCCTGGCCCGACGTCTCGATCCGGAATCGGAGCACCCCGAAGAGGACGAAGCGCGCGAAGAGCCGGACGAGGCGGTACAGGATCGACGCCCTGGCCTCCGGGGTTCGGCCGAGCCAGGCCAGGCCCTCGACCGCGCCACCGCGCGCGTCGGCGAGCGCCTGCGGCGAGAGCCGGCCAGGCGGCGGCCGATTGCGGCGCGGTCGCGAAGCTGGGTCGGACTCGGTCGCCATGTCAGGACGACGGTCGACCGGCGGCGTCGTTACCGCCGTCCCGTTCGAGCTCGTCCTCGAGGTCGTCCTCGTCGAGGTCGTCCTCGTCGAGGTCCTCCTCGTCGAGCCGATCGTCCTCGTCGAGCGGTTCGTCTTGGTCCGACCAGAACGCCTCCTCGTCCTCCTCGGGCGACCGCCCGACGGCGGGCTCCGGCAGGAGGTCCGCCGCGCTCTCGGCCGGCCGACCCGGGCCGTGGCGATACCACAGGCCGGCGAAGCCGGCGACCACGAAGACGAGCGTCACGATCTGGGCGGTCGGGACCCCGAAGAACGTCCAGTTGTCGTGCCGGAGGGTCTCGAGGGCAAAGCGGGTCAGGCCGTACCAGACGAAGAAGATCAGGAGCAGGTCGCCGGCGACGAGCCGGGCCGACCAGCGTCGGGCCAGCCAGATCAGGACCAGCGCACCGACGAGGCCGGACACGGACTCGTACAGGAACAGTGGATGGAAGTGCGTCGTTTCCAGCGGGAACTGCGAGCACGGGAAGTCCGGGATGCGGTGGGCACAGTCGATCCTGATGCCCCACGGCAGCGTCGTCGGCGGCCCGTACAGCTCCTGGTTGAAGAAGTTCCCCCAGCGACCGATCGCCTGCATGACGACAGGCCGGGAGCGACGACGTCCGCCCAGCGTGGGATGTCCTCGTGAACGCGGCGGGCGTACAGCACGCCGGCGATCGTCCCGGCGATGATCCCGCCGGGCACGCCGAGTCCGGTGAAGCCGGCGAACGTGTACGAGCCGTCCGGCTGGATCGCCAGTGGCAGGATGGCCGTGATCGGATGGGGCGCGTAGAGCTGCCACCGGTCGATGACGTGGTACAGCCTGCCGCCGATGAGGGCAGCGGCCGCGAGGATGATCATCCCGGTGCCGATGCGCGTCTCGTCGAGCCCGCGGAAGCGCGCCTCCCGCACGACCACGACGTACACGGCCGCGAGCCCGACCGCATACGCCAGGCCGTACCAGTAGATCGGGAATCCCAGGATCCGGACGAAGACGGGGTCCGGGGTGATGTCGATCATCGCTGGGGAGTGTAGGGCCGGCGCCTCGGCGAGGCTGGCCGGCGCCGGCCGGCCGGCGACGGTCAGTCGGCCGTTGCCTGTACTCTCGGGACGTGAACGCCGAGTTCAACTGGTGGCTGTTGATCGTCGGCCTGGTGATCGGCGCCGGGCTCGTCTGGCTGATCCTCGCCGACGGCGCTCGGCGGGAGGTCGATATCACGACCCGGGAGCGCGCCGGTGAAGTGCGCTGGATCGGGACCGAGCTGCGGCGGGTCGGCCGCCGGATCAGCGATGAGGAGGTCGAGGACGTCCTCGAGCTGCACGCGTCGTACCTGGGGGCGCCGCCGCCCGACGACCCGCTCGCCGACGAGGTCGGCGACGAGTGGGCCAAGCCGGCGGCGGTGCCGCGACCGCTCGGCCCGGCGACGGATCAGCCCAGCGGCGCGCCGGACCAGGCCGCGACCCCGGCCCGCCTGAGGCCGCCCTCGGCGGATGTCAGCCGATCCCGCTGAGGACCGGCTCCCCCGTCGCTCCCGGCGTCGTCAGGTCGATGAGCGAGACCCCGAATCGAGCATCGGCTGGGAGTCCTGCCACGGCCGAGACCGGCCCGACCCAATAGGCCAGATCGCCGCCGAATAACATCTTCCCGATCCGCTTGCGGACGCCGCCGACCTCGACCCAGCAGCGGTACTCGTGGCCGGCGGGGGGCGGGGCGAGCTCGTCGGCGACGACGACGAGCTCCATCGAGGATGGCGAGAAGAGGAGCGTCCCGGCGGTCGTCCCGTCGGTCGCGCTGGCCAGCGCGACCCGTCGTGCGTCCGGCTGGCCGTCGACTCGCATCGTCCAGCGCGCGACGTCTCTGAGCGCATCGAGCTCGGCGGCCTGGGCGCGCAGCGCCCCATCGCGGTTGCTGCCGACGAGGAAGCCGGTGCCCATCACCGCGACGATCAGCACTGCGGCCAGCGCGGCAAGGGCGCGCAGCGGAGGCATGCCGCCGCGAAGCATCGGGCGCGACCCGGCGCCGGCGGGCGCCGTGGCGGGATGGATCGTGGCGGCGTCGGCGACCGCCCCACGCGGCCGGCCGACGGCGGCGACGTAGTCGAGCGTCCGCTGCCGCAGCTCCGGCGGCGGCACCGCCTGGACGGCCGGACGGATGACGCCCACCGACCGCCGCAGCCGCTCGAGCTCCGCGGTGCACGACGGGCAGCCCGCGAGGTGACCGGCGACGGCCCCCGCGGTGGTGGTATCGCCGGCCATCAGTCGCTCGAGGCCGCCCGGTTCGATCGCGGCGTCCTGGAGCAGCTCGAGTACCTCGGTGTGGTCCATCGCTCCCTTTATCGTTCGATTCGGTCACCGATCGGGACGGGGATCGGCGTCGACGCCGGTCCCGGGCCGAGGTCGTCTGCCAATGCCTCCCGGAGCCGCAGCAACGCCCGCCGCGTCCGGGTCTTCACGGTTCCGAGCGGCCATCCGAGTCGTTCGGCGATCTCGGTCTGGGTCAGCTCTTCGCGATATGCGAGGACGATCGCCATCCGCTCTGATTCCGGCAGCTCGGCCAGGGCGTCCCGGAGCACCTGACGCAGCTCGCCCGCCGCGAGCTCACCCTCGGGCCCGAGCCCGATCGCCGCCCCGCCCAGCACCGTGCCGGTCGCGACGAGCCGGTCGAGTGCCGCCGAATCCTGCTCGTCCTCGCCGCTCGCGGCGGACAGCGGGATCAGGTTTGGCCGCCGTCCGGCGGCCCGAAGTCGGTCGACGGTCCGGTTCCGGGCGATCGTGTGCAGCCACGCCGCAAGCGACCCGACCCTCGGGTCGAACAGCTCGGCGCGGTTCCACAAGGCGAGGAACGTCTCCTGAACAACCTCCTCGGCGATCTGTCGATCCGCGGTCAGCCGGCTGGCCGTCGCGTAGACCGCGTCGACGTGACGGTCGTAGATCGCCGCCAGCGCGCCCTCCGAGCCGCCCACGACCTCACGGACCAGGGCGGCATCGTCGACCGGCTGACGGTCCTCTGTCACGGTTACGCCCGGTCGAGCCGGTCGGTTTCGGCCGCGACGCGGACGCCGTTCCGCCCCGCCCAAGAGGTGTCGTGTGGCAACGTGGGCCCTCGAGTTGCGTCGTCCTGTGGGACTGTTCGGCGCCGGTCGCCGAGCGAGGCGTTAGCCTACCCCACGAGGCCCCGGACCCAGTGCCGGGGCCTCACGATGCCCGAGCGGCCCGGCCCGCCTCACCATTCCGCGGCGGCGCGGCGCGCGACGCCGGCCAGGCGGCCGGCGGGCAGGTGCGCCTCCCAGCACGTGACTCCGGCCACGCCGACGACGGCATCGTGGCGCGTGCCGGCCGGGAGCTCCAGGCGATCACCCTCGCCGAGCTCGATCGAGCGTCCGTCGGCCGGCAGCCCGAAGGCGATCGACCCCGACTCGACGGCGATGACCTTGTCGTAGCCGTGCTCGTGGGGGCTGTAGCGATCGCCCGGACCATTCGCCCAGTCCGACGGGTCGAGACCCTCCGCCCGAAGCCGTCCGGCGACGTTGGCCATCGCGCTCAGCTGGCGACCGACACGCCGATCAGGCTACCGACGGCATAGGTCACGATCGCGGCGGCGGCCCCGATGCCGACCTGGCGTGCACCCGAGAACAGGGCGCTCCGGCCGGTGAGCAGGCTGACGCCGACCCCGACGCCGAAGAGGGCGACCACGCTCAGGAGGATCGACGCGGCGAACGCGCCGGCGCCGAACGTGACGATGTACGGCGCGACGGGGATGAAGGCGCCGATCGCGAAGGCGACGAACGACCCGCCGGCGGCACCGAACGGCGAGCCGAGCTCGTCCGGGTCCAGGCCGAGCTCCTCGCGGATCAGCTGATCGAGCGCCCGCTCGGGGTCCTCGAACAGGCGGTGGGCGATCGCCTTGGCCTCGTCGTCGCGGAAGCCCTTGGCCCGGTACAGGGCGGCCATCTCGGCCTCCTCTTCCTCGGGCATCGCCTCCATCTCGGCCCGTTCGAGGGCGATCTGCCGCTCGAACAGCTCACGCTGGCTCTGCATCGAGATGTACTCGCCGGCGGCCATGCTGAACGCTCCGGCGAGCAGGCCGGCGACGCCGGCCAGGAGGACGAACGAGCCGTGGTCCCTGGCAGCACCGGCGACGCCCATCACCAGGGCGAGGTTGGAGACGAGGCCGTCGCTCACGCCGAAGATCACCGCCCGCAACGTTCCGGAGCGTCCGGATCGGTGCCACCGCTCGCGGGTGGCGATGTCCCGCTCGGGGTGGTAGTCGGGATCCTTCAGCCGTCGCCAGATCTCGGCGTGCTCCCGCTCGTCGGCGGCGATGGCCTCGACCTCGGGCGACGACTGCTCCCCGTAGATCTGCTCCTCGTCGCCTTCCAGGGCCGTGACGAGGTCGCTGACGGCGCGGGTCCCGAACAGTCGGGCCAGGAGGATGATCGCGGACACTCGGGCGCGTGGGCGCGCCGGCGACTCGGGGACGTCGACGCCGGCCTCGCGGAGCTTTGTTGCCCAGACCTCGGCATGGCGCCGCTCGTTCGAGGCGATCCGATGGAACGCGGCCGCCCGGTTCTCGTCCTTCTCGATTGCCCCAAGTGCGTCGTAGAGGAGGATCGCATCGCGTTCGAGGCGCAGATTGGCGAGGCTCTGGGCCGGGTCCGGGGTCATGCCCGCATGCTACCCGGCGCTAGACTCCGGCTCGATGACGGTCGCGGACATGTCACCGCTCCGGTACCTCACGGCCGCCGACGTGTCGGCGGCGATGCCGCCGCTCGAGGAGAGGCTGCGGCTGGCCGAACGGACGATGGTGGCCCTCGTCGACCGCGCCGAGCTGCCGCCGAAGATCGGCGTCCATCCACGTCTCGAGGGTTCGTTCGCTCATGCGATGCCGGCCCACCTCCGGGGAGCGGACGCCGCCGGCGCCGAGGACCTCCTCGGCATCAAGTGGATCGCCGGCTTCCCGGCGAACCGGGCACGCGAGCTGCCCGCGATCCACGGGCTGGTCATCCTGACCGATCCCGCGACCGGGATTCCGACGGCGATCCTCGACGCGGGGCCCATCACCGCGGAGCGCACCGCCGCCGTCAGCGGCGTGGCGATCGCCCGGTTCACGCCGAAGATCGCAGGGCGCTCGCCGCGCGCCGCGATCCTCGGCGCCGGCGTCCAGGCGCACAGCCACCTGGCCGTTCTCGGCCTCCTCCTGCCGAGCCTCGACCTGAAGGTCTTCGACCGCCATCCGGAGCGGGCCGACGCCCTCGCGGGGCTCGCCGAGGCCACCGCCGGGATCGACCGGGCACGCGTCGCGGCGTCGGCCCCCGAGGCGACACGTGATGCCGACGTGGTCGTCACGGTCGCGTCATTCGCCCCGGCCGACCAGCGGCAGACGCTGACCGCCGATTGGTTGAGCCCGGACGCGCTCGTGGTCGCCGTCGACTACGCGACGTACGTGGCGGCGTCGGTCGCGCGCGATGCCGCGCTGTTCCTCACCGACCAGCGCGAGCAGTTCCTCGCGAACCGCGATGCCGGCAACTTCGATGGGTACCCGGATCCGACCGCGACCATCGGCGAGGCGATCCTCGACGGGACGGCGCGGCCGGACCGCGGGCAGGTCCTCGTCACGCATCTCGGCGTGGGTCTCGCCGACATCGTCTTCGGCGACGCGATCGTCCGTGGAGCGGCCGCCCACGACATCGGGCTCGTCCTGCCGCGCTGATCCGACATGCTGGCGGCGGCGCGGGCGGCGCCGAACGGACCTGACGAGCGACCGTCGGAGCGAGCACACTGCGGCCGTCCGGCACGGGTCTGCCGGCCCGCGTGAAGAGGGTCCGCGGTGCGACGTCTGGTCGGTCTCCTCCGGCGACTCGCCTGGCTGCTGCTCGTCGTCATCGTCGTCGCCGTGGCGGCGACAGGCGCCCTCGTCGCCGCACTGACGATCCGCGGCTTCCCGACCACGAACGGGACGCTCGCCGTCGCGGGCCTCGACCGTCCGGTTCTCGTCAACCGGGACGCATCGGGCATCCCGTGGATCGAGGCCGACACGACCCACGACCTCTTCTTCGCCCAGGGCTACGTCCATGCCCAGGAGCGGATGTGGCAGATGGAGGTCTGGCGGCACATCTCGTCGGGACGCCTGTCGGAGCTGTTCGGCGCCGGCACGGTCGACGAGGACCGCTTCATCCGGACGCTGGGCTGGCGGCGGGCGGCGGAGCGGGACCTCGCGGCGCTGTCGCCCGATGCGCGGGCGGCGCTCGAGGACTATGCGGCCGGCGTGAATGCCTGGATC
>VBFG01000168.1 GCA_005882635.1 Chloroflexota bacterium | reverse complement strand
CGTAGCCCCAGAAGTCGCCGAATCCGCGCTCTCGCCAGACATCTCCGAGCAACGCGTGAAAGCCTGGCGCCCGTCCCGAGGCCTCGATGTCGTGACCGGAGCCATACAGGATCTGGGCGTCGTCGAGCGCCCTTACGCTCGACACCCGGATCCGCCGCGGTGCGGGCTCGTCGGCGCCCTGGGCCCATGCTCCCCCGCCCCGCTGCGCCCACCATCGTTCGCGGAGGGCCGGGGCCGAGATGACTGCCGCCTGGAGCTCGCCGTCGCGCTCCACCGCGAGCAACGTCCCGAACAGCGGCACCCCGCGGATGAAGTTGTGGGTGCCGTCGATCGGGTCGATGTACCAGCGGATCGCGGCGTCGCCGGCCTCGGTCCCGTATTCCTCGCCGACGAGACCGTGGTCCGGGTACGTCGCCTGGATCCGGCTCCGGATCGCCCGCTCGATCGCGGTGTCGGCCTGGGTGACGAACGTCCGATCCGGCTTGGTCGAGATCTCGAGGTCACGCCGGAACACCGAGCGGGCGATCGCATCGGCCTCGTCGCAGGCGGCCTGGGCAAGCGCCAGCCAGTCGTTCAGTTCCGTCGCCGGCGCTGAGGCGAGGCTGGCGCTCCAGTCGGGACCGTAGCGTCCGGACTGGTCGCGGAGCCCGCCGGCCGTCGTTTCGCTCATGCCTTGATCCGCTCGTTCGATGGGTCCCAGAGCGGCTCGCGGACGACCTCGAAGCCGATCCACTCACCGAAGACGTCGATCTCGCCGCGGCTTCCGATCGCCGCGTCCGGCGGGAGGTAGGCGTAGGCAATCGACCGATCGACGGCGTAGCCGTAGCCGCCCGACGTCACCCGGCCCAGGATCTCGCCACCGATCCGGACCGGCTCGTTGCCGAGGCAGACCGAGCGGGGATCGTCGAGAACGAGGCAGCGCAGCCGCTTCCTCGGCCCGGCCGCCTTCGCCGCGATGAGCGCGTCGCGGCCGATGAAGTCGACCGCCTTGTCGAGCGCGACCGCGAAGCCCAGCCCCGCCTCGAACGGCGTCTCGTCGGGCGTGATGTCGGTCGACCAGACGCGGTAGCCCTTCTCGAGCCGGAGCGCGTCGATCGCACGGTAACCGCCCGCCATCAGGCCGTGCTCCCGCCCGGCGGCCATCACCGTGTCCCAGAGGGCGACGCCGAACTCGGCATGGGCGTACAGCTCCCAGCCCAGCTCGCCGACATACGTCACCCGGAGCGCCAGGACCGGCACACGGCCGAGCGTGATCGGGCGGGTGGTCAGGTACGTGAATGCCCCGTTCGACAGGTCGTCGGTCGACAGCGGCGTGAGAATGTCGCGGGCGCGGGGACCCCACAGCCCGAAGCAGACGCGGCCCGAGGTCAGGTCGTTGAGCTGGACCGAGCCGTCATCGGGCAGATGGCTTCGAAGCCAGGCAAGGTCGTGTTGGCCAACGGCGGTCCCGGTCACCAGGAAGTAGCGGTCCGGGGCGATCCGTGTGATCGTCAGGTCCGCCTCAATCCCGCCGCGCCGGTTGAGGAGCGAGGTGTAGACGATCCGCCCCACCGGGACGTCGACCTCGTTGGCCGCCATCCGGTCGAGGAACGCGCACGCACCCGGGCCGACCACCTCGATCTTGGCGAACGACGTCTCGTCGAACAGGCCGGCTGCCTCGCGGGTCGCGAGGGCTTCCGCGGCGATGGCCGGGCTCCAGTGCTCGCCCGCCCAGCCCCGCGGGCGGAGCGCGTCCAGCGCGGAACGTCCACCGAAGCGAGGGTCGTCGGCGTTCGGCTCGAACCAGTTCGGCCGCTCCCAACCGGACTTCTCCCCGAACGCGGCTCCGAGGGCGCGGAGGCGGTCGTACGTCGGCGCCATGCGGAGCGGCCGGCCGGCCTGGCGCTCCTCGTTCGGGTAGTGGATGTCGTAGTAGGTCGCGTAGACCTCCGTCGTCCGGGCGAGGGTCCACTCGCGCGACCGCCAGTGCTGGCCGCCGAAGCGGCGGATGTCCATGTGCCACAGGTCGAGCTCTGGCTCCCCGTCGACGATCCAGCTGGCGACCTGTCGCCCGATTCCGCCTGCGCCGGCGATCCCGTGGGCACAGAAGCCGGCGGCGACGAAGAAGCCCCGGACCTCGCTCTCGCCGAGGATGAACTCGTTATCCGCGGTGAACCCCTCGGGCCCGTTGATGATCCGCGTCACGCGGGCATCCGCCATGGCCGGCACCCGCCGGATCGCGCCGGCCATGATCTCCTCGAACCGCGGGAGGTCGGGCGCCAGGAGCTTGCCGTTGAAGTCCGGCGGGACGCCGTCGAGCGACCAGGGCGCAGGATTCCGCTCGTAGCCGCCCATGCACAGCCCGCCCACCTCCTCGCGGAAGTAGACGAGATTGTCCGGATCGCGGAGCTGCGGAAGGCCGGCATGGACACCGTCGATGGCCTCGGTGAACAGGTACTGGTGGGCCATCGGGATGATCGGGATCGTGACCCCCGCCAGCCGGCCGATCTCCGGCGCGAACATCCCGCCGGCGTTGACGACGACGTCGGAGGAGATCGTCTCGCGCGAGCCGTCACGCAGCTCGAGCGTCACCCCGGTCACGCGCCCGCGCTCCACGCCGACGCCGACGACCCGTGTGTGCGTCCGAACCGTCACGCCCTTCTGGCGGGCGCCGGCGGCCAGCGCCATCGCCAGCCCCGACGGATCGAGCCAGCCGTCGGTCGGCAGCCAGACGGCGCCCAGGACGCCGTCGGTCGACATCAGCGGGAAGCGATCGCGCGCCTCCGATGCGGTGATCAGCTCGAGGGGCAGCCCGAACGTCCTGGCCCATCCGGCTTGGCGGCGCAACTCCTCGAGCCGCTCCTTCGACGAGGCGAGCCGGAGCGAGCCGACCTCGTGCCACGACGGGTCGACGCCCGTCTCGTCTCGGAGACGCCGGTACAGCGCGGTGCCGTACATCATCATCGTCGTCAGGGTCACCGAGCCGCGGAGCTGGCCGACGAGCCCGGCCGAATGGAACGTCGAGCCGGACGTGAGCTCGGCTCGGTCGACGAGGATCACGTCGGTCCAGCCGCGCTCGGCGAGGTGATAGGCGACGGACGTCCCGCCGACGCCGCCACCGATGATCACCGCCCGGGCATGGTCCGCCATCGGCTCAGCGTATCGGCCGGGTCAGGTGGGTGTGGAGTCGTGTCGCGACGCGACGCGGCGCGGCGCGGGTCAGTGGCAGAGCGCGCTTCCAGAATCGGCGATCGCACCGTCGACCGGCAGGAACTCCCAGTCGTAGTTCGCGGGATGCAGCGTCAGCCGCAGGACTCCCCACGAGCCGGCCAGACGGAACTCGCTGTTCGCGGCAAGGGTGTGGAACTGCCGCAGCACGGCGCCGCCCGTCCCGACGACGAGCTCCCGAATCCCGGTCGGCCGGACCTCCTTGCCGGACGGGTCCTGCGGCGCGAACCGCTCATAGTCGTGGTCGTGGCCGTTGACGATCAGCTCGGCGCCGGCTGCGTACAGCATCGTCCAGAAGGGCGCGGTCTGAGGGTCGTCGCCGTGCTCGCCCGAGCTGAATCGTGGGTGATGCCAGATCGCCAGCGTGCAATGCGCCGTGCTCGCGGCAAGGTCGTGTGCCAGCCATTTGCCCTGCGGCGAGGTCGGATCGCAGCCGCCGGCCAGGGCGCAATCCGAATCGAGCACGACGACGTGCCAGGTGCCGAGGTCCTTCGAGTACCAGGTCACGCCGTCGGGGGCCGCCGCGGCCCCGAAATAGGCCAGGTAGCCCGCCGCGCCCTTGGTCTGCCAGTCGTGGTTGCCGGCGGTCGGCAGGATCGTGCGATCCAGGAGGCGGCCCCACGTCGGCGCGTAACACGTCGAGTAGTCCTTCGACGTTCCGTCCTCGTAGGCGCTGTCGCCGGCGGTGAAGACGAAGCCCTGCTGCTCGAGCAGGAGGTCGGACGTTTTCTGCGCGCCGGAGAGCCTGCAGTCCGCGATGTCCCCGGCACCGGTCAGGACGATCGACTGGGGTTGATCCGACGCTCCGGGGATCGAAGGGGCGCTGGACGAGCCGAGCTCCGCCGGGCTCGGCGACGGGAGACCCGACGCGATCACGGCCGCCGTCCCGCTCGGTGACGGTCCCCTCGACGAGGCACGGCTGATGACCGCCCACCCGCCGGCCAGGAGAACGAAGGTCGCCACGAACGCGACGACGAGGAGCGCGGCGTCCCGACGGATCGGCCGGCTGTCGCTCACTGTCGTAGCGTAGCCCGACGATCAGTCCGAGAGCGTCCCGTCCGGATCGAGCGCCAGATAGAGGGCGGGCGAGGATCCGGCCCGTATGAAGACCCTCCCATCGGGCGTCACCGTTGGCGTCCCGATCGGCGTGGTCTTCGCATCGAACGGCAACCGATACGGCCAACCCGGCTTGAGCCGTCCGAGCCGATCGAGGGCGACGACTTCGGCGCGAACGCCTCCCGCGTCCGGGCCGAAGACGATCAGGTAGACCGATCCGTCCGGGCCGAACGCAGGAGTCCCGTGTCCGCCGAGGCACTCCGAATCGAAGCAGGGCCCGATCGTCTCGCCCGACGGCCGGTACGGCCAACCGGCGGGGAACGTCCCGTCTGCCGACATCGCGAGCACAACGTCACCGACCGCGAAAAGCGTGCCGTCCGGGGCCAGGTGGGGACGCTCGGGACCGCAGCCATCGCCCCCACCGGGCACCTCAACCGGCCAACCGGGCCTGACGACGCCGGCCTGGTCGTGCGCGTAGACCTTCTTCGTGGCCGACATGTAGTAGACCGTCCCGTCGGCGCCGACCACGGGAAGCGAGGCGAGGCCGGTTGATCCGCGTGGCCAGCCGGGCCGCGTTCGTCCGTCCGGAGCCACGACCGTGAAGACCGTTCGCCGCGGATTGTTGCAGAGCTCGCCGACGTCGTCGATCAACCCCGAGATCACGATGTCGCCCTGCGGGCTGATCAGGAAGCCGCGGATGTTCGGCACCGACATCGGCCAACCCGGACGGGGTCGACCGTCGGAGCCGAAGGCCCACAATTCGGCACCTTCGTCGACGACGCCACGTGTTGGGTCGAACGTAGGCGTTCCAGCGGGCCGCCCAACCAGGAACACCGTTCCGTCGGGGCCGAGTTGGTCGCCCGACCATTCCAACTCGGGCAGCTCGATCGGCCACCCGGGTTTGACGGCCCCCGCGCCATCGACGGCGAGGGCCTGCACGCGCGGCCCACCCTGCGTCCGAACGTAGGCCGTGCCGTCCGAAGCGACACTCAGAAGCGCCGGATAGCACGTATTGCCGGTGGGGCAGGCAAGGCTCGGCGGAATGTCGAACGGCCAGCCGGTCGAGTCCCGGCCGGACGCATCCAGCCGATGGAGCACGTTCCCGTCCGTGACGCGACGCCGCTCCTCGACGTACAGCGACGCGTCTGGACCCGCCACCAAAGGCCCGAACTCGGACCCGGCTGCTGCCTCGATCGGCCATCCGTTGCGGACGTGCCCCGCCGAATCGAGCGCGGTGATGATCTGACGGTCCGAACTCTCGGCGTTGCGGTCGAGCACGTACATCGTTCCGTCCGATCCGAACGTCGGTTCGCCGAGGTTGGAGCTGTACGGCCACCCGCTCGGTGCCCGCGTCGGTGCGGGCGTCGGGCCGACAATCGCAGGTGCGCTCGGTCCGGTGGAGCTCGCTGCCGGCGAGGCGATCCCGGGCGATGCAGCGGGGGGCCCGGTGGGAACGTCTGGAACGGGTGGCGTCGCCCCGCAGCCTGCGACCGGGATCACGAGGGCCAGCGTCGTGACCGCCCCCAATGCTCCGGCGCGCAACCGCCCGAGCGGTGCCGTGGCTCGAGCCCCGTTGGTCCCCGCCTGGCGCGCGGACCGCTCAGCCGGGGACGTATCGGACGGCATTCGGATGGGCCTCAGGGCATCCGGGCGTCGCCCAGATCTCACCCTCCGAGATCGATCCGCCCACTACGGCGACGGATCCATCGGGCAGCAGCACCGCCGATGCGCCTGCCCGTGGGCTCGGCATCTGAGTCGTTGGGGTCCACCTGCCGGATGCTGGGTCAAACACGACGGCCTTGTCTGTCAGGCCAGTGAGGTATTCGCCACTCGAGCCGACCTCCACTGGTGGACCGACGGACCCGCCGGCCAGAAGCACGCGCCCATCCGCAAGACGGACGCCGGCCGCGCCGGCCACCGCGTGCGGGAGGTCGTCGCCGGCGGACCACGAATTCGACGACGGATCGAAGCGTTCTGTCCTCGACAGATATGCCATCCCGATGTCCGGTCCCGCGGCGAAGCCGCCGGCGACGATCGCCCCGCCATCGCGCAGAGCAGCCAGGACGAAGCCGCTCCGGGCGGTGGCAAGGGTCCCCCCGGAGCTCCACCGGCCGGATGCGGGATCATAGATTTCTACCTGGGGGATCGCGGTACCGCCCAGGGTCGCCATCCCACCGACCAGCAAGACGCGGCCGTCCGCCAGCGTCACGGCGGAGGAATCCGAGCGCGGTGCCGCGAGACGTCCTGTTCGAGACCAGTCTCCTGACCGCGGGTCCCACAGTTCGCTCGTATCAACCGTCCTCGGCGGTTCGGACGACATTCGATCCATGAACGTCCCTCCCGCCACCAGGACGCGCCCATCGAGCAGGACCGCGGCAGCGGTGAAGGTCCGGGCCGTGTTCAGAAGGCCGGACCGAGACCATCGGCGCTTCGCCGGATCGAAGATGTACGTGCTCGAATACGCGGACCAGCCGATCGATTCGCCCGCGGCGCCGCCGGTCATCAGCGCCCGACCATCGACCAGGGCGACGACCGCGGGCGCGTCTCGCAGGTTGGGAAGGCTGGTCGCCGTCTTCCAGGCACCCGTCAGTGGATTGCCGATCTCGACCGAATCGCTCCCGTCGGTCGAGGCCCCGCAAGCACTCTGCCAGGTCGTCAAGTAATCCGAGCCGACGACCAGCACTTCGCCCGTGCGGAGTGTCACGACGCTCGTGGCGTTCCGCGGCTCGCGGAGAGCGCCTCCGTCCAGCCAAACCGACGAGTCATGCGAGGGCCTGACCGGGAGGGTCGGTTGCGGCGCGGCGGACGGGGCCGGGCTCGACGGCGACGTCGGCGCGGGGGGACTCGAGGCGGCATCTCCGGCCGGTCCGGCGCTTGCGGAGGGTCGGACCGCACCGTTGCACCCGGCGATCGACAGCGCGAGGGTGATAACGACAGGGAGGTCGCCGCGAAACCGAACGTGCATCATGAGGTCCACTTGGCAGAGTGTGTCGGCGGGTCTGACGATCGGACGGGGGGTCTGTAGCGCCGAAACCCCTGTCGCCCTGCCGACACCCAGACCATATGGCCCGTCCGTTGCTCGCCGTCTCGGGTGGCTGAGAGGTCCCGAATCCCCCAACGAAGCCCGGGTCCGTGTCCTAGCCGGAGGCCTCGCGAAGCGCTCGTTCGAAGGCAGGCGTCGTCGCGCCGGCAAGCAACCGTTCGAAGTGCTCGCCGGCGTACGCCACGAAGTCGACGTCGAGGGTGCTGATCCCCTGCTGGAGCACGCCCCACATCGCCTCGCGGAAGTCCGAGACCGTCCGCATCAGCGTCAGGCGGGCGAGGCGAGCGTCGCGGTCCGCTCTGTGGGCGACGCCGTCGTGCGCGGCGAGCAGGACGGCGTCCTCGTC
>VBFG01000048.1 GCA_005882635.1 Chloroflexota bacterium | reverse complement strand
GCGGAACGAGGTTGAACGCGACCAGCAGGACCAGCGACGTGGTCGGCGAGGCGGTCTGGGCCAGCCGGACGGCTCGGGCGATCACGCCATTGATGATCGCACGGGCGATTCGCGTCGGGACGGCTAGACTCTCCCGTGCGCCGGACCCGATCCCCGTCCGGTCGTCGCCGGAGGAGCCCCCTGATGTTCCGTCGAACCACCGTCGCCTCGATCGTCGCAGGCGCCCTGATCGTCGTGCTGTGGGGTTGCGGCGCGGCCGCGACGCCGATCCCCAGCGCCGGAGCCGCGTCCCAGGCGGCTCCTTCCGCCGCCGCGAGCCCCGCGGAGGCGAGCGCCGCCCCGAGCACGGAGGCGTCGGCGGCGCTGCCGAGCGTTGCTGTCCCGAGCTTGCCGAGCGAGGCGAAGGACCTCGAGGCCCTCCTCCCCGACACCCTGTGCGGCGCCGCGGCGACGAAGACGAGCCTCAGTGGGGCCTCGTTCGCGGCCACCGCTCAGCCGGAGTTCAAGGCGGCCCTGGCGGCTCTCGGCAAGTCGCCCTCGGACGTCGCGTTCGCGATCGCGTTCTCCACGAGCGGCTGCGGCGCGGGGATCTTCCGGATCGCCGGTGTGGACCAGGCGACGCTCCAGCAGACGTTCCTCGCCGAGCAGCAGAAGAGCGGCACCACGTTCACCCAGGGCTCGGTCGGGGGCAAGACCGTCTTCATCTCCGATCAGGGCTCGTCCGGGAAGCAGTACCTGTACTTCGCCGGCGACGCAGTGATCTTCGCCAGCGCCAAGGACGACGCCAGCGCCGCCACGATCCTCCAGGCCTTGCCGGGCTGAGAGCGGGGCGCGGCCGGGATGACCGACCGCGCCTCCTACAATCGATCGATGACTCGCGACCCCCATCGGCCCCTGCGCGACGCGTGGGTCGTCGCGGCCGTGCGCACGCCGATCGGGCGGTACGGCGGCGCCCTGGCCTCGGTTCGGCCGGACGACCTCGCGGCGGCCGCGATCCGGGCGGTCGTCGAGCGGTCCGGCATCGACCCGTCGCTGATCGAGGACGTCATCCTCGGCGCAGCCAACCAGGCGGGCGAGGACAACCGCAACGTCGCCCGCATGGCGGCGTTGCTGGCCGGCCTCCCGGTCGAGGTGGCCGGCGCGACGATGAACCGGCTGTGCGGGTCGGGCCTCCAGGCGGTCAACTCGGCGGCTCACGCGATCGCCGTCGGGGACGGCGACGTCTTCATCGGCGGCGGCGTCGAGTCGATGACCCGGGCGCCCTACGTCATGGCCAAGCCCGACGCGGCCTGGGATCGCGGGCCGCGCGAGCTCCAGGACACGACGCTCGGCTGGCGGTTCCTCAATCCGGCCCTCGCCGCGATGCATTACCCGTACTCGATGGGCGAGACGGCGGAGAACGTCGCCGAGCGCTGGTCGGTCGACCGGGAGCGGCAGGATGCCTTCGCGCGGGAGTCGCAACGCAAGGCGGTCGCGGCGATCGAGGGCGGCCGCTTCGACGGCCAGATCGTGCCGATTCCCGTCCCGCAGAAGAAGGGTCCGCCCCTGATGGTCGAACGGGACGAGCACCCGCGCGCCGACACGTCGGCCGACGCGCTGGCACGTCTCCGGCCGGCCTTCCGCGAGGGCGGCTCGGTCACGGCCGGCAACAGCTCGGGGATCAACGACGGGGCCTCGGCGGTCCTGCTCGTCGAGGCTGAGCGAGCCCGCGCGCTCGGGTTGCGGCCGATGACCCGGATCGTTTCGACGGCCGTCGCCGGCGTCGACCCGGCGATCATGGGCTACGGACCAGTGCCGGCGTCGCACAAGGCGCTGGATCGGGCCGGGATCGGCGTCGACGACCTCGACCTGGTCGAGCTGAACGAGGCGTTCGCGTCGCAGTCGCTCGTCTGCATCGACGATCTCAGCCTCGATCCGGCCAAGGTCAATGTCAACGGTGGGGCGATCGCCCTCGGCCATCCGCTCGGGATGAGCGGGGCCCGCCTGATCACGATGCTCAGCCACGAGCTGTGCCGGACCGGCGGCCGGTGGGGCCTCGCGACGATGTGCATCGGGGTGGGGCAGGGGATCGCGACCGTCATCGAGCGAATCGACGGCTCTTAGTCGATCGTCCGAAATCGAACGCGCGCCGGGCGACCCATCGTTCCCTGCGACTCGTCCGAAATCGGAGTCCGAATTCGGAGGAACGGCGCGGAACGGCACGGCTTCCGCCGGCGTTCGATATCGGATCAAGTCGCGCGCGGACGGCAGGGCGCTTGCACGGACGAGCACGTCCATGACGCGATGATTTCCGCGCCACGCTTGTCGAAACTCGTTGCCGTGCGTACGATTGACCCATCGACGCGCTGAGCGCGTCATGCGACGATCGCGCAGTACTCGCCTCCGGAGGACCGACCCAGATGCTCGAAGCCCAGCCGACCGTCGTGGACCTGACCGACGCCGCCGTCTCCAAGCTGCGCGAGCTGACGTCCGAGGAAACGAATCCGGCGATCGGACTGCGCGTTTACGTCTATTCCGGCGGCTGCTCCGGCTTCCGCTACGGGATGATGCTGGAGGACGCGCCGACCGCCGAGGACAACATCCTCGAGGCGAACGGGGTGAAGGTCTACGTCGACGGCAAGTCGATCGACCTCTTGAAGGGTTCCCAGATCGACTATGTCGACACGCTGATGGGCGCCGGGTTCACGGTCAACAACCCGAACGCCGTCGCCGCCTGCGGCTGCGGCTCGAGCTTCCGGACGGCGGACGACTCCGGCCAGGCCCGGGCCTGCGCGCACTGACCGCCCGCACCTGACCTGACACGGCGGGCCCTCGCCCGCCCCGATCGAAAGCCGCCGGCTGGCCCGGCGGCTTCGTCGTTTCCGTCACAGGGCGCGGACAGCCGCCTCGAGCCGGGCGGTGAAGGCGCGGGCGTCCTCGCCCGGCAACGCCCGCAACGGCTCGCCGAAGCGGACCTCCACGCGGCCGCGGCTCGGTAGTCGATGGCCCGGCGCCAGCACGTCGTGGAGGCCCACGATCCGGACCGGGACGACCGGCCGGCCGGTTCGGGTCGCGACGAGGCCGACCCCTGGCTTGAACGGTGCCATCTCCCCGGTCCGGCTGCGCGTGCCCTCGGGGAAGATCAGGACGCTCCAGCCCCGTGCGAGGAGGCCCTCGATCTCGGCAATCGATCGCGGATTGGCGCCGTGGCGGCGGAACGCGAACCCGCCAAGCCATGCCGCCAGGAACGCCAGCGTCCGGTGGCCGGTGAAGAAGTAGTCCTCGGCGGCCGCGGCCGCGAGGCGGCGACGACGCCGCGGCCCGAGCGCCAGCCGAAGGGTCGAGACGTCGAGATGGCTGCTGTGATTCGGGCAGATCAGGAACGGCCCATCGACGCTGGCGAGGTGCTCCCGTCCGACGACCCGCGGCCCGCCGACGATCGCGGATACCAGCGGGCCGACGAGCTGGGCGGTTGTCTCCCGGGCGATGACCGCCGGCGTCGAGAACTGCCAGCTCATCCGACTCTCCCACCGGCGAGATCTACGAGCCGCAGTGTCCAGTAGGCCAACGGCAGGGTGATCAGCAACGAGTCGATCCGATCGAGGATGCCGCCGAAGCCGGGGAGCCACCGTCCAGCGTCCTTCTGCCCGGCTTCGCGCTTCGCCGCCGATTCGAGGAGATCGCCCCAAATGGACCCGATCGCAACGATCGGCACGAGGGCGACGGTGAAGGCCACGCCGAAGCCCGTCGTGAGGACCGGCGCGAACAGCGCGAGCCCGATCGCCGCGCCGACGACGTTGCCGACGGCCCCGGCCCGGGTCTTCGTCGGTGACAGGCGCGGGGCGAGAGGCGTGCGCCCGAACCGCCGGCCGATGACGAAGGCGGCGACGTCGGAGACGGCGACCGCCACGGCGAGGGCCACGAAGGTCGCCGCGCCGAGCTCGCCGCGCTCCTCGGTCAGGGCGATGCCGTGGGCGAGCATCCCCGGCAGGAGGATCGTCCCGATCGCGGCGAACCCGAGATCGCGCATCGCCCGGGTCGGATCGGCCCGAATCACCGGCCACAGCATGCCGGCGAGCGTCGCCCCGCCGACGACCCACTCGGCGGCGCCCGCACCCAGCCGCGCGACGAGGGCGACGATCGCGACGTTGGTCACCTGGAGCGCCACGCGATGGTGGCGGGGCAGCGAGGCCAGGGCGCTCCACTCCGCAAGGCCGAGGGCGCCGAGCAGCGCGGCAAGGATGGCGATCCCCGGCGTCCCGAGCCACGCCGCGATCCCGAGGGCGACGGCCAGGGCGGCGTAGCTGGCGCCTCGGGCGAGTACGGTCCGACCCGTCGGACCGGTTCCCGGCTGGCGGCCACGTCGCACGGCGGCCGCCGCAGCGCCAGCCAACAGGCCGACCAGGGCCGCGATCGCCAGGACCACCACGGTGTACGGGAATGGACTCATGGCCGCCGCCGGATCACGGCAGCCGCCGGATCGCGGCAGCGATTCGCTCGACGACCGTCAAGGCGGTCCCGGCGAGCAACAGCGGGCCGAACGGGCCCCATGCGACCGGCCCGAGCACGAAGGCGGCAACGGCAAAGAGGGCCAGCAACACCATCCGCCCAGGCTTCGACAGAAACCCCGCGTAGAGTCGCTCGGCGCCGGCAGCCTTCGACGTCACCCCGACGAACGAGGCGAGCACGGCGCCGGTCAGCCCGAGCAGGACGATCTCCGGTTGGGCTCCGGGCAGGAACGCGACCGGAGCCAGCAGGGCGATGTCGGCGAGCCGATCGCCGACCTCGTTGTAGAGCTCGCCGCGAGGGTGGCTGCGGCCCGTCGACCGGGCCAGCGCGCCGTCGAGTAGGTTTAGGACGAGACGAACGCCGGCCGCGACCGGGACGACGAGCAGCGCCAGCGGGACCGCCGGCGAGATCAGGAGGGCGAGCCCACCGACGACGGCCACCGGTACGGCGGCCAGCGTGACCGCGTCCGGCGAGACGCCGGCCGCGGCGAGACGCCCGACCACACCGTCGAGCTCGGCCACGATCGCGCGCTTCGAGCGATACCAGTCCATGCCACCCCTCGACGACATCATCCATGCAACCGTTGCAGCGTCGTCACGCGAGAGCGGAGTCAACCCCGCGACAATGTCGCGGCGATGGAACTGCCCCTGTTCCCGCTGAACACGGTGCTCTGCCCGGGGATCGCCCTGCCCCTCCACATCTTCGAGGACCGCTATCGGGCTCTCGTCCGGCATTGCATCGACACGACGTCTCCGTTCGGGATCGTGCTGATCCGCGAGGGTCGGGAGGTCGGGACGGGTGCGATCGCGTTCACCGGCATCGGAACGATCGCCGAGATCCGCGACGCGGGGAAGTACGAGGACGGCCGCTTCGACCTCCTCGTCGTCGGCACCCGCCGGTTCGAGATCCGGCGGGTGCTGAGCGGTCGCCGGCCGTACCTCGTCGCGGAGGTCGACGTGCTGGACGAGCATGTCGGCGACCCGGAGGCAGCCCATCGGCTGGCGATGATGGCGACGCGGCACTTCGTGTCCTACCTCGAGCTCCTCCAGCCGCGGTCGGGCGAGACGGCCGACGAGATCGACGTTCGGGTCGAGGTCGAGGCTGATGACGAGCCGGAGGGTGAGGGCGGCGAGCCCGACGCGGGCGACCCCGAGACCGGCGACGACGAGCCGCGCAAACGTCGAGTGATGATCCCGGACGACCCGACGGTCCTGTCGTACCTGCTCGCCGGGATCCTCCAGGTCGAGTCGCCGCGCCGCCAGGCGCTCCTCGAGGCCGAGACGACGGAAGCGCGTCTCCGGACGCTGCTCCGCGTGATCGACCGCGAGATCTTCTTCCTCGAACGGCGCCTCCGCCTCCTGGCCCCGGACGCCCGCCTCCTCGGATCCCGCCGGAGCTGATCCCGCCCGGCCTGGCCGGCACGCCTCTTGACGAAATCCTTGCGGGTCGCATAGATTGTCAATGTGTCATTGAATATCAGTCCGGCGCGCAAGGAATCCACGCGGTCGAAGGCCGGCGCCAAGCGAAGCCGGGATGCGCTGATCGCCGACCTCATCGGCGAGATGACGTCGTGGTCAGCCCGGGATCGGATGAATGCGTTCCGGTCGTGGCTCAAGGGATCGCTGAGTCTGATCCATCTCCACGTCCTCTCGACCCTCGAGGCCGACGGCCCCCTCCCGATGTCCCGCCTCGCCGACATGCTCGACGTGTCCGTCGCCAGCGCCACCGGCATCGTCAGCCGGATGGAGGAGCGCAACATCGTCGAGCGGCGCCACACCGATGACGACCGGCGGGTCGTCCTGGTGGTCCCGACCGAGGCCGGCATCGCCGTCTTCCGGACGATGACCGAGCAACGCCGGGAGCGGCTCGCCGCCCTCCTCGGCAAGCTCAGCGACGAGGAGCTCGGCGCTCTCCAGGTCGGTCTGAGCGCCATCCGTAAGGCCCGCGAGGCGATGCACGCCGAGCACGCGGCGACCGCCACAACCGCCGCGACTCCCGCGCCCGACGCGTCCGTCGATCGCCCCGACGCCCCTCCGGAGCCCCGCGCGTGATCGGCCTGCTGCGAACGTATCTCCGGCCGTACAGCGGCCCCCTCCTGGTCGTGATGGGCCTCCTGCTGGTGCAGGCGATCGGCAACCTCTACCTGCCCGACCTGAACGGCGACATCATCAACAACGGCGTCGCCAAGGGCGACAACGACCACATCCTCCGTGTCGGTGGGCTGATGCTCGTCGTGACGGCCCTGCTCGGTGTCGCGGCGGTGGCCGCCGTGTACCTCAGCTCCCGCATCGCGATGAGCTTCGGCCGCGACGTCCGGAGCTCGATCTTCGCCAAGGTCGAGACGTT
The DNA here is from genome assembly GCA_005882635.1 of Chloroflexota bacterium. GTDB lineage: Bacteria > Chloroflexota > Limnocylindria > Limnocylindrales > CSP1-4 > CF-46. The sequence goes on along the minus strand of VBFG01000048.1, from coordinate 78,000 downwards.
CAGCCAGGTCGAGGTCAACCACTTCGGACCGGCCTCGCTGATCACCCGCAACACGAACGACGTCCAGCAGGTCCAGCAGCTCGTCTTCCTGGCCCTGACGATCATGATCTCCGCCCCGATCCTGATCGTTGGCGGGATCATCATGGCCCTCCGGACGGACGTCCCGCTGTCGGGTCTCCTCGTCGTCGTCATCCCGTTGATGGCGCTCGTCATCGCCGTCGTCATGAGCCGGGCAATCCCCCTGTTCCGGGCGACGCAGGCGAAGCTTGACCGGATCAACCAGGTGATGCGCGAGACGCTCGCCGGCGTCCGCGTCATTCGGGCCTTCGTGCGGACGCGCCACGAGGAGGCGCGGTTCGAGACCGCCAGCGAGGACCTCTTCGACACCCAGCTCCGAGTGACCCGCCTGTTCGCGATCACGATCCCGACGATGACCGGGATCCTCAACCTGTCGACCGTCGCCGTCCTGTGGTTCGGGGCGATGCGGGTCGAGGCCGGGGCGATGCCGATCGGCAACCTGACCGCCTTCCTCCAGTACCTGCTCCAGATCCTGTTCGCGGTCCTCACCGCGGTCTTCATGTTCGTCCTGATCCCCCGCGCGGCGGTGTCGTCTGGTCGCATCCGCGAGGTCCTCGACACGCAACCCACGATCCACGATCCGGAGGCACCCGTCGCGCTCGATCGGCATTCGGAGGAGCGGGGCCTCGTCGAGTTCCGGGACGTCGAGTTCCGCTATCCCGGCGCCGAGGAGCCGGTCCTGCGCGGCGTGTCGTTCACGGCGGCGCCGGGCGAGACCACGGCGATCGTCGGCAGCACCGGCAGCGGCAAGACGACGGTCGTCAACCTGATCCCGCGGTTCTACGACTCGACCGAGGGCGCCGTCCTCGTCGACGGCGTCGACGTCCGGTCGCTCGCCCGGGAGGACCTCTGGGCGGAGATCGGGGTGGTCCCCCAGAAGGCATTCCTGTTCAGCGGCACGGTCGGCAGCAACGTCCGGTTCGGGAAGGCCGACGCGACCGAGGACGAGATCTGGCGCGCGCTCGACATCGCCCAGGCCCGGGACTTCGTCGAGGAAATGGACGGCGGCCTGGACGCCGAGATCACCCAGGGCGGCACGAACGTGTCCGGCGGCCAGCGGCAGCGCCTCGCCATCGCCCGGGCGATCGTGAAGGACGCGCCGATCTACGTCTTCGACGACAGCTTCAGCGCGCTCGACTTCACGACGGACGCGCGCCTGCGGGCCGCCCTCGACCGCAACATCCGGCGGGCCACGAAGATCATCGTCGCCCAGCGCGTCGGGACGATCCTGAACGCCGATCGGATCGTGGTGATGGACGCCGGCCGCGTCGTCGGGATCGGGACGCATCGCGAGCTCCTCGACACGAACGAGACGTATCGGGAGATCGTCTACTCGCAGCTGTCCGAGGCGGAGGCCGTGGCATGAGCGGCGACCGACCGATGGGCGGACGGCCGAGCGGCGACGGGTCGGGTCCGGGCGGCAACGGTTCGGGACCGGGCGTCCGGCCCGCTGGATTCGGCGGACCCGGCGGTCAGCCGAGCGGCGGCTCTGCGGGCTTCGGCCGGCCCGGCGGCTTCGCCGGCCCCGGCCGGCCGGGAGGCCCCGGCGGGCGTCCCGGCGGCGGTCCGGGGATGTTCGGCATGGGCATGGGCCTGCCACCCCAGAAATCGAAGGACTTCCGCGGCTCGCTGCAGCGGCTGTTCGCTCAACTCCAGCCCGAGGCGCCCCGGATTGCATTCGTGCTGGTGCTCGCGGTCATCAGCGTGTCGTTCGCGATCATCGGCCCGCGGATCCTGGGCGACGCCATCAACCGCATCTTCGAGGGCGCGCTCGGAAGTCAGCTCCTGAAGAACGGCCTGACTCAGGAGCAGCTCATCGCGATCCTGCGGACCCAGGGCAAGGGCGACCAGGCCGACATGATCGCGGCGCTCCACCTGTCCCCGAGCGGAATCGACTTCGGCGCCCTGGGCGGCATCCTCGCGCTCCTCGTCGCGGTCTACGTCATCAGCTCGCTCTTCGCCTGGGCCCAGGGCTACATCATGGCCGGCGTCACCCAGCGCACGGTCCTTCGCCTCCGCCGGGACGTCGACCACAAGCTGGGCCGACTGCCGCTCCGCTACTTCGACAGCCATCCCCGCGGCGACCTGCTGAGTCGGGTCACGAACGACATCGACAACATCGGCCAGTCGCTCCAGCAGAGCCTGACCCAGCTGATCACCTCTCTGCTCACGATCGTCGGCGTCCTGATCATGATGTTGACGATCAGCCCGATCCTCGCCGTCGTCTCCCTGCTGGCCGTGCCGGCGTCGCTGTTCGTGACCGTCTTCATCGTCCGCCGCTCGCAGCAGCAATTCGTCGCCCAGTGGGCCTCCACCGGAGCGCTCAACGGCCACGTCGAGGAGATGCACACCGGGCACGCGATCGTCAAGGCGTTCGGTCGGCAGCGGGAGGCCGTCGAGCGGTTCGACGAAGAGAACGGACGGCTCTACGAGGCAAGCTCCCGGGCGCAATTCATCTCCGGGATCATCCAGCCGGCAATGACGTTCATCTCGAACCTGAACTACGTCGCGATCGCCGTCATCGGCGGCCTCCGGGTCGCGTCGGGCCAGATGAGCCTCGGCGACGTCGTCGCCTTCATCCAGTACTCGCGACAGTTCACCTTCCCGATCATCCAGACGGCGAGCATCGTCAATGTCCTCCAGTCGGCGGTCGCCTCGGCCGAGCGGGTCTTCGAGCTGCTCGACGAGAGGGAGCAGTCGGCCGATCCGGTTGGCGCCCCGGCGTTCCGCGAACCGAAGGGCGCCGTCTCGTTCGAGGACATCTCGTTCCGCTACGAGCCCGACAAGCCGCTGATCGAGGACCTGTCGCTGAACGTCGCGGCCGGGCGAACCGTCGCGATCGTCGGCCCGACCGGTGCCGGCAAGACGACCCTCGTCAACCTCCTCATGCGGTTCTACGAGCTGGAGAGCGGGCGGATCACGATCGACGGGATCGACACGCGTGACCTCCATCGCGACGCGCTGCGGCGGGCGTTCGGCATGGTCCTCCAGGACACGTGGCTCTTCCACGGCACGGTCCGCGAAAACATCGCCTACGGGCGGCTCGACGCGACCGACGAGGAGCTCCACGCGGCGGCCGAGGCGGCCCACGTCGACCACTTCGTCCGGACGCTGCCGGACGGCTACGAAACGGTCATCGACGACGACGCGACGAACGTCTCGGCCGGCGAGAAGCAGCTGCTGACGATCGCCCGGGCGTTCCTGGCCGACCCGCCGATCCTGATCCTCGACGAGGCGACGTCGTCGGTCGACACGCGCACCGAGGTCCTCATCCAGCGGGCGATGGCCCGCCTGATGCGCGGCCGGACGACCTTCGTCATCGCCCACCGGCTCTCCACGATCCGCGACGCCGACACGATCCTCGTCATGCAGCGCGGACGGATCGTCGAGCAGGGCACCCACGACGAGCTGCTCGCTCGCGGCGGCGCCTACGCGGACCTCTACCAGAGCCAGTTCGTGGAGGCCCTCGCCGAAGCCGTCTGACGAACCCGGTCTCTGCCCGGATGGATGCCGCGGCCCGCGCTTTGTCAGGACGGAACGCGGAGGTCCTCCGGACGGAGCCGGCCGAGCTCGTCCCAGTAGCGCGCGATCGTCCGGATTCCCGTCTCGAAGTTGGCCAGATCCATCCATTCGTTCGGGCTGTGGGCCTGGCTGTCGGGCGGGGCGAAGCCCATCAGGACGACCGGCAGCCCCAGGAGATCGCCGAAGCTGGCCGTCACCGGGACGCTGCCGCCCGCGCGGTAGAAGAGTGGCGCCACGCCGAAGGTCGCCTCGATCGACCGGGCGGCGGCGATCGTCGCCGGATGATCGATCGGCGTCAGCGATGGGAGTCCCGATCCGAGCTCGATGACCTCGACGTGGACGCCCGGTGGCGTGATCCGACGGACGTGGTCGCCGAGCTCCTGGAGGATCCTGTCCGGACGTTGCTCGGGGACAAGCCGGCAGCTCACCTTGGCGTGAGCCTCGGCCGGGATGATCGTCTTGGATCCGACCCCGGAGAACCCTCCCCAGATCCCGTTCGCATCCAGGGTCGGCCGCGCCGTCTTTCGTTCGAGCGTCGTGTATCCCGGCTCCCCGGTCAGCACGTCGACTCCCAGGGACGACCGGAACTCGTCCTCGTCGAACGGCAGGTCGGCGAGCGCGGCCCGCTCGGCCGGGCTGATGTCGACGACATCGTCGTAGAAGCGCGGGATGTGGATCCGTCCGTCGGCGCCCTTGAGGGCGTCGAGGATCGCCGCGAGCGCCTGGATCGGGTTGGCGACGGCCCCGCCGTACGCGCCCGAGTGGAGGTCGCGATCGGGCCCGGTCACGTCGATCTGGACCTGCAGGAGCCCGCGGACCCCTAGACAGAGCGCGGGACGGTTGCCCTCGAAGAAGTCGGTGTCGGAGATGACGGCGACGTCCGCCCGCAGGAGGTCCCGATGAGCTTCGAGCCAGCTGTCCAGGTGAGCCGATCCGCTCTCCTCCTCACCTTCGACGAGGAGCTTGAGATTCAGCGGCAGGCGACCGCGAGTCTGGAGCAGGGCTTCCGCGGCCCTGACGTGCATCTGGACGCAGGACTTGTTGTCCTCGGCGCCCCTGGCGATCAACCGGTTGTCACGGAGGATCGGGTCGAACGGCGGCGACTCCCACAGCTCGAGAGGGTCCGCCGGCTGCACGTCGTAGTGCCCGTAGGCGATGACGGTGGGAGCGCCGTCGGCGTGGAGCCAGTCGCCGTAGACGACCGGATGCCCGCCGGTCTCGCCCACGGTCACGTGTTCGAAGCCGCTTGCGACCAGGTCCCGGCTCAGCCAATCGGCGGCCGCCCGACAATCGGCGGCGTGCTCGGGGAGCGCGGAGACGCTCGGAATCCGGACGAAGTCGATGTACGAGGCCATCCGCCGCGTGCGGTTCGCGTCGAGGAACGGCTCGACGTCGGTCGGATCGATCGTGACGGCGTCGGACATCTCGGCCCCGTGCTACTCGGCGAAGCGCTCTTCCTTCCAGGGATCGGCTGAGTTGTTGTAGCCGTAGCGCTCCCAGAAGCCGAGCTGGTCGTGGTCGAGAAACTCCAGCCCGCGGACCCACTTGCTGCTCTTCCAGAAGTATTTCTTCGGGACGAAGAGGCGGAGCGGGTAGCCGTGCTCGAGCTCGAGCGGCTGGCCGTCGTACGTGTCGGCGAGCAGGACGTCCTCGTCATCGAGGACCGACAGCGGGACGTTTGCGGTGTAGCCCTGCTCGGCGTGCGACACGACGTGGGTCGCCGTCGGCCGAACCTGGGCGAGGCGCAGGATCTCCTGGATCGGGACGCCCTCCCAGTCGGTGTCGAGCTTCGTCCAGCGGGTGACGCAGTGAATGTCCGTATGCACCTTCTTGCGGGGCAGGGCCTTGTACTGGTCCCAGGTCAACGTGAACGGGTTGTCGACCTCGCCGTAGACCTTGAAGTCCCAGGTCGCGAGGTCGGTCCGAGGAACCGACCCGTAATGGAGGACCGGGAACTTGTCGGTCTTGTACTGGCCGGGCGGGATGCGCTTGGCGGTCTCGGGATCGAGGTCCCGCCCGCCGAAGAGGCGTTCGAACATGCTGTCTCCGTGGGCTGACGTCGGATCCATCGTGCCATAGGCGCGGCCGCGCCCCATGTCGATGGGGTGACGCCGGTCAGGGCCTCGAACGGGCCGGCCGGCGGCGCGGCCGCGATGCGGGCGTGATCGAGTAGGCTGTCGCCTCGTGGACCGCCCAATCGACGCCGCGACGGGCGCCGGATCCGCCGTGCCCGATCGCCACCCGCAGGTGGTGGTCGTGATGCCGGCCTACAACGCCGCGAAGACGCTTGAGCGGACGTACGCCGACATCCCCCACGACCTGGTCGGCAAGATCATCCTCGTCGACGACGTGTCGAAGGACGAGACCGTCGACGTCGCCCGGCAGCTCGGGCTCGACGTGATCATCCACCAGCAGAACCTGGGCTACGGCGGCAACCAGAAGACCTGCTACAAGGCGGCGCTGGAGCAGGGCGCCGACGTCGTCGTGATGCTCCACCCTGACTACCAGTACGACGCGACCCGGATCCCCGACCTCATCGCCCCGATCCTGTCGGGCGAGAAGCACCTGATGCTCGGCAGCCGCTTCCTGGGCGACCCGCTGGCGGGCGGGATGCCGCGCTGGAAGTACGTCTCCAACCGCTTCCTGACGACCGTCGAGAACCTCGCCTTCGGGCTCCGCCTGTCCGAGTACCACACCGGGTTGCGGGCGTACAGCCGGCGCCTCCTCGAGACGATCCCCTACCAGCTCAACAGCAACGACTTCGTCTTCGACCAGGAGCTGATCGCCCAGGTCGTGGCCGCCGGGATGGGCCGGCGGATCGGCGAGATCGCGGTTCCGACGCGGTACTTCGACGAGGCCAGCTCGGTCGGATTCAGGCGCAGCGTCGTCTACGGCACATCGACCCTGCGGGTCGTGGCGCGCTACCTGCTCCACCGGATCGGGGTCCGCCGCTCGCCGAAGCTGACGGCGCGGGCCCCGGAGGCGGCACGAACGCCCGACCCGCCGCGCCCGGCGGCCTGAGAGCGACCCGGGGATCGTCGACGTGCGGAGAGGCTCGGCCGTGCGGGCTGTCCTCGGGGCGGCCATCTCGGTCGTCGCCATCTGGCTCGTCCTCCGAGGCGTCGACCTGGCCAGGGTCGGCGACGTCCTGCGAACCGCCGACCTGCGCTGGGTCGCGTTCGCCGCGCTCCTGTCGAGCCTCGACCTCTCGTTCCGCGCGCTCCGCTGGCAGCGCCTGCTCCGCCCGATCGCCCACGTCCGCTACCTGCCGATGTTCGGCTACCTGTTGATCGGCTATCTCGCGAACAACGTCCTGCCGGCGCGTCTCGGCGAGCTCGTCCGCAGCCACTACCTCGGCGATCGGGAGGCGATCAGCCGGGCCTCGGCCCTGGGCACGGTTGTCGTCGAGCGCGTCGTCGACCTCGTGGCGGTCGTCGCCATCGCGTCGGCCGCACTCCTCGTCCTGAGCGTCCGCGGGGTCGTCGCGAGCGCCGTCTACGTCGGTGCCGGCGTCGCCGGCCTGTTCCTCGTCGTCCTCGCGCTCGGGATCGTCGCCCATCGGCTGCCGGGTGCGGATCGCGCCCGGGCGCTCGTCGACCGCTGGCCGCGGGTGCGGGAGCTCGCCCGGAGCCTCCAGGGCGGCCTCCAGGTCGCCGGTCGGCCGCGGACGCTGGCAGAGGCGCTCCTCGCCAGCGCCGCCGCCTGGACATGCTCCATCCTTGCCTTCGCCGCAGTCGGCCAGTCGATCGGACTGCAGCTGACGATCGGCCAGGCGGCCCTCATCGGCTCCGGGGTGGCCCTGGCCAGTGCGGTGCCCGCCGGCCCGTCGAACCTCGGCACGTTCGAGCTCGCCGCCGTCGAGATCGGCAAGGCGATCGGCGTCCCGGCCGAGACGGCGTTCGCGCTCGCACTGCTCACCCACGCGACGATCCTCGTCGTCACCTCGGTTGGCGGGGCCATCGCCTTCACACGGATCGGCTGGCGGCGCGGGGAAGTCTCGCGCCCTGGACCGGAGCTCAGCGGGTAGCGACGCCTAGGTCACGAGTCCGTCGGCCAGCCCGAGGCTGGTGATCGCCATGATCGTGGCCGCCCCGATGGCGACTGCAGCGCCGAGCCCGATCAGGAGCGGCTTCGGGCCGACCGAGCGGAGCTCCTCGACCCGGACGTTCAGTCCGACCGCGGCGAGGGCGACGAGGATCAGGCTCCGTGCGATCGACTCGAGGGTCGTCGCGAAGCCGGCGTCGATTACGCCGACGCCGCGCAGCGCGGAGAGGGCGAGGAACCCCAGCACGAACAGCGGCACCGCGCGACGGATCCCGGCGGACGTGTCGCCCACCTCGCCGGTGCGGCGCAGCCAGGCCCACGCGATCGCGAGGAGCAGCGGCGCCATCAGCGCATTCCGGATCAGCTTCACGACGGTCGCGACCTCGAACGCCCCGGGCGAGTAGGCCGAGCTCGCGGCGACGACCTGGCTCGTGTCGTTGATGGCGATGCCGGACCACAGCCCGAAGGCCGCGTCCCCGAGGTGGGCGGCGTGCCCGATCAGCGGGTAGGCGAAGACCGCGATCGTCCCGAAGAGGGTCACGGTGGCGACGGCGTACGCGGTGTCGCGCGGCCGGGCCGAGATGACCGGCGACGTGGCGACGACCGCCGAGTTGCCGCAGACGGCCGCCCCGACGGCGAGCAGGACCGCGAGGCGACCGTCGACCGCAGCGAGCCGCGACAGGAGCAGGACGATCGCGAGCGCGGCGGCCATCGTCACCGCGATGATCACGGCTGCGGGCAGCCCGATCCCGGCGATCTGCTGGACGCTGAGCTTCGCGCCCAGCAGCACGATCCCGAGCCGGAGGAGCCGCTCCCCGGCGAAACGCAGGCCGGGCCGCAGCGTCGGGTCGCGTGCGAATGGCAGGCGCCCGACGAGGAGACCGATGAGGATGGCGACCGTGACCTCCGACACGACCGGAGGCAGGAAGCCCGTGAGCAGCCGGGCCGCCGCGGCGATCGCGACGGCGACGCCGATGCCCGGCGCGAGGCCGAGCGCCCTCAGGACGCCGGGGCCGGTCGCAGGACGAGGGGCGGTGCGAGCGGGCTCGGCGGGGTCCGGTCGACGGGCTCGCTGGTCACCGGCTGCGTCGGGTGACCGGGGTCGTACGGCGAGAAGGTGATCGGACCATCCGCTTCGCGGCGAACCCGGAGGAACTCCAGCGCGTACAGAGCGTACATCTCGGCGATCAGGCTCACGGCGCGGACGTGGGCGGGTCGTGCGGCGGCCGCCCGGGCGTCGGAGCGACTCTGCCACAGGCAGAACGAGAGACACGAATCGTCGGCGGCCTTCGGACCCTTGAAGTAGTAGATGAACCCGGGGGCGCCGGCAGCCTCCTGGTGGGCGAGCTCATCGAACGCCTCGAGCCGCGCCTCGTCCGCGTCGGGCCTGCGGATCGACCGGAAGGCGACGAGATACCACTCGCCGTCGCCGAGGTCGGCCATGGCCTCGTCCCAGTTGAAGGCGGTCGCGATCGGCATCGTCGCGTAGCTGTCGCCCGCGGGACGAAGGCCGTGCAGCGGGTCCATCGCGCGGCACGATGGGCTTCTTGCGCAGGATTGTCAAATAATGAGATCGGGCTATTCCGTATTCCGGAAAGTCCTACGCCGACAGTCCCGGGCTGAGCGCCCCGACGACGGAGCTCGCCGCACCCGGCAGGAGGCGCGCGACGCGCGTCCGCCAGCCGAGCCCACAGCGGCTCTCGGGGCCGACGACGCCGATCGCCGCGACGATCCCGTCTTCTCGGAATATGGGAACCGCGATGGCCACCGAGCTACCGATCGCCTCGCCGACCGAGCGGGCCACCCCGCTCGTCACGATGTCGGCCAGATCCGCCCGAAGGCGATCCTCGATCGGCGCGCCCGGAGACCGGGTGTCGGCCGCGAGCACCTCGTCGAGGATCTCGGGGGGCGCGAACGCCAGCAGGGCCTTGCCGAATGCGCCGCTGTCGAGCGGGAGCGACGTGTCGGGCGCGATCGCGACCCGCAGCGGGTGGCGCGACGGAACCTCGTGGAGGCAGACCGCCATCAGGCCGACCCGGCGGACGATGACGGCGGTCTCGCCGGTCTCCTCGGCGAGGAGCCGAAGGACCGGGTCCGCGGTGCGCCTCAGCTCCTCGGCCGTGACGTTCGCGCCGCGCCCGATGATCAGCCGCGGTCCGAGGCGGTAGCCGGCGCCCTGACGGTCGACGAAGCCGAAGCCGGCCAGGGTCCGCAGGTAGCGGTAGATCGTCGAGATCGGGGTGTCGAGGAGGGCGCTGAGCTCGTCGGCCCGGATCTCACCCCGGTCGGCGATCGTCAGCAGGACGCGCAGGCCGCGCGCGAACGACGTGTCCTCGGACGCTTCTTCCGGTGGTCGGTCCCGCGCAGTCGCGCGCTCAGACTCCATCGACATCATGGCCCCGTTCTGCGCGGATTCGCCGGCGTGGCTCCGCGGGACGTGCCGGAGTTCCACCGGCCGGACTCTGCCGTCCGGACGGAGGTCCGTCAAGCGCGGCCCGGAGCCCGGAGTCGGCACCAACGCCAACCGTGATCGCCGCTCCGACGGCGATACCATTGCCGCCCAGGTGCCGGAGGTCGCCGATGGTCAGCTCCCCGCCAGCCGTGGCTGATCCAGTCCCGATCCCGCGGTCAGCCTCGCTCGTGATCATCGGCGCCGGCATCGTCGGAGCGAGCGTCGCGTATCACCTCGTCGACCGCGGTTGGACCGACGTCGTGGTGGTCGACGCGGGACCGATCCCGGCGACGGGCGGCTCGACCACCCACGCGCCGGGCGGCGTCTTCGCGACGAGCTACTCGCGGGCGATGACCGGGTTGGCCCTCGAGACTGTCAACCTCTTCTCGTCGCTCGGCACCGCGGACCAGCCGTGCTTCTTCCCGGTCGGAACCATCGAGATCGCGCGGACGCCTGAGCGCTGGGCCGATCATCGCCGCAAGCTCGGTGTCGCCGAGGCGTGGGGCGTGCCCGGCGCGCGGATCATCTCGCCCGACGACACCCGTTCGCTGCTCCCGCTCCTGGACGTCGGCGAGTTCCTCGGCGCGTACCACGTGCCGATCGACGGGATCGCCAAGCCGCTCCGAGCCGTCGGCGCGCTGCTGGATCGGGCCGCGGCAGCGGGTGTCACGCTCGTTCCGCGGACAAGCGTCGTCGGGTTCGATATCCGGGCCGGCCAACTCCACGGTGTGGAGACGGATCGCGGAACCATCGAAACGCCACAGACCATCGTCTGCGCCGGGATCTGGGGCCCGCTCCTCGGGCGGATGCTGCGAACGCCCGTTCCGCTGGCCGTCTGCGAGCACCTCTACGCGATCACGACGCCGATCGACGCTCTCGCCGGGGAAACGCGCGAGGTCGCCCACCCGATGATGCGCGACCAGGACCGGGCGATGTACTACCGGCAGCACGCCGACCGGTATGGCGTCGGCACGTACGAGCACACACCCCTCCTCGTCGACCCCCGCGACATCCGCCGGCACGGCACTCCTGCCCCGGCCGGGACGGCGGGCGTGAATCCACACGGGGAGGAGCTCGACATGCCGTCCCTCCGACCGTGGCAGGGGCAGCACTTCGAGGGCGCCTGGTCGGAGGCCCGGCGGCTCCTGCCCGCACTGGCGGCGACCCGGCTCGACTACACCCTCCAGGGGATGTTCTCGTTCACGCCCGACGGGTTCCCGATCCTCGGCCGATCACCCTCGACCAGGGGAGCCTGGATCGCCGAGGCCGTCTGGCTGACCCACGGCGGCGGCGTCGGTCGCCTCATGGCGGACTGGCTCACGCATGGCGAGCCCGGGATGGACATCCACGAGATGGACATCGACCGGTTCGAGTCCGTCCAGACGACGCGGAGCTACATCCTGGCCCGTGGTGCCCGGAACTACGACGAGGTGTACGACCTCGTCCATCCGCTCCAGCCGCTCGGCGTCGCCCGACCGCTCCGCGTGGCCCCGTTCCACGACCGCCTCGAGTCCCTCGGGGCGGAGTTCTTCGAGGGCAAAGGCTGGGAGCGCGCGCAGTGGTTCGCGTCGAATCCGCCGGACCCAGCGGCCGCCCGGTCCGGATGGGCCGGCCGGTTCTGGGCACCGAACGCGGCGACCGAGCATCGGGCGACGCGCGAAGCGGTCGGGATCTTCGACCTGACGTCGCTGACGAGGGCGGTCGTCCAGGGACCTGACGCCGAGTCCTTCCTCCAGCGGATCGCGACGAATGACCTGGCCGTCCCCGTCGGGACCGTCGTCTACTCGGCCGTCTGCGATGAGTCGGGGGGCGTCCGCAGTGACGTCACCTTCACCCGCCTGGCCGAGGACCGCTATCAGCTCGGCTGCAACGGCCCTCAGGACGTCGCCTACCTGCGACGCGCGCGTCGGCCGGATGAACGGGTCGACGTCACCGAGGACACCGCGGGCACCTGCGCCGTCGGGGTCTGGGGCCCCCGCGCGCGCGATCTGGTCGAGTCCATCTCGCCGGACGACCTGTCGAATACCGCATTCCCGTACCTCGCCGCGCGAGAGATCGAGATCGCGGACGTGCCGGTCCTCGCCCAGCGGATCTCGTACGCCGGCGAGCTCGGCTGGGAGCTGTACGCCGAGGCTGCGGTGGGCCTGCGGTTGTGGGACGTGCTGTGGGAGGCTGGCCGGCCATACGGTCTCGTGCCGTGCGGGCGAGCCGCATACGACGGCCTCCGGATGGAGAAGGGCTACCGCGCCTGGGGAACGGACATGACGGCCGAGGACGACCCGTACGAGGCGGGCATCGGCTTTACCGTGAGACTCGCCAAGCCAGACTTCGTCGGCCGCGACGCCCTCGCCCGCAAGCGGACGGCCGGTCGGACGCGGGCGCTGGCATGGGTCGCCCTCGACGAGCCGGAGCATGTCGTCCTCGGCAAGGAGGCCGTCCGAGAGCGTGATCGCGTCGTTGGTTACGTCCGCAGCGCCGCATACGGGTACTGCGTGGGACGCGATCTGACGAGCGTGATGCTGCCAGCGGAGCTTGCGGTGCCGGGAACGGCGCTCAGCGTCGAGTGGTTCGGTGAGCGGCTCCCGGCGACGGTCGTCAAGGAGCCGCTCTGGGATCCGAAGGGTGAGCGGATCCGCGCGTGATCGACCGCATCGGTACAGTGGCCCCAGTGTCGTCCGCAGCCGAGGAGATCGAGTGACGACTCAAGAGGCCGACCACCACACCCTGCGACGCGGACGAGCTGCCCGTCAGGAAGCCCGGTTGGCTCGTGCTGCCGAGTCCCTGCCGTACCTCACCAGGAGGCTGGCGCCGGTCGAGGTGATCTCCGCCGAAGGCCTCGAGACCATCGAGCACAACGCGGACACGCTGCTCGAGCAGGTCGGCATCGAGATCGGCAACTTCCCGGAGGCCCTCGACATCTTCCGCGGCGCCGGCGCGGACGTCACCGGGACGCGCGTCCACTTCGAACGTGGCATGTGTCGGCGGATCATCCAGGCGTCGGCACCACCGATCTTCACCCAGCGAGCGCGCAATCCGAAGCGGGACGTGGTGATCGGCGACCCCTACATGGTCCTGGTCCCGAGCTATGGGTCGCCGTTCATCCACAACCTGGACGAAGGCCGGCGCTACGCGACGATCGAGGACTTCCGCAACTTCGTGAAGCTGACGTACATGAACCACACGCTCCATCACGGCGGCGGGACGCTGTGCGAGCCGGTCGATCTGCCGGTCAACAAGCGGCATCTGGACATGGTCTACAGCCATATCCGCTACACGGACAAGGCGTTCATGGGATCGGTCACCCATCCGGATCGCGCCCAGGACAGCGTCGACATGGTCAAGATCCTGTTCGGGCCGGACGTCGTCGGGCGCGACCACGTGATCATGGGTCTGGCGAACGCGAACTCGCCGATGTCGTGGGACTTCAACATGCTCGGCTCGGCCAAGGTCTATGCCGAGAACAACCAGATCGTGCTGGTCACCCCGTTCATCCTCGGCGGTGCGATGGCGCCGGTCACGGTCGCCGCAGCGGCGACCCAGACCCTCGCGGAGGCGCTCGCCGGGATGGCCTTCTGCCAGATCGTCAGGCCCGGCGCCCCGGTGATCTTCGGATCATTCGCGTCGTCGATGTCGATGCAGTCGGGGGCGCCGACGTTCGGGACCCCCGAGCCGCAGCTGATCCTCTTCGTCATGGCCGCCCTCGCCCGGCGTCTCGGCGTCCCCTTCCGAAGTGGCGGCAACTTCACGGCCTCGAAGGTCCCCGACTACCAGGCCGCGTACGAGAGCGCGATCAGCTTCATGGCAACGATGCAAGCTGGCGTGAACTTCAATCTCCACACCGCCGGCTGGCTCGAGGGCGGGCTGACGATCGGCTACGAGAAGTTCGTCCTCGACGCCGATCAGGCCTCGATGGCATCGGCGCTCATCGGCGGCGTCGACCTCACCGAGAACGGGCTGGCGCTCCAGGCGATGCTCGACGGCGGCCCAGGCCAGCACTTCCTCGGTTCGCCCCACACGCTCGCAAACTTCGAGGACGCCTTCTGGCGTTCCGAGCTGTCGAACAACGACAGCTTCGAGCAGTGGCAGGCGGAGGGAGCGCGCGATGCGGCCGTCCGCGCCAACGAGCGCTGGAAGCGGACGCTCCGGGAGTACGAGGAGCCGCCTCTCGACGAAGGCATCCACGAAGCCCTCATCGACTGGCTCCGCCGCCGCAAGGCGAGCTTCCCCGATTCCGACGTCTGAGGGTCGCGCTCCGGCCCCCGCGTCAGGCGAGCTCGTCGACTCCTTGCGCCGCGGCGGCTGCGGCCGACTCCGGTGGCGTCGTGAGGACGAGATCTTCGCGCTCGGCCTTGGCCTGGAGGCGGCGCAACTCGTCGACCGGGATGTGACAGCTCATCAGGTGGCCTGGCTCGACCTCGACGAGCGGCGGCTCGACCACCTCGCAGAGACCTCGGATGACCCGCGGACAGCGCGTGTTGAAGACGCACCCGGTCGGTGGGTTGGCGGGGCTCGGGATCTCGCCCGACAGGAGGATCCGATGCCGATCCTCTGCGTCCACGTTCGGCACAGCCGAGAGCAGCGCCTCGGTGTAGGGATGGTTCGGTCCGTTGAAGACGCTCTCGGAGCTGCCGACTTCCATGATCCGGCCGAGGTACATCACCGCGATGCGATCGGCCAGATAGCGAACCACACCCAGATCGTGTGAGATCAGCAGGTAGCTGGTCTTGCTCCGGAGCTGGAGCTCGGACAACAGATTGAGGATCGCGGCCTGGACCGAGACGTCGAGGGCGCTCGTCGGCTCGTCGGCCACGACGATCCGGGGATCACCGGCGAACGCGCGAGCGATCGCCAGCCGCTGCTTGAGCCCACCCGACAGCTGGCGCGGCTTGAGATCGAGGTGGCGCTGGGTGAGCCGCAGGTCCGCGGCGAGCTGATCCACCCGCTCGTTGACTGCTCGACCTCGGAGGCCGGTGAGCTTGTGGACGGACCGGGCGAGGATCTGGCGGCCGGTCCACCCTCGGTTGAGGGCCGAATCGGGGTTCTGGAAGACCATCTGCATCGACCGCTTGTCGGCCGTCGGCCGACTGGCCGCCTTCGCCGCGAGCGCACGCTCGTCGAGCTCGATGTCCGCCCCCGCGTCCGGGCTCTCGATCCCGAGGATCGTCTTCGCCAGGGTCGACTTCCCCGAGCCGGATTCGCCGACGAGACCGAGCGTCTCGCCGTCGTGGAGGTCGAGGCTGACCTTCACCAGGGCCGGCACGTCGTGGCCGCTCTGGTGGAACGTCTTGGAGACGTTCGAGAGCGTCAGGTTCAACTCGCCGAGGGTGGCTTCGCGGCCGCCGACGGGCGGCGGTTCGGCAAGCTGACCCAAACGATCGCGGTGATGACAGCGGGTCCACTGCCCTCCGCCGACCTCGACCACCGGTGGCTCGACCGTCCGGCACAGCTCATCTGCGAGCGGGCAGCGATCGACGTAGACGCAGGTGGGGAGCGGGGTCCCGATCTGTGGCAGGTTGCCCGGGATCGTCGACAGCGGTCGCTGCGACTTCCGGATGCCGCGTCGTGGGAGGGACCGCAACAGTCCGAGCGTGTATGGGTGCTGGGGGTTCTCGAACACCGTCGCGGCGTCGCCCTCTTCCACGATCTTGCCCGCGTACATCACGCCAACCCGGTCGCACAGCGTCCGGATGACCCCGAGGTTGTGGGCGATGAGGAGGACCGCGGCGTTGGTCTCGGCCTGGAGATTCCGGACCAGATCGAGGACGCTCGCCTCGACGGTGGCGTCGAGGCCCGTCGTCGGCTCGTCGAGGACGAGGAGCTTCGGATCAGAGGCGAGCGCGATCGCGATGACGACCCGCTGTTGCATCCCGCCGGAGAGCTGGTGCGGATACCGCTGGGCGACGCGCTCCGGGTCGGCGATCTGGACGCGCCGGAGCGCCTTCAGGGCGTTCTCCTCGGCCTGCCGCTTGCCCTGGCCCAGGATCGTGAACGCCTCGACGACCTGCGGGCCGACCTTGGTCGTCGGGTTGAGGGCCGCCCCCGGGTCCTGGTAGACCATCGACGCGTGGCGCATCCGGAACAGACGCACTTGCTCGTCGTTCATCTTCGTGATGTCGTCGCCATCCACGAGGATGCGGCCACCGGTGATGACGCCGTTGCGCGGGAGGTAACGCACCGCGGCATAGGCCGTGGTCGACTTGCCGCAGCCGGACTCGCCGACGAGCCCGTACGACTCGCCGGCCTTTACCTCGAAGGTGACCCCGCGGAGGACGGGCCGCGGGATCCCCCGGACGATGTACGACAGCGACAGGTCCTCGACGCGAAGCGCCGCCTTCGTTCCGGTCGCGACGCTGGGCACGGCGGCGGCGTTCATTCGTTGAGGACCGACTGGAGGGAATCGGCGATCAGGTTGACGGCGACAACCGTGCTGGCGATCGCCAGCGCCGGGAAGAGCGTCGGCCACCAGACGCCGGCGACCATGTTCGCGTACTCCTGGCTGACGCTGAGGCCCCAGTCCGGAGACGGCGGCTGGAGACCGACTCCCAGGAACGACAGCGTCGCAACCGTGAAGATCGCGTAACCGAAGCGGACGGTCAACTCGACCACGGTCGGTCCCAGGACGTTCGGAAAGATCTCGCGCGACAGGATGAACAGCCCCGATTCGCCGCGCAGCTTCGCGGCGGTCACGTAGTCGAGCTGCCGTTCGGACAGGACGGCGGAACGGACCGTCCGGGCCACGATCGGCGCGAACAGGATCCCGACCACGAACACGACGACGACCGAGGACGACCCGAGCACCACGAGGGTCAGCAGCGCCACGAGGATGACGGGCAGAGCCAGGAAGGCTTCGACGATGCGGCTGAGGACGTCGTCGACGAAGCCGCGGTAATACCCCATCACGAGGCCGAGAAACGATCCAACCGTCACGCCGAGAATGGCCGCGAGCGGGGCGACGATCAGGACATCGCGGGATCCGACCATCACCCGTGACAGCACGTCCCGCCCGAGCCGATCGGTCCCGAAGAGATGGGCGGTGCTGGGCGGTTTGTGGCCACCGAAGAACCCATTGAATGGGTCATACGGAGTGATCCGCTCGCCGAGGATGGCGCACACGACCCAGACGACGATGACGGCGATGCCGATCAGGAACGACGGGCGCCTGACCAGGACCCGAATGAGCTCCCGGCGAGCCCGCGCTCGCTCCGAGATCGTCGACGTGGTCGGCGTCGCAACCGGTGCTGGCAGCGGGCTCGGCGCAATCGACTCGACCATTCAGCGCTCGGCCTCCAGCCGGATCCGTGGGTTCATCCAGGCCATGATGAGGTCGGCGATCAGGGTGGCCACCATGTAGACGATGCCGATGACGATCACGCCGGCCGTCAGCATCGGGAGGTCCTTGTGCTGGGCGGCGAAGAGCATCGTCGAACCCATGCCGTTGTAGTTGAAGATCTTCTCGACGGCGATGATCCCCCCGAAGAGGTAGCCGACCTGGACGGCGATCACCGCGACGGTTGGAACCAGGGCGTTGCGGAGGACATGGCGACGCATCGTCTGGCCGATCGTCAGGCCCTTCATGAGAGCCGTCCGGGTGTAGTCGGCCTGGAGGACCTCGATCGTCCCGGCCCGAGTCATCCGCGCGATGTAGCCGAAGTAGACGATCGCCATCGCCAACGCCGGCATCAGCAGGAAGCGGATCTGGGTCAGGACGTCGGCCGTGGCGGGCGCCGTCGCGAGGACGGGTAGCCAGCCGAGCTGGACTCCGACCACGACGACGAGGATCGTCCCGGTCACGAACTCCGGGATGGATGACAGGGTGACCCCGAGCAGGACGATGGCGCGGTCGGCCGGTCGGTCTCTCCGCCTGGCGGCGTAGAGGCCGGCGGCGATGCTGATCGGGATCGTGATCAGGAGGGCCAGGCCCGCCAGCTTGGCCGATCGTCCGACCGCCCCGATGACCTGTGGGAAGACCTCCTTCCCCGAAACGAATGAGTCGCCGAAGTCGAGCGTGACAAGCCCTCGCAGGGAGTCGACGTACCGAATCAGGATCGGCCGGTTCGTCCCAAGCCGTTCGTTGAGCGCATCGACCGTCTCCTGGGGCGCGAACGGGCCCAGGATCGTCCGACCGACGTCGTTCGGCAGGACGTTCGTGATGATGAAGACGATGGTCGCGAGAAGCCACAGCGTGACGAGGGCCAGGAGAAGTCGCCGCGCGATGAAGCGGGCCATCTGTCTACGTCACCGCCCCCAAGACGGTAGGTCGAGCTGGGAACGCCCGCGTCGGCTGAGCGTTCCCACCCATTGACGCTAAACGGCAGAGGCCGACGAGAGGAACATCTGGCCGAGGGCGCAGGTGTAGACGCCGGTGAACTTCGTCGAGTTGCCGGAGAGGTAGTTGTAGAAGTAGGCGATGCCGGCCGGGACGTCGTCGTTCATGATCTTCTCGATCTTGGCGCACGCGGCCTTCTGAGCATCGACGCCGACCGCGGCCTGGAATTCCCCGAACGCGGCATCGAAGTCCGCCGAGGAGTACTGCGACGAGTTCCAGACGCCCTTGGTCTTGAACGCCGAATTCAAGAACACGTCCGGCGTCGCGCGGTGGCCATAGTCGACGATCCCGAGCTCCGCCGCGCCGGAGCAGGGCGGATCGGCGGGCTTCTCCGGGCACCACTCGAGCCCGTAGAAGTTGTTGTTGTCCCCACCGTGGGGGGTGATCGTGATGCCGGCCGGGGCAGCCTGGCTCTTGATCAGGACGGCGAGATCCGGGATCTCGTTCAGCTGACCGTACTCCAGGGTGGCCGTCAGGTTGGAGACGCCGGCATCCGACAGCAGCTGCTTCGCCATGTCGATGTTCTGGACCCGCTGCGGCACCGTGTCGCTGAAGTACGGATAGAACGGCGCGATGACGTGATCGTTGGCGATGATCGCCTTGCCCTTGAACAGCTGGTCGATCATGGCCGGGCGATCGAATGTGAGGGCGAGCGCCTGACGAACCTTCTTGTCCTTGAATTGACCTTTGTCGCAGCGCATCCAGACCTGGCGATGGTTCGTGGTCGGCGTCTCCACGACGGTGAAATTCGGATCGGTGAAGAGGGGCCCGCCCGTCAGCACGTCGAACTGGACGAGCGCGTCGATCTGGCCGCCCTGGTAGGCCGTGACCATGGACGCCGTGTCGTCGAAGAAGGTGAACTCCGTGGAGTCGAGCGGGGTCTGCCCGCCCCACCACTTGTCGTTCCGGGAGAACTTGGCGCCCGACGAGACGTCGAAGCTGTCGAGCTTCCAGGCGCCGGTGCCGTTCGGCTTCGCGTCCAGGGTCGTGCCGGTCGCGAACGCGGTCGGCGTGATCAGCGACTGGGCGTTGAACACCGACACCAGGTACGGGAAGTTGCCGTTGGCTCCCGCGAGGGTGAACGTGACCGTGTTCGGGTCGGTTGCCACCACCGAGCCGGTCGTGATGACGCCCTTGAGACCCGCGTTGCCGGCGGCGATCAGTCGCTCCATCGTGGCGACGACATCGGCAGCGGTGAACGGCGTTCCGTCCTGCCAGGTGACGCCTTTCCGGAGGTTGAACGTCCAGACCGTGTTGTCTGCGTTCGGTGTCCACTTCTCCGCCAGGCCCGGCGCAATGTCCGTGGCCTTTGCATTCAGGGTGCACAGGAACTCGAAGGACTGGGCGGCGACTCCGTAGGACGCCAGGTCCTGCATCCCGATCGGATCCAGCCCTTTCGGTCGCTGGCAGGCGACCCGGATCGTCCCGCCGACCTTGGCGGGTGCCGCCGAGCCGCTTGCGCCGGCCGCGGCGCTCGCCCCGCCGCCCGAGGAGGCAGCCGGCGCGCTGGCACTGCTCGGCGTCCCGGAGCTGCACGCGGCAATCACCGCGGTGATGGAGCTCATCGAAAAGCCGAGGACGACCGCTCGATTGATGAACTGGCGCCGCGTGATGCGGCCTTGGGCAAACTGCTCGACGACGTCGAGCTGCTGCCCGCCGGTCGAGCGACGGACATCGTCCAGACGGCGGTAGTCCATGACGTTCTCTCCTCCGACCAACCGCGATACGCGGCGAATCGATCGACGTGGCCAACGGTCGTCCACGATGATGCGGCCCGCTGCGTGGTCTCCTCCGACCGTCGGCTGCGCCCGAACGGTACTGGCGCCTCTGGAGACTGTCAACGAACGAGGTGGATCGACCACACCGGCAGTCGCGGACCCGTCCGCGTCCGACCCGCCGACCGGCCCGCGGCCTTCGACTGCGCAATACTGGCCGGCACATGCGCATCACGGCCATCCGGACCGACCGGCTCAGGATCCCGCTCGATCCGCCGTTCCCGGCGGCCTGGGACCCGGTCCCGCGGACGAGCTTCGCCGTCACGATCGTCCGGGTGGAGACCGATGAGGGCGTCCTCGGTATCGGGTCAGGCGACACGATGGACGGCTTCGCCGCGTTCGAGCACCTGTTCGTCGGTCAGGATCCGCTCGCCGTCGCCCGGCACGTGCGGGCCCTGGAGACGATCGACTTCCATGCCGGGCGCTACTGGCCCCTCGAGGTCGCCCTCTGGGACATCGTCGGGCAGGTCGCGGGGCTGCCGGTGGCGACGCTGTTCGGCGGCGCGGCAGACGGGCTCCCGGCCTATGCGTCGTGTGGGCTGCTCCTGCCTCCGGCGGCGCGCGCCGAGTCGGCGCTCCGTTTCCGCGAGGAGGGCTTCCGGGCGCTCAAGATCCGGGTGGACCCGCGCCGGCTGGACGAGGGCCTCGCCGCGGTCACGGCAACGCGCCAGGCCGTCGAGGACACGATGGCGATCATGGTCGATCTCAACCAGGGCTGGCGGATGGCCGGCGACGTCTCGCCGTCGCTCGACGTGGACGCGGCCCGCCGGATCGCCGCGCAGCTGGCGGAGCTGGACGTCCTGTGGTTGGAGGAGCCGCTGGCCGGGACGGACCTGCGTGGGCTGGCATCGCTGCGGGCCGCGGGTCTTGGCGTGCGGATCGCGGGCGGGGAGATGACCCGGACGTTCGCTGAGGGCCTGGCCGCCCTCGACGCCGACGCCTTCGACGTGTACCAGCCCGACGTCGTCCTCGCCGCGGGCATGCTCCGGACGCGGACGATCGCGGAGGTGGCGCTGGCGCGGAACCGCTGGTTCACACCGCACACCTGGACGAACGGCCTCGGGCTGCTCGCCAACCTCCAGGTCGCCGCAGGGGTCGGGGGCGGGCCGTTCATCGAATTCCCATACGACCCGCCCGGCTGGACCCCGGAGCGTCGCGACGCGTTCCTCGCGGAGCCGATCCGGCCAGGCGCCGATGGGATCCTCCGGGTCCCGGACCGGCCGGGGATCGGGATCGTCCTGGACGAGGCGGCGATCCGGCGCGCGGCAGCGTGAGGGGACTCGCTGGAGCATCGATTCTCGCCCGGCGAGCGGATTCGACACGTTTCGCTGGCCGGTCGGGTGAATCCCGCCGATTCATGGCGCAATCCGCGCGATTGTCTCGCCCCACGAACGAGTCCGACACCTCGGACCAGAATCCCGTCCGATACGCTCGTCCCGCGAGAATTCCGGCATGACGGACGACGAGCAGCTCGGCGCGGGGTTGGGCGGCGCTCCTGAAGCCCCGACCGGGGAAGTCGCACCGCGCCGCCGGTCCGGCGGGCGGGCGGGTCATGAGCGGAGCACGTTGCCACCACAGCGGCCGTGGAAGCAGCCGCGGATCCCGTATCGGCCGACCGAGGTCCTGTCGGTCGACGAGCTCGAGTCGATCCACGTCGCGTCGCTGCGTGTTCTCGAGGAGATCGGAATGGATTTCCTCGACGAGGGCGCCCGCGATCTGCTGAAGGCGGCCGGCGCGAGCGCCGAGGTCGGTACGCAGCGGGTCCGTTTCGACCCCACGATGGTCGAGGAGCGGATCAAGACCGCGCCGTCGACCTTCACCCTCCACGCCCCGAACCCGGCCCACGACCTGATCATGGGCGGCGACTGGACCGCGTTCGGGACCGTCGGCAGCGCCCCGAACGTCGCGGATCTCGATCGCGGCCGGCGGATCGGCAACCGCGCCGACTACCAGAACCTCGTCCGCCTCTTCCAGATGCTCAACTCGGTCCACTTCTTCGCGGGCTATGCCGTCGAGCCGATCGACATCCACCCGTCGGTTCGCCATCTGCACGCGATCTACGACGTGGTGACGCTGGCGGACAAGCCGTTCCACGCCTACAGCCTCGGCCGCCAGCGGAACCTCGACGCGCTCGAGATGGCCCGGATCGTCCGCGGGGTCGACGAGGCGACGCTCGACAGCGAGCCGTCGATCTTCACGGTCATCAACTCGTCCTCGCCGCTCCGGCTCGACACGCCGATGCTGCACGGGATCCTCGAGTACTCGGCGCGGAACCAGGTGATCGTGATGACGCCGTTCACGCTCGCGGGAGCGATGGCGCCGGTGACGCTCGCCGGGGCCCTGGTCGAGCAGAACGCCGAGGCGTTGGCGGGGATCACCCTTACGCAGGTCGTTCGGCCGGGCGCGCCGGTGATCTACGGCGGCTTCACGTCGAACGTCGACATGCAGTCGGGGGCGCCGGCGTTCGGCACGCCGGAGTACATGCGAACCGCGATGATCGGCGGCCAGCTCGCCCGGCGGTACAACGTCCCCTATCGGTCCTCGAACGTGTCGGCCGCGAACGCCGTCGATGCCCAGGCCGCCTACGAGTCGGTCTTCTCGCTGTGGGGCGCGATCATGGGCGGCGTCAACATGCTGATGCACGGCGCGGGGTGGATGGAGGGCGGCCTCCACGCCGGCTTCGAGAAGGCGATCCTCGACGCCGAGCTGCTCGGGATGGTCGAGGCCTTCCTGGATCCCGTGCCGGTCGACGAGGACGCGCTCGCCTTCTCGGCGATGCAGGAGGTCGGCCCGGGCGGGCATTTCTTCGGCGCCCAGCACACCCAGGCCCGCTACCGCACCGCATTCCATCGGCCGTTGCTCTCCGACTGGCGGAACTACGAGACCTGGCAGGAGGCCGGCTCGCCCGAGGCGCCGGGCAAGGCGAACCGGATCTGGAAGGCCTTGCTCGCGGCGTACGAGCCGCCGCCGCTGGACCCGGCGATCCGCGAGGAGCTCGACGCCTTCGTGGCCCGCCGCGTCGAAGAGGGCGGGGTCCCAACGGACTTCTAGTCGTGAGCCACGCGTAGACTCCCCCATGTTGCGAGCTCGGTGGCGCACGTGGGTCCGGGAAGGCCAGTGGCTTCGAGATGAAAGAGATGAGGGCGTTTCGAACGGGCCATCGGCCCGACGGCGTCTCGATCCGCGAGCTGATCGACCAGGGCGGACACTGAGCGTCCTCGCGTAGGCTTTCGGGGTCCGGATTCGTGGAGGGGTCTGCGTGAAGTCGTCTGCCCAGGTCGTCGTCATCGGTGGGGGCGTCGTCGGCGCCAGCGTGCTGTACCACCTGACGAAGGCCGGCTGGACCGACGTCCTCCTCCTCGAGCGACGCGAGCTGACCGCAGGCTCCACGTGGCACGCCGCGGGCGGGATGCACACCCTCAACGGCGACCCGAACGTCGCCCGGCTCCAGCAGTACACCATCCAGCTGTACGAGCAGATCGAGAGGGAGTCGGGCCAGGACTGCTCGATCCACCTGCCCGGTGGCCTGATGCTCGCCAGCGACGAGACCCGGATGGACTTCCTCCGAATGGCGGTCGCGCGAGGCCGTTATCTCGGCATGCAGCTCGAGATGATCTCGGCCAGGGAAGCCCAGGACCTCTTCCCGCTCCTCGACCCGAAGTACTTCGTCGGGGCGCTGTACGACCACGTCGAGGGCCACGTCGACCCGACCGGCGTCACGCGCGCGTACGTCAAGTGCGCTCAGCTCGCCGGGGCGGAGGTCCGCCAGCACACGCCGGTGACCGGTCTCTCGCAGCGGCCCGACGGCACCTGGGACGTCCATATCGAGAACGGCGAGCCGATCCACGCCGAGCACGTCGTGAACGCCGGCGGGCTGTGGGCGCGCGAAGTCGGCCGATTTGTCGGCATCGAGCTGCCCGTCCTCGCAATGGAGCACCACTACCTCCTGACCGAGGACATGCCGGAAGTCGCCGAGTATGTGAAGCGGACCGGCCACGAGATGCCGATGGCGCTCGATTTCTCGGGCGAGATCTACATCCGCCAGGAAGGCGGCTCCATGCTGCTCGGGACCTACGAGCAGGACTGCAAGCCGTGGTCGCCCAGGGAGACACCGTGGGACTTCGGCTCACGGCTCCTGAAGCCGGAGCTGGACCGGATCACGCCGGAGCTGTCGGTCGCGTTCAAGCACTACCCGGCGATGGGCACGATCGGCATCCGCCGCGTCGTCAACGGACCGTTCACGTTCGCGCCCGACGGCAATCCGCTGGTCGGGCCGGTCCGCGGCCTGCGCGGCTACTGGGTGGCCTGCGGCGTCATGGCCGGGCTGTCGCAGGGCGGCGGTGTCGGGCTGGCGCTGGCGGCATGGATGACGTCGGGCGATGCCGGCGATTCCGGGATGGACATCTGGGCGATGGATGTCGCCCGGTTCGGCGACTACGCCACGCTTGCCTACACGAACGCGAAGGTCCAGGAGAACTACCGCCGCCGGTTCCGGATCACGTTCCCGAACGAGGAGCTGCCGGCGGCTCGACCGCTTCTGACCACGCCGATCCACGACCGGCTGACAGCGGCGAACGCGGTCTGGGGTGCGACGTTCGGGCTGGAGCACGCGGTGTGGTTCCAGGAGGCCGGCAAGGAGCCGATCGAGGAGGTCACGTTCCACCGATCGAACGCCTGGAACTGCGTCGCCGGAGAGGTGGCGGCCGTCCGGCAACGGGTCGGGATGACGGAGATCTCGAACTACGCGAAGTACCGCGTGGCCGGGGCGGGTGGCGAGGCGTGGCTCTCGTCGCTCCTCACCGCGCGGATGCCGGCGCCCGGCCGCATCACGCTGACGGCGATGCTCAACGACGCCGGGCGAATCGTCGGGGAGTTCACGGTCGCCCGGCCCAACCAGGCCGATGAGTGGTACCTCTTCGGGTCGCTGCCCGCCGAGGTCCACCACTCGCGCTGGTTCCGCCACCACCTGCCGCGCGACGGGTCGGTCCGGTTCGAGGTGCTCGGCCTGGGGCTGACCGGGCTGTCGGTCGCGGGCCCGCGGTCGCGGGAGGTGCTCGCGGCGATCGCGCCGGACCTCGACCTGTCGACCGAGGCGTTCCCGTTCATGACGTTCCGACGGGTCGACCTCGGGATGACGCCCGTTCTTCTCGCCCGAATCAACTACGCCGGTGACCTCGGCTATGAGCTGTGGGTCGCGCCCGAGTACCAGCGCGAGCTGTTCGACCGGATCGTGGCGGCCGGCGAGCCGCACGGCCTGCGGCTGTTCGGGATGCGGGCGCTGATGTCCCTGCGGCTCGAGAAGAGCTACGGGACATGGTTCCGTGAGTACCGGCCGATCTACACGCCGGCCGAGGCCGGGATCACTCGCTACCTTCGGCTCGATCACGACTTCATCGGCCGGGCCGCCCATGAGGCTGAGATGGCCGCCGACGGCCCGAAGCGACGGCTGGTCGCGATGGTCGTCGAGCCCGACCCGGACGCGCCGGCCGACGTGATCGGCGATGAGCCGATCTGGCACGACGACGAGGTCGTCGGCTGGGTCACCTCGGGCGGGTACGGCCACCACGTCGGGGAGTCGATCGCGCTGGGCTACGTGCCGACGGAGCTGTCGACGCCGGACGGGCCGGGCGGCAGCGGCCTGGAGATCGAGATCATCGGCCGACGGCGCCCGGCGCGGCTCCAGCCGGAGCCGCTCTTCGACCCGCAGGGCCTCCGGATGCGCCAGTGACCGACGCACCGGCCGAGGTCGCCGGCCGGATCGTCGTCGACGGGCGACCGATCGAGTTCGCGGATGGGGATTCCGTCGCCGTCGCGATCGTTCGAACGGGCGAGGTGCCCGGTCACGGTGGCTGCCTCTGCCTGGCGGGCGACTGCGGGAACTGCCTGGCGGAGGTCGACGGCGTCGCCTACGTCCGGACCTGCCAGGTCGCCGCGCGACCTGGGACCGTGGTCGTCCGCCACCCGGCCGGTGGCAAGCCCCAGCTCCCGGTGGTCGACTGGCGAGACCTGACCCTGATGCCGGTCGGCTCGAAGATCGCCGTTCGCCGAACCGAGGCCGATGTCGCCGTGATCGGTGGCGGCTCGAGCGGCCAGTCCGCCGTGGAAGCGGCGCGCTCCGCAGGCCGCGATGTCCTGCTCCTCGACGCCCGGGACGGCAGCGAGGTCGTGGGCATCTATCCCGGTCCGTCGATCGTGGCCCGAGATCCCGGCGGGATGCTGCATGTCCGGGCGGACGAGATCGTCGTCGCGACGGGCTCGGTCGAGATCCAGCCGGCGTGCCCCGGAAGCGACCTGGGGGGAATCGTGACGGCCGGTGCCGCGGAACGGCTCGAGGCCGCCGGGGTGGACCTCGGTCGCGTGGTCCACGTCGGTCGGGAGCTCCTCCGGTTCGAGGGCGACGCCGGTCGCGTCTCGGCCGTGGTGACTGTCGGCATGGACGCCACGGAGACGACCACGCCCTGCGAGACCGCCGTGGTGGACCTCGGTCGGGCGCCCCGGGACGTCCTCGCCCGGATGTCGAGGGCCGAGGGAGTCTCGGCGGTCGGCCCCGCGGCCGAGGACCAGCCCCTCCCGGCGCCGCCGCGGGACGGCGTCGTCTGCCCTTGCATGGGCACGACCGTCGACGATCTAGAGGCCGCCTGGGACCAGGGCTATACGGACCTCGAGCTGCTGAAGCGGGCGAGCTGGGCTGGCCTCGGGCCGTGCCAGGGCGGCGCGTGCTTGCCGCACGTCCGGTCGTGGATCGCCGCCCGGACGAGCGGACCGCCGCCGGCGCCCTTCACGGCCCGACCCGCCGCCCGCCAGATCACCCTGGCCGAGGCCGCCGCCGACGTCGCGATCGATGCCTTCCGGCGGACTCCGCTCCATGACGAGCACCTCACGCTGGGCGCCCGGATGGACCGGTTCGGCGGCTGGTGGCGGCCGTGGCACTACGGCGACGCCGTCGCCGAGTACTGGGCGGTCCGCGAGGGGGTGTCCGTCGGCGACGTGTCGACCCTCGGCAAGCTCGTCGTCAGCGGGCCGGATGTCGTCGAGGCGCTGGAGCGGATCTACCCCTGCCACGTGGCGGACATCAAGCCCGGCCGCTCGCGCTACGCGCTGCTCCTCAACGAGCGCGGCCACGTGATGGACGACGGGATGATCCTCCGCGACGCAGAGACCCGGTTCACGCTCACGTTCACGTCGGGCGGCGCGGCCAATGCGGAGATGTGGCTGCGCGACTGGATCCAGACATGGGGCCTCCGTGTCCACGTCATGGACCGGACCATGTCGCTCGCCGCGATCAACGTCACGGGCCCGCTCGTGAAGACGCTGCTCGCGCGGCTCGGCCTGGAGGACGCCCCGCGGTTCCTCGGCCACATCCGCGCGGAGATCGCCGGGGTGCCGTGCCACGTCATGCGGCTGTCGTTCACGGGCGAGACGGCGTTCGAGCTGCACCACCCGCTCGATGGCTCCGTGGCGCTGTGGCGGGCGCTCATGGACGCGGGGCGGGACCTCGGCGTCCGGCCCCACGGGCTCCAGGCGCTCTTCGGCCTGCGGCTCGAGAAGGGCCACGTGATCGTCGGCATGGACACGGAGCTCGACACGACCCCGCGCCGCCTGGGCATGGACTGGGCGGTCCGGATGGAGAAGCCGGCGTTCATCGGGCGAGCGTCACTCGAACGGACCGCCAAGCTCGACGACTCACGAAGGTGGGTCGGGTTCTCGATGGATGGGGAGGCCCCGACGGAGGGCTCGCCGATTCGATCAGTCGAGAACGGCGAGATCATCGGCAACGTCACTGGCAGCTGGACCTCGCCCCTCCTCCGCAAGGCGCTGATGCTCGGCTGGCAGCGCCGGACGCCGTTCGCCGATCGGGTCGAGATCGACGGCCGCGAGGCCGTCGTGACACCGACGCCGTTCTACGACCCGGAGGGTCATCGTGCCCGCGCTTGAGCCTGTCGAGGGCTGGCGGGTGGTCGCGACTCCGAGCGCGCTCGACGGTGCCCGCTGGAACGGGGACGACGTCGATGTCCTCCGAATCGCCCCGGACGAGGCGCTCGCGCTCGGCGCCACCGGCGTCGAGATCGACGACCCGGATGCGATCGTCGAGCCCGAAGCCGGCTTCTCGGTCGCAATGCTCGACGTCGATGACTGGCATGGCGTCGTGGACCACATCGACTGGCCGCTGCCGGAAGAGCCCACGGTCCTGGCGCAGGGCAAGGTTGCCGGCGTGCCGGCCCGGATCGTCCTGGGCGAGCCGACGCTGCTCGTCGTCCAGGCCGCCTACGCCAATGAGCTTCGGAGCCGCCTCGGATGGTGAGCGAGCACATCGCGTCGCTCCAGCCGATCGCGTGGCACGAGCCGCGCGACTCGTACGACGTCGTGATCATCGGCGGCGGCGGGCACGGCCTGTCGACCGCCTACTACCTCGCGACGCGCCACGGGATCACGAACGTCGCCGTGGTCGAGGTCGACTACATCGCGTCGGGCAACACCGGCCGGAACACGACGATCATCCGCTCGAACTACGCGATCCCCGAAGCGATCCGGTTCTACGACCACTCGCGGCAGCTCTACGCCGGACTCGAAGCGGAGACCGGCGCCGCGATCTTCCATCGGGTCAAAGGCCACGTCTGGATCGCCCACACGGAGATGGGGATGCGGACCGAGCGCGGCCGCGTCCTGATGAACCAGGCGATGGGCGTCGACACGGAGCTGCTCGGGCCGGCTGACGTCAAGCGCCTCGTTCCCCAGGTCGACCTGACCGGCGCTGGCCGCTACGCGGTCCTCGGCGCGTCGCACCACGTCCCGGCGGCGACCGCCCGTCACGACCGGGTCGCCTGGGCCTTCGCGTCGGGGGCGTCGTCTCGCGGCGTCCACCTGATCCAGCATCGGCCGGTCACCGGGCTGCTCCGCGACGGCGACCGCGTCGTCGGCGTCGAGACGGCCGCAGGTCCGATCCGGGCCGGCGTGGTCCTGAGCGCCGTCGGCGGCTGGGTCAGCCAGGTCGCCGCGATGGCTCGCATCCGCCTGCCGGTCCGGACGCACCCCCTCCACGCGTTCGTGACGAATGACTTCGAGCAGGGACTGGACAAGATCGTCGCCTCGACGGAGCTCGCCTGCTACGTCTCGCAGACCGAGCGCGGCCAGATGCTGATCGGCGCCGAGTTCGACAGCCAGCCATCGTTCTCCCGACTCTCGTCGTTCGACGCCCTGCGGAGCTACGCCTACAAGATCAGCGCGCTCCTGCCGTTCCTCCGCTCGATGCGGATCCTGCGGACGTGGGCGGGCCTGTGCGACATCTCGGCCGACTTCAGCCCGATCATGGGCGAGACCGGCGTCGACGGCTTCCTGATCACGACCGGCTGGGGGACATGGGGCTTCAAGGCGATCCCCGCCGGCGGCGAGGCGATGGCCGAGCTGATCGCGACCGGGCGGACGCCTGGCCTGATCGCGCCTTTCGGGCTCGATCGCTTCCGGCACGACCTCGCGATGGCCGACCAGGCGTCGGCGGGGACGCGCTGATGCACGAGCTCGATTGCCCGCGCTGCGGGCGGCGACCGCTCGACGAGTTCACCTTCGGCGGGGAACGACGCCCCGCCCCCGACTGGCTGATCGATCCGGACGACCGCGACTTCGACGAGGTCTGGGTCTTCGAGAACCCCGCCGGGATCACGAACGAGCGTTGGTTCCATTCGGCCGGCTGTCGTCGCTGGCTCACGGTCCGCCGCGACACGAACGCCGACCGTGTGGTCGAGATCGCCTGATGGCGGGGTATGCGGAGCGCCGGCTGGAGATCCTCGCCCGCGACCGGGCTCGGTTCGGGGTGGGCGTCGTCTCGGAGCTGCCCGAGCTCGTCGCGTCGCTGGGTGCGACATCGGCCTTCGTCGTCACGGACTCCGGCGTTGTCGCGTCGGGCGTCGTTGGCCGGGTCATCGATCACCTGCAGAAGGCCGGCATCCGCGTCGAGGTCGAGGATGGCGTCGAACCCAATCCCGGCACCGCGGCCATCGTCCGCGGCAGCGAGCGGCTCCGATCGTTCACGTCCGGCTCCGTCGACCCCGCGCGCCTCGTGGTCGTCGGCCTTGGCGGCGGCTCGGCGATGGACTCGGCCAAGGTGATCGCCCTTCACGCGACCAATCAGCGTGCTGTCATGTCACTTGGCTACCACGATGAAACGGTGGCTCCGGGCCTCCCGGTCGTGGCGGTCCCGACGACCGCCGGGACGGGCTCGGAGACCAACACCTACGGCGTGATCACCGACGCGGCCACCGGCCGGAAGGGATACGTTGGGCACGAGAGCGTGCTGCCCAGGGTCGCGATCCTGGATCCGGTCCTCACGCTGAAGCTCCCGCCCGGCCCGACCGCCGCAACCGGCGTCGACGCGCTGACCCACTCGCTGGAGTCCCTGCTGTCGGCCAACCCGAACCCATTCGCCGAGGCGATCGCCCTTGGCGTGATCCGAACAGTCGCGGAGTGGCTGCCCCGCGCGGTCGACGACGGATCGGACCTGGAGGCCCGCAGTCGGATGCTCCTCGCTGCGCACTACGCCGGCGTCGGCCAGCAGAGCGGCACCGGGGTCGGGGCCGTCCACGCGATCGGCCATGCCATCGGGGCGCGCGGCGGCCTGGCTCACGGGACGGCCCTCGCGACGGTGATGCCCGAGGTCTTCGAGACCTACCTCGGCGTCCGCGACCGCGAGCTCGCCCTGGTCGCGGTGGCGATGGGCGCCGCCGGTCCGGCCGACGACGAGGGCCTGGCCGCCCGGGCGGGGATCGATGCCATCGAAGGCCTCCTCGAGCGCGTCAACCAGCGGCGGACGCTCAGCGAGCTGGGGTTCGCCCCGGAGGCCCACGAGATGATCGCGGAAGACGCCGTCGAGGATGCCGCGATCGCGAACAGCCCCCGGCTTCCATCGAAGGACGAAGTCCTCGGGATCCTCGCCGCCGTCAGCGGTTGACTAACGGCGGAGGAAGCCGGGCACGTCGGGTTCGGGGCCGCGCCAGCGCGCCAGCTCCTGCGTCTCGAACCAGCCGAAATGGTTCACGAAGTGGCCGTCGTGGGCGGTCACGATCCGGGCCGCCTCGGCGACGTGACCCTGGCCCGAGACCGGGATCGACAGGACCGTCCGGCCCCCCCGAAGAGCCGCCTCGTACCAGGCGAAGTCCGGTGCCTGATCGGCCCAGGTGAACTCGATGATCCGGTAGAGGCGCCCGCGCAGGCCACGCCGGCGACCGCTCGCGTCGAACAACGGCGCATCGGCCGCGCCTTCGTAGCGATCGATCCGGCCGTTGTCGATGCCGGCCTCCGCTGCGAGTGCCTGGGTTGCCGCGTCGGCGTCGGCTGGCCGGTCGAACACCGCCAGCAGGCGGCCGACGGCCGTTCCGACTGACCGGCGCTGGGCGCCACCGCCCATCGACTGCGTCAGCCGGCGTCGACGAGCGGCTTGACCTCGCCGATCAGGCGGTCGAGCGTCTCGGTGTCGTATGGCGCGGGTTGCTCGGAGATCACGGTGTGGAAGCCGAGCTCGACGTAGGGCGCCAGCCGGTCGGCCAGCTGCTGCGCCGTCCCGTTCCAGAATGTGGAGTCGTCCTCGACCCGGGACATCGGCGTCCGGTTGTGCTCCATGGCGGATTTCCAGACGCGGTCCGCCTCCGCCTCGCTGTCGCGGATCGTCGCCTTGATGCCGAGGGTGAACTCGATCGCCGACGGATCGCGCCCGACGTCCGCGCAGTGCTGCCGCAGGACGTCGACCTTGTGCCGCATCACGTCGAGCGGGCCCATCGCGTTCCACATGTCGGCGTATCTGGCCACGGTTCGGAGCGTCTTCTTCTCTCCGGACCCGCCGATCATGATCGGCAGACGAGGCTGGATCGGGCGCGGCTGGTGGCGGAGATGGTCGAAGGCGTAGCGGCCGCCCGGGACCGAGGTCACCTTCTTGCCGTCGAGCAGGTCTCGCATGGCGCCGACGGATTCATCGAGCCAGTCGAGCCGCTGGCCGAAGCCGGATCCGAACTCGATCCCGTGGGCCAGGTGCTCGGGCTCCATCCAGGCGCCGCCGATGCCCAGGATCGCCCGGCCGTCGCTCGCGTGGTCGAGGGTCGCGGCGACCTTGGCGACGAGGCCCGGATTGCGGAACGTGTTCGCCCCGACGAGCAGCCCGAGTCGCGTCTGCTCCGTCTCGCGCGCCCAGGCGTTGAGCAGCGACCAGCCCTCGAAGATCGGCTGATACGGGTCGCCGAAGATCGCGTACAGGTGGTCCCACGTCCAGAGGTGGGCATACCCGAGGCGGTCGACCCGCTTCGCGGCGTCGAGCATCTCGTTCCAGCTCGCGGCCTGGCTCCAGAGAAGGATTCCGAAGGTGACATCGGTCATGGGGACAGGGCCTCCGGCGGCCTGACACGACGGCCGCAGATCGATCCGGGATGGGCAGCGCCGATTCTACGGCCGCCACCTGGATCCGGCCGGTTCATTGGTCGGACCGTCGTCAATGCTGGCGGATGCCGCGGCGACGATGACGCCAACCGGTCGCCGACCCGGAATCAATGCCGTCCAGGCATTGCGCTGGATGCGCGGCGCGGCGCCGCCCTCGGACGAACCTCTGATCCTCCGATCTCCGACAGAGATCGTTCTTGGCGCGAGGGCGGCGTTCACGCCCGTCGGCCGCCGCTCCGGCCTCGACTGGCATCGGCTCTGATATCCCATAGGTCGAGAGTCAAGGGCGCTCGTGGGTACGATCGGTCGATTGGTCCGGGCCCTCGCACACCGCATGCTCGCGGCTCGGCCGCGATCGGCGCGGTCGGTCGACGTCCGCGTGACGGCAGTCACCGACGCTGGAGGGGATGGATCGCTTGAGCCGCGTCCGACCCGCGCTCACGTTCGCCTCCATGCTGCTCCTGCTCGTCGGGCTGCTGCCGCCCGCCGTGAATGGCGCGACCGTCTGGCGGTACAACCTGTTCCGGAGCGCCGGGTTCCTCTACCAGGATCCGTACTACACGGCGTGCACCGCCGCAGCGGCGATGATGATGCTGAACTTCACCGACCTCGCCGACACCGGCGGCGACGGGTTCCGCTGGCACCTCTTCCGGACGAAGAACCACCCGGACCCGCGGGTCACCTGGGACATGACATCGATCCTGTCGTTCGAGCGCAGCCACGACACGCTGGCAGCGGGGCGACGCGGAAGCGATGCCCACGGCTGGCGGAACGCCATGAACTACTACGGCTGGGGTTCCGCCGCCATGACCGACCCCGCGAAGCGCGTCTACGACGATCGGGCGTACGGCTCGTTCGATGCCGCGCTCAAGGGAGCGGTGACGGCCATCGCCCGCTACCGCATGCCGGTCGGCCTCCTGGCCTGGGCCGGCGGCCACGCCCAGGTCGTCACCGGCTACGTCGTGACGGGCGACGACCCGGCCACATCCGATGCCTTCGTGGTGAACGGCCTGTTCGTGTCGGACCCGCTCCGGTCCGACGGGCTCGTGAACCGCTACATCAATCGGCTGTCCCTCCTCCAGGGCAGCCTGCCCTATCGCTTCCGGTCCTACCGCGAAGTCGACAGCCCGCTCGACGATCCGTACACGCCCGGCTGGCGGCGAAGCTCGATCCGGTCGACGGCATCCGAGTGGTACGCCCGCTGGGTCCTGGTCCAGCCGATCCGATCGGGCCTGCCCCCGGTCACGCCGCCGCCGGAGCCGACACCGACGCCGACACCAACGCCGACGCCGACACCAACGCCGACGCCGGACCCGACGCCGGTCGCAGATCCGACGGCGACCGCGACGCCTGACCCGACGGCGACCCCGGCCGCGACGCCTGACCCGACGACAACCGCGACCGCGATGCCTGACCCGACGACGACCGCGACCGCGATGCCTGACCCGACGACGACCGCGACCGCGACGCCTGACCCAACGGCGACCCCGACCCCGGCTGCGTCGGCGTCGGCTCCGCCGGCCGAGTCGATCGCCCCCTGAGATCGGCTACGCCCGATCCAGCTCCCGGTCGATCGCGCGAAGGATGAACCGGGCGGCCTCGGCGCTCTTCCCGCCGAGCTTCTGACCCTCGGCCTGCTCGAGCGCGGGCGCGAGGTCGGCCAGGAACAACATCAGCTCGGGCGTGCGTTGGAGGTCGCCGGACTCGAAGGCCACATCGAGCCGGTCGATCGCCTGCCGGGCGTTGTCGACGACGTGGCCCTTGGCGGCGATCAGCTCGCGGACGTCGGCTCGCGCGGCCGCAGCCGCCGGCCCCGGCGTCATCGGCGCCGGCCGAGGAAGCCCGCGACCGCGCCCACCCGGCGCTCTCGACGGACCGTCGGCTCCGGCGGCTCAGGCGCTTCCACCGGGGCGACCGTCGCGTCGACGTCGGGCACCCGCGCCGGACGCGGATGCCGGGTGGCCCAGTCGGAGTCGAGAACGCTCATCGCGATCTCGTCCCACCAGCGGCCCTCGCGCCAGATCGCCTCCCGGGCCCGACCTTCGACCACGAACCCGACGGACCGGTAGGACCTCACCGCCCGCTCGTTGAAGGCGAAGACGGTCAGGGCGATCCGGTGCAGGCCGAGCGTGTGGAAGGCGTGGTCGAGCATGAGGCTCGTGGCCTCGGTGCCGTACCCGGCGCCCCACGCATCCTTCTCGCCGATCGTGATGTGGAACAGCGCCGAGCCGTTGTCGCTGTCGAGCTGGGACAGTGCGCACGTCCCGATCAGCCGGTCCGTGTCGCGGAGGTGGATCGCCATCGCCAGCGAGTCCGTGCCGAGAGCGCGGGCGGCGAAGAACCGCTCGATCTCGTCGCGTCGCATGGGGCTGTCCTGGTAGCGCGTCAGGCGGACGACGTCGGGGTCGGCGTACCACCGCTGGAACGCTCGGACGTTCTCCGGGACGTGCCGTCGGAGGACCACGCGCTCGCCCGTCAGCGCATCGGGAAACCAGCGTCGAGGGCCCATCGGAGGGACGGTATACCATCGCCGCCATGCGTCGCTGGAGCGAGGTCGCCGAGCGCGTCGCCGCTACGACCCGGACCTCCGAGAAGACGGCGCTGCTCGCCGACTACCTCGCGGGACTCACCGCCGAGGAGCTCCCGGTCGCGGTCGTCTTCCTGACCGGGCGGCCGTTCGCCGAGGCCGACCAGCGCGCCGCAGGGCTCGGTTGGTCGGCGATCGCGACGACCGTCACGGACCTTGCTCGCGTCCCGAGGACCGCCCTCGCCGAGGCCTACGACCGCTCCTCGGACCTCGGTCGAGCGGTCGCGGACGTCCTCACGCTCGCCGGCCATTCGCCGGATCCCGCCCGGTCGCCGTCGCTGCCGGAGGTCGCCGCCGCGTACGCGGCGATCGAGGCCGCGTCGGGCCCGGCCGCCAAGAGCGGGATCCTCCGCGACCTGCTCGCTCGGGCGGATCCGCTGACCGCGAAGTACGTCGTCAAGGTGCTGTCGGGGGAGCTCCGGATCGGTCTCCGCGAGGGCCTGGTCGAGGCGGCGCTCGCCAGGGCGTTCGACCAGCCGCTCGACGACGTCAAGTGGGCCGGGATGCTGACCGGCGACATCGGCCGGACCGCCGAGCTGGCCCGCGACGGCTGCCTCGAGGACGCCAGCCTGGCCCTGTTCCACCCGATCAAGTTCATGCTCGCGTCGCCGGCCGAGGACGCCGCCGTGATCGTCAGGCGCCTCGGCGTGCCCGTCTGGGTCGAGGACAAGTACGACGGAATCCGGGCCCAGCTCCATCGCCACGGGACGGAGGTCCGGCTCTACTCGCGTGACCTCCACGAGATCGGCAACCAGTTCCCCGAGATCATCGAGGGCGCGCGGTCCCTTGGCTGGGACGGGATCCTCGACGGCGAGATCCTGGCCTATCGCGACGGCACGGTCCTCCCGTTCATCGCCCTCCAGGCGCGCCTCGGCCGGAAGTCACCGTCCGAGGAGATCCGCGCCGAGGTGCCTGTGATCTACGTGGCCTTCGACGCCCTCGGGCTCGGCCGGGCGGATCCCGGCGACCCGGTGATCGTGGCATCGAACGGCTCCGCCAACGGGTCGGTCGGGCCGTCCGCCAACGGAGCCACGCCGTCGCCGACGGAGGCCGTCGACGCACTCCTGCGCGAGCCGCTGGAGGATCGCCGCCGCCGCCTCGAGCGCCTCCGCCTGCCCCTCGCCGACGACGGCGGGGTGTTCGCCCTGAGCCACCTCGTCAGCGTGACCTCGATCGATGGACTGGAGGACGCCTTCCGCGGTGCCCGCGAGCGGCGCAACGAGGGGCTCATGGTCAAGGACCCGCGGTCGATCTACTCACCGGGCCGGCGTGGACTCGGCTGGCTGAAGATGAAGAAGGCCCTGGCGACCATCGACTGCGTGGTCGTCGGCGTCGAGGTCGGCCACGGCAAGCGGCACGGCGTCCTCAGCGATTACACGTTCGCGGTGCGCGACACCGAGAACGAGCGGCTGGTCACGATCGGCAAGGCGTACAGCGGACTGACCGACGCCGAGATCGCCGAGATGACCCGCTGGTTCGAGGACCACACGATCGCCCGCTACGGCCGCTACCGCCAGGTGGAGCCGACGGTCGTCGTCGAGGTCGCGTTCGACGTGATCGTCCGCTCCCGTCGCCACCAGTCGGGGTTCTCGCTGCGGTTCCCGCGGATCGCCAACCTGCGGCCCGACAAGTCGCCCGACGAGATCGACACGCTCGAGACGGTCGAGGCCCTCTACGAAGGCCTCCAGCACGGGGCCGAACAGTTGGTGACGGCAGGCGCCAGGAAGTAGTCCCGCCGCGGCGGCCGATCCGAATCGGGGAGCCCCGAGGGATCGGCCGAGCGTATCCTGTCGGCCATGTTCGACCTTCTCGGGGCCGAGGCGACCTTGGTCCCGCTCACGCTCTACACCGACAGCTTCGTGATCAAGGGCAACATCCGGAGCCGCCAGTCGCGGCTGTCGGACATCCTCAACCACGCCGATGAGGATTTCCTCGTCCTGTCGGACGCATTGGTCGACGAGTACGGCTCGCGATCGGTCGCGACCAGGAGCGAGTTCGCCCAGGTCAACCTCGCGGCGGTCCTCTTCGCCGTCGCCGACAGCGAGGTCGAGACGCGCCCTGACCTCCGCACCCCGAAGGTCTCCGAGCAGGCAATGATCTCGATCCCGCCGTTCCGCGTGATCGGGCGGGTCCACGTCCTGCCGGAGCGCGGACTCGGCGAGGCCCTGGGCGAGCTCACCGGGCGGTTCATCCCGGTGACGGACGCGACGTTCTGGTCGGACTCGATCGGCGAGGCGCGCCAGAGCGCGCCGATGGTCGCGATCAATCACCACCGGGCGCAGATCCTCGCGCCGCACCGCGAGGTCGACCCGTGGGCCGGCATCGACCGCTCTGGGGGCGCGGGCGCGGCGGGCGCGGCGGGTGCGGCGGGTGCGGTGGGCGCGGCCGGCACGTCGGTCGGCGACCCGTCCGGCGGAGCCATTCGGCCCGAGGATGGCGCGTCCGGCTGATCCCCGCCCTCGCGCGTGGCTCGCGCGGTCGCTGCTCAAGCGCTGGCACCCCCCTTGCTCTCGGGAATATCAGCGCCATCGATACCGGAGGGGCAAGAACGGCGCTAAGCCCCTGTCGGCTGGGCGGCGCGCGCAGGAATCGAGCGTGACGGTGCACGAATCCCGACGACCGGGCCCGTCGAATCCGGCTTGACCGGCCGCCACTCCCAGCTGTAACAACGGTGGTGATATCAGCCGGCGGAAGGCCCTCGCGGGACCGGCGTGACGGATCGCTACCGATCGACCGGCAGATCCAGGCGGTTGCCCCACTCGGCCCAGCCGCCGTCATACACGGCGACGTCATCGTGGCCGAGGAGCGTCAGGGCGAACGCCAGCTTCGCCGCCGCGATCCCCGAGCCGTCGTAACAGACCATCCGCCGCCCGCGGGCGACGTTCGCCCGGAACAGGATGTCCCGCAGCTCGTCGCCGACCCGGAAGTGCTGGCTGCCCGGCCGCGTCATCGCGCCGACCGGCACGTTCACCGCGCCCGGGATGTGTCCGAGCCGCTTGGTCGTGCCCTCGTGACCCCGGTACTCGGCCGGCGCGCGCGCATCGAGCAGCATGACGTCGGGGGAGGAGAGGAGAGCGCGGACGTCGGCCGTCGTGAGCCGCATTCGCGGCTGCGCCCGCGGCGTGAAATGCGCCGGCGGCGGCGGCGCGACCGCGTTCGAGATCGCCCGGCCCTCCTCCTGCCACGCGGGAAAACCGCCGTCGAGGACGCGGACCGACTCGAGGCCGTAGACCCGCAGGCTCCACCAGACGCGCGCCGCGAACAGGGACACCGTGTCGTCGTAGACCACCACCGTGGCCCCGTCGCCGACCCCTCCCAACGCGAGCGTCCGGGCGACCTGCTCGGGGCCGGCGAGGAGCAACGTGTCGCCGCTCTCGCCCGTGTCGGTGAGATCGGCTCGCCAATCGACGAACACCGCGCCCGGGATGTGTCCGGTCGACCAGACCTGGTGACCGGAGCCGTCGGGCCGCCAGCGGACGTCGAGGATCCGGACCTCCGGCCGTCCGAGCTGGTCGGCGAGCCAGTCGGTCGATGCGAGCAGCTCGGGCCGAGCCAGCCCGCCGGGCGTGCGCGTCCGCTGCAGCCTGCGACCGGCGGGAGGCGACGACATCGCCGATATGATACGGGCGTGGTCGCGCCGTTCCTGCCCGACGACGAGAAGGTGGCGGCGATCCGGGTGGCCCTGCCGGCGCTCGACGCGGGCATCTACCTGAACACCGGGTCGGTCGGTCCGCTGCCGGCCGAGACCGCCGCGGCCATGGCCGAGATCGTCGACTACGAGCTCCGCATCGGCCGCTCGTCGACCGACTACTGGGAAGGCTTCCTGGAGCGCCTCGCCGAGGCGAGGGGAGCGGTGGCCGCCGTCGTCGGCGCCGAGGTCGACGAGATCGCGATCACCCACTCGACCTCGGGCGGGATGAATGCGGCGGTGTGGTCGCGCGACGTCCAGCCGACCGATCGGATCGTCACGACGCAGGCCGAACATCCCGGCGGGCTCGGTCCGGTCCACGCCGCTGCGGCCCGCAGCGGCTGCGAGCTGATCGTCGTCGACGTCGGCCTCGGCGGGGACGACGACGCGATCGTGGCGGCGTTCGACGCGGCGATCCGACCCGGGACGAGACTGGTCGCCCTCTCCCACGTCCTGTGGACGAGCGGCGCGCGGATGCCGATCGAGCGGATCGCGGCGCTGGCCCACGATCGGGGCGCCGTCATCGCGGTCGACGGCGCCCAGGCAGCCGGAGCCATCCCGGTCAACGTCGCCGATCTCGGCGTCGACTTCTACGCCATTCCCGGCCAGAAGTGGCTCCTCGGGCCGGAAGGAACCGGCGCACTGTGGGCCGCCGCTGGGATCACGGGTTCGTCGCGGGTGTCCACCGCGAGCTGGTTCACGTACGAGCGGATCGACAACGATGCGGCCGTCCCGTGGCCCAACGCTCGTCGATTCGAGGAGGCCGGCCATTACCGACCCGCCGTCACCGGACTCGCCCGGAGCTGCGGCTGGCTGTCGATGTACGTCGGATTGCCGTGGATCCACGAGCGTGGCCAGTCGATGGCGCGGGCCGCCGTCGATCGCCTGGCGGCGATCGACGGCGTCGACATCCTCACGCCGCCCGACCGCATGGCGACGCTCGTCACCTTCCGGATCGGGGGCTGGGACGCCGAGGCGGCACTGGACGAGATCGCCGGGCGGACGTTCGCGATCGCCCGGACGATCCCGGCGCTCGACGCCATCCGCCTGAGCGTCGGCTTCTTCACGACGGCCGACGAGATCGAGCGCGTGGCGACGGCCGTCGAGCTCCTGGCGTCGCACACCCCGGCGACGCTGCCGCAGCGGCCTCGCCTGACGATCATCGGCCAGGGGGCGTCGTGAGCGCTCCAAGCCGGCTGCCCGACGTCCACCGGCCTGACGTTCGCCGGCCTGACGTCCGCCGGCGGTCGTGGCTCGAGGTCCGCTGGCGCCAGTTCCGGAACGCCCCGCGGCCGGTCGTCCGGGCCGTGCTCGCCAGCCTCGTCGTGGCGATCGTCCTCGGCCTGGGCTACCTCGTCTACGACGTCGCGATCCGGCGTGGCATGGCACTCCCGGGCGGCGACCTCCGGACCCTGTACCTCGTCGCCGACGTCGTCGTCGTCCTGATCGTCGGCAGCGTCGTGACCTGGGTTGTCGTCCCCCAGCCGCGCGGATCGGGCGACCGCACGACCCGGTCGGTCTGGAGCGCAGCGCTCGGCTT
Organism: Chloroflexota bacterium; assembly: GCA_005882635.1. Lineage (GTDB taxonomy): Bacteria > Chloroflexota > Limnocylindria > Limnocylindrales > CSP1-4 > CF-46. The sequence goes on along the minus strand of VBFG01000048.1, from coordinate 37,571 downwards.
CTTCGCCGCGGTCCCGATCAGCTACCTCGTGCTGGTCGTCGTCGTGCAGATCCTGGAGCCGCTGATCGGCTGAGATCCGGCGGGAAATCGGGGGACGCCAGCCAAAGGTCCCGTTGTGCACAGCGGCACCACTTCCGCCTCGAACCCCTCGCAACTGATATGGCCCATCCGTACCATTCCAAGGTACTCTCGGCTGGATATCATCCGCTTCGTCGGGTATCCGACGGAGGCAACGAGGACTCATCGGGTGGCGTTGGACGAACAGCACATCGCGCTGCCAAAGCTGTACGGGGCTCCGGCCTACGCGCGGCCGGCTCCGATCGTGATGGAGTCACCGCGCCCGTTCGACCCCGACGACCTGCCGATCGAGGCGATCCAGACGGCCGAGGAGCGGGAGCTCCTCGAGAGCCTGCCGGCTCGCTACTATCGCGCCGGCGGCAGTCTCAACCGAAGCGATCGCCTGCCCACGAGCGACGACGCCGAGCTTTCGCTCAATCCCCGGCCGCTGAGCCTCCGAGCGCTCGCCGGGCGGGTCCTGGGCCAGATCGACAACTAGCCTTTTCCCCCCGTGACGCCGCGGCGCGTCGGCAGTAGCATCCGCCCGGGGGAGTAGCTCAATGGTCAGAGCGGCGGGCTTATATCCCGCTGGTTCCAGGTTCGAGTCCTGGCTCCCCTACCACTCCCTGCCACCTCCGCCGCGGCATCAGCGGCCTCGCGGGCGGCCGGCTCACAGCAGGGCCGTGATCTGCTCCACGATCTGGGCCTGGCGATCGCCGTTGAGCGCCCGCGACGGCGGCAGCGAACCGAGCCACGCCGGCACCTGCTCGGGCGCGACGACCGCACACGTCGGCGTCCGGGCGATGGTCGGATCGGTCGTGACGAGCGCCGCGAACACCTTCAGCACGTAATCCCGGTCGGCCGAACCGAACCAGCGACGGACGCGCTCGGCATCGCGCGACGCGCGCTCGACGGGGTTCTCCATGTGGACCCACCGGCCGTCGGGACCGCGGGTCTCCCAGCTCGTGCCGGTGCGCCGGAGGACCCGCCGGGACGGCAGCTCCGTCAGGACGGCCAGGCCGAAGGGCCCGAGGACGAGGTTGCCGATGACGCGGCCTTCGGGCAGGCGGATGTCGCTGGCGGCGACGTACTCGTCACCGAGCTGGGCCGACGCCTGGGTCAGCACCCGGACCGCCGGCTTCACCGTGATCGCCCGCACGACGCGGCTCAACCGCCACGCGCCGACGAGGGTGAACGACGCGGGCGCGACGAGGGCGACGCCCCAGACGATGCCGCCGAGCACGATCTGGGAGAGGCTCGGACGGATGGTCGCCGGTGCGAGGGCGGTCACGAGGGGAGTCCCCAGCACGAGCCAGCCGAGGAACAGCCCGCCGCCGAAGAGGGCCAACCCGACGAGGGTGCCGACCAGCACCGCCGCGATCGGCAGCCTGGGACGACGAGGCGAGGCGATCGTCTGCACGGCCGAATCCTCGCGGGCGCGCGTCGGCCTGGAAATCACTCCATCGGGGCAGGACCGCAACGCCGAGGGAGCCATGGACCGCACCGCAGTCCACCGGACCGCACCTCGGCGGGTGCGGCTCGTCAACGAACGGGCCGCGAGCAGCCCTCGCCGCGATCGTCGGGTGGGACACCCGTACCATTGCGGCCGGTTCGACCGCCCAGCAAGGTGTCCGGAGGCCGGTGCGTGTGCCCGGCGCGGAGGCAATGCATCGCGTGCTGATCGAGCGTCGAACCCTCAACCGGCGGCCCGCGGCGGCTCCTCTGGCCGCCCTCGGGGCCGCGGTCTTGATCGTGCTCGCCTTCGTCGTCCCGGTCCTGGCGATCGAGGGACCGACCAAGCTCGACAACGCGAGCGTTTCCCCGCGCTCGGGCACCACGTCGACCACGATCAAGTTCCAGGTCCGTTATCGGAACCGCGAAGGGTCGGCGCCCGACCACGTGTACGTCATCATCGACGGGACGCGGCACCGGATGAGCGGCGGCGGCACGACGTGGAAGACCGGCGTCACCCTCCGCTGGTCGAGCAGGCTCCCGGTCGGGAGGCATCACGTCTCGTTCGAGGCGGCCGATACCCGGAAGTTCAGCGACCAGATCGACGGCGGCACGGTGACGATCACCGCGCCGCCGAGCCCGACCCCGACGCCGAGCCCCACCGCGAAGCCCACCCCGAAGCCGTCACCGACACCGGCGCCCACGGCGAAGCCCACGCCGGCGCCCACCACGGCTCCCGCCACAACGCCGACGCCGACGCCTGCCGGCGAGCCGACGACCGTCCCGGCCACGCCCTACCCCACCGACCCGAGCGCCGGCGGCGCCCCCGGCGGCGGGACCACCAGCGGATCGTCTGACGGCTCGAGCCACGACGGCGGTGCCGTCGGTGGACCGGGCCCGGGCGCTGATGCCACCGGCGGATCCGGGGGGAACGCGGGCTCGGGCGGCGGCGGGAACGGGACCGGCACCACGAACGGCAGCGATTCCGCGGGGGGCGGCGGCCCGACCTGGGGTGACCTGGCGAATGCGCTCGACACTCTCGGCGTCCGCCCGTCGTCGTCGACCACGATCCTGCCGATGCTCGTCGGGACCACGACGGCGACCGCAATGGCCTTCGCCTTCGCGATCTTCGGCAAGAAGCGTCGCGACGAAGAGCCTCCGGCTCCGGACGAGGTCCTGCAGGCCCGGGCGGCACATGGCCACGGCGCCGTGCCCGGCGGCGAGGTCGTCGGCGTCGTCCGCGGACCGGCCGGACCGGGACCCGTCGACAGGGAGGCGGGGATGCCACGCTGGCGGCGACCATCGCTGATCGAGGCGCGCAAGGCCGATCCGACGAGGTCCGTGGCGTCGACGGCGCGGATGAGCTTCACCAACGGCGCCGTCAACGCCGTCGACGGCCACGAGCGACGGGCGATCCGCTACCGGGTCGTCCGCCTCCTCGACGCGCCGGACGAGCTTCGCTCGACCGACATCGGCCAGCTCGACCAGGGAGACGAGGTCCAGCTCCTCGAGCGATCCGGGGCGTACTGGCTCGTCCTGTGCCCGGACGGTCGCCAGGGCTGGCTGCACAAGATGACGCTCGGCGAGATCGTGAGCGAAGGTGCCCCGCAGCAGGCCGCCGCGCCCGACGTCGACGACGATGTGTTGACCGCCTACCTCAACTCCCGCGCCCGGGCGTAGACGCGGCCTTTCCACGCCGACGGACGCAGTCGAGCAGCGTGGGGCGGGGCACCGGAGCACCGGATTGTTCCCGCCGGCGCAACGGAGCCTTCGGCTGCCGGCCGCACCGGGTGGCTCTTGGCTCCGCCGGGCCCCTAGAATGGGTCATGCCCGCCACGAGGGACGGCGCGCGATTCGTGGGGCGCGACGCGGCATTCATCCGGCTGGCGCCTGCCCTGGAGGCAGCGGCGGGCGGCGAGTCGACGGCGGTCCTGCTGGACGGCCCGGGCGGCGTCGGCGTCACGCGGTTCCTCGACGAGGTCGCCCGCCGCGTCGGCGCCTTGTCGGAGCCCTTCGCGGTCGTCCGCGGGCGTGCCTTCCGACCCGGAGCCGACGAGCCCTATGGTCCGATCGTCCGCGCCCTGCGGCCGGTGCTCCGCGAGACGCCCGACGACGCGCTCGTCGGGCTGGTCGGTCCTGTCGTCGAAGACGTCGTCCACCTGTTCCCCGACATCCAGGCCAGGCTCGGCGTCGCCGGCGCCCTGCCCGACCGTCCGACGATCACCGCCCCGGAGCGCCGCCAGGGTCGGGTCCTCGAGGCGATCCTCGGCGTCATCGGCCGGCTGTCCGAGCGTCAGCCGGTGTTCCTGATCCTGGAGGATCTCCACGACGCGGACGCCGGGACGCGCGCCCTCGTCACGTTCCTGTCCCGCGTCCGGCGCCACCATCGCGTCACGTTCGTCGGGACGTATGCCAGCGACGAGCTGACCCGCGACCACCCGCTCAGCGCGACCCTCGCCGACCTGTCTGCCGCTGGCGCGTCGGGGCCGGCTCGGATCCGGATCGAGCCGTTCGACCGGTCGGAGCTCGCGGACCTCGTCCAGGCCATCGAAGGCGAACGCCCGACCGGCTCCGCCCTCGTCCTCGTCGCCGACCGGTCACGCGGCCTACCCCTCGTCGCCGAAGAGCTCCTCGCTGCCCGCCGGGAAGTTTCCGACGCGAGCCTCACCGGCTCGTTCGACGACCTGGTGATCGCCCGCCTGGCACGGCGCGGCCCCGAAGCGCGGCGAGTGATCCGCCTGCTCGCGCCGTCGGGCCGGCCGGTGGCTCGGGACGAGCTGGCGGAGACCGCCGCCGCCTTCGAGCTGACGGCGGACCGCCTGCCACCCCGCTCGTCGACGCGGCCGCGGCGCGGCGAGGGCGCCCTGGACCCCGACCTCAGCGCCGGTCTCGACGAGGCGATCGAGCACGGGATCCTCGTCGACGAGCCGGATGGGATCGCGTTCCGCCACGAGCACATCCGGCGCGCCGCGTCGGCCGACCTGCTCCCGCGGGTTCGCCGCCGCCATCATCTGGCGCTCGCCACCGGCCTCGTCGCGCATCCCGGCGAGGCCGCCAACCACTGGCTCGAGGCTCACGTCACGGATCGAGCCTTCGCCTCCGCCGTCGACGCCGCCGGCGGTGCCGAAGCGGCCCACGCTCCGGAGGACGCCCTGGCGGCGATCGAGCTGGCCCTCTCCCTGCTCGAGCCGAGGACTGCCGCGGACGCCGGAACCACGCCTGCGCCGCGGCCCAAGACCGCGCCCACCCAGAGCGACGACATCGCGACGACGCTTCATCTGCGGGCCGCGGAGGCCGCCTTCGCGGCTGGTCGACCAGCCCGTGCCGTCGCCTACGTGGACGCGCTCGTCAATCGCTTCGACGAGCGCCGGGACCGCCTCGAGCTCGGGATGATTCACGAGCGGCTCGGCCGGTATCGACGAGCCGCCGGCGATCGGGCCGGGTCCCTCGCTGCGTTCGAGCGAGCCGTCGACCTCGTCCCGGCCCAGCCGAGCCTCGAGAGGGCGACCGTCATCGCGGCCCTCGCCCAGGGCCTGATGATCGACGGGTCCTTCGACCGAGCCGAGCAGCTGGCGAACGAGGCGATCGAGATCGCGAGGGCCCTCGGCCCGGCCGGGGATGGAGTGGTGCTCCACGCCACGACGACTCTCGGTGTCGGCCTCGGCTGGGGCGACGAGCCCGAGGCGGGCGTCGCCCTCCTCCGCGAGGCGCGGACGCGGGCGGAGGAGAGCGGTGACCTCGACGAGCTGTTCCGCGTCTACGCCAACCTGACGACTGTTCTCGACCTCGTCGGCCGGCGCGGCGAGGCCGTCGAGGTTGCCTTCGAGGGGATCGAGGCGTCGCGGCGGGCCGGGCTGGAGGCGGTCTACGGCAACTTCCTCCGGGCGAACGCCTCCGACTCTCTCTACCTCCTCGGACGCTGGCCAGAGTCGAGCGCGATGAGCGCGACGGCGCTCGAGTGGAACCCGCCCGGAGCGATCGGCCGCCCGATCGACAGCCTGGCGATCGTCGAGATCGAGACGAACGCCGGCGAGGCCGCCCGTCGACGCCTCGGCGAGATGATCGTCGGACTGGAGACGGTCAGCGACGCCCAGTACGCCGTGCGCATCTACCGCGCCGCGGCCTCACTCGCCTTGTGGCAGGGCGATCACGCCGACGCCGGCCGCGCCGCCGGCCGGGGCTGGGCGCTCGTCAAGGACAGCGGCGACTGGAGCCTGATCGCGAAGATGGCGGCGACGGTCGCCGAAGTCGACTCGACGGCGGCCGCCGACGCGGGCGCGCGACGCGATCTCGCCGCCCTGGCCGCGATCCGGTCGAGGTCACGCGACGTTGTCTCCACGGCCCGGGCGGCTGTCGACCGATCCGGCGTCCGGGCGACGATCGGGTCGCGTCGCGAGGCGGATGCGTGGCTGGCCCAGGCGGCGGCTCACCGGGACCGGCTGGAGGGTCGCGACGACCCGCGTACCTGGGAGCGCCTGTCGGCTGCCTGGGCGGCCCTTGCCAACCCATACGAGCTGGCCAAGGCCCGCTGGCACCAGGCCGAAGCGATCCTCGGCTCCGGCGAGGGCCGCTCGGCACGGGCCCGCGCCCGCCCGGCGCTGGACGACGCGGCGCGGATCGCCACGGAGCTCGCCGCCCGCCCCCTGCTGCGTGAGATCCGCGAGCTCGCCGGACGGGCAATGATCAAGCTGAGTGGCGACGAGACCGCGGCGACGGCTGAGGCGGCCCAGGCGAGCGCCGCCGGGAACGGCCAGGAGGCGCCGGTCCTCGTCGCCGTGGGCCCCGGACCCTCGCCCGACCAGGACACGGGGGAGCCGCGCCGAACGGACGGTACCGGCGAACCGGACGGTGGTCGATCGTCGCTGATGCGCGGCATCGTCGGCGAGGCACCCGCCGCGCGACCCGACACGTTCGGCCTGTCGCGTCGCGAACGTGAGGTCCTGGCCCTGATCGCCGAGGGCCGGACGAACCGGGAGATCGGCGAGCGCCTGTTCATCAGCCAGAAGACGGTCGGGGTCCACGTCGGCAATATCCTCGCCAAGCTGCGCGTCTCCGGCCGCGTCGAGGCTGCGGCCGTGGCCATCCGGCTGGGCCTGACGAACGCAACGGCGGCAGGAACGACGTCCGGGCGGTAGATTCGCGTTCGACGCGGCCTGCCCTGGTGGGTCGCCGTGCGGGCCGTTCCCGCCCGCGCCCACCATCCCGCGAACACCCGAGGTCACCCGCCGCCATGCGCCGTCTGTCCCTCCTCGCCCTGCTGATCCTCGCCGCCGCGCTCGTTGCCTGTTCGTCGGGAGCAACACCTGGCTGGACCTATGCGCCGGCTCCCTCGGCCTCACCCGCCGGATCGGGCGCCCCGTCCGGATCGCCCGCCGCCTCGGGTGCCGCATCGGCAGCCCCGTCAGCGGCTCCTTCGGCGGCCTCCTCGCCGGCGCCATCGACGAGCGGTGGCCCGGCGCCGTCCGGCGGCGCCAACCTCGTCGTGACGGCTCCGGTCGGGGCGGCCACGGCCGGGTTCCAGCAGACGACGCTGGACGCCGCGGCCGGCACGCCGTTCACCCTCACGTTCGACAACCAGGACAACCAGGCTCCGCACAACCTGATCCTCCACAACCCGGACGGCTCGAACGTCCAGGTGACCGGCGACACGTCATTCTTCACGGGACCCGGGCAGCGGCAGTACCAGGTCCCCGCTCTGACCGCGGGCACCTACGCCTACATGTGCCAGGTCCACCCGACGACGATGAAGGGCACGCTCACGGTCAGGTAGGCCAGATGACTCGGCCGGCCTCGTCGATCGGTCCGGAGGACCGGGTGGACGTCCGCAACCAGATCGCGTATCGGGACGCGTACGCTCGAACCGTCGAGGCCCGGGTTGCGGACGTCGACGCCAGCGGGGAGGCCCCGCTCGTCGTCCTCGACCGGACGATCTTCTATCCGGGCGGTGGCGGCCAGCCGGCGGACCGCGGGATGCTCCTCCGGGCGGCCGATGGACAGGCCTGGACCGTCCGCGGCGCGAGGAAGTCGGGCGGCGACATCGTCCATGAGCTCGAGCCGGAAGGGACGCCGCCGCCCGCGCGCGGAGACCTCCTGACGGTCGACCTCGACTGGCCGCGGCGCTACGCGCTGATGCGGACGCACACCGCCCTCCACGCCCTGTGCGGGGTCGTCTGGCGGGACCACGGCGCCAAGGTCACCGGCGGCAACATGGTGCCGGGCAGCGGCCGGATGGACTTCGAGTTCGAGCGGATGAGCGGCGATCTCGTGGCGGAGATCGAGGCGAGCGTCAACGCCGAGCTCGCGGCCAAGCGTGATGTTCGGGTCAGCGTCCTGCCCCGCGCGGAGGCGTTCGCGATCCCGGACCTGATCCGGACGAAGATCAACCTCCTGCCCGCGGGGATCGAAGAGATCCGGACGATCGAGATCGTCGGCCTCGACCTGCAGGCCGACGGCGGGACCCACGTCTCGAACACGTCCGAGGTCGGCTCGATCCGGGTGACCGGCTACGAGTCGAAAGGCCGGATCAACAAGCGCATCCGGCTGGAGCTCGTCGATCCAGACAGTGAGGCGGATGGCTGACCCGACGACCCCGGCCATCGAGGCGATCGCCGCGGCCGGTGTCCCGCATCGCGTCGTCCGGACCGAACGCGCCTCGAGCGCGGAGGAGTCGGCCCGGTTCCAGGGGATCGAGACGCACCAACTCCTCCGAACGATCGTCGTCCGGCGCGGCGAGGGCGACTACCTCTTCGTGCTCGTCCCGGCCGGCCGCCGGTTCGACTGGCCGAAGCTGCGAGAGCTGCTCGGCGTCCGCCGGATGACCCTGCCGGATGCCGACGAGGCGAAGGCGATGACCGGCTACGAGCGGTACACGATCACGCCGTTCGGGTCGACTCGGGCGTGGCCGGTCGTCGCCGACGCGGCGATCGTCGGCGAGCCGGTCGTCTCCGTCGGCGGCGGCGGCTTCGGGATCAACCTCCACCTGGCCCCGGCGGACCTGATCGCGGCGCTCGGAGCCCGGGTCGCCGACGTCAGCCAGCCCGAGGAGCCGCACCACCACGACTGAGCGGTCCGCGGGCCCCTAGACTTCTCTCGACAGTCCCCGTCCGAGCCGGAGGCCGTTCGTTCATGCCGCCGTTCGACTTCGTCCTCCAGGCCGACCTGGCCGTCCGGATGCTGATTGCCGCGATCCTCGGCGCCGCGATCGGCCTCGAGCGCGAGATCCACGAGCATCCGGCGGGGATGCGGACGCATCTCCTGGTGTCGCTCGGGACGGCGATCTTCACCGTCCTGTCGATCTACGGGTTCGAGGGGATCACCGCGAACGGCGTCGCACCCACCGTCGATCCGACCCGGATCGCTGCCCAGGTCGTGTCCGGGATCGGCTTCCTCGGCGCCGGGGCGATCCTCAAGTACGGGACGTCGATCCGCGGCCTCACGACCGCGGCCAGCCTGTGGACGACCGCGGCGATCGGGATGGCGGCGGGTGCCGGCGAATGGCTGATCGCCGGCGTCGGCACGTTCATCACCGTCTTCTCGTTGTGGCCCCTCAACGCGTTGGTCGCGCGGATCCATCGGCCCGGAGCACAGCTCATTCGCCTGCGTCTCGAGGTCGGTCGGCTCGAGGCCCTCGGAGACGTGTCCCGGCTCCTCGCGGACCGGCGGGTCGAGATGGCCGGCATCAACAGCCAGCGGATCGGCAAGGGTCGCTATGAGGTCGAGCTGACGGTGCGCCTTCCACCCAGTGCCCGGAGCCAGGACGTGATCGGGGCGATCACCAAGATTCCCGACGTCGAGCTGATGGAGACCACGACGGGCGGGGACTGACCGCCGCCGGCCGAACCCGGCGTGGGCGTCAGAGCGCCTTGACCGCGGCGACCAGCGAGGCCAGGCCTTCCTTCGCGTCGGCGAAGAGCATCCCGGTCTTGGGGTTCGTGTAGAGCTCGTTGTCGATGCCGGCGTAGCCCTTGCCCATCGACCGCTTGATGACGACGATCGACTTGGCACGGTCGACGTCGAGGATCGGCATTCCTGACACCGGCGTGCCGGTGCGTCGAGCGGCCGGGTTCGTGACGTCGTTCGCCCCGACGACCAGGGCGACGTCGGCCCGCTCGAACTCCGGGTTGATGTCGTCCATCTCCTTGAGTTGGGGGTAGGGCACGTTCGCCTCGGCGAGGAGGACGTTCATGTGGCCGGGCATCCGCCCGGCGACCGGGTGGATGGCGTACTTCACGTCGACGCCGCGCTCCTCGAGGAGCTCCGCCAGCTCGCGGACGGCGTGCTGGGCCTGGGCGACGGCGAGCCCGTAGCCCGGGACGACGATCACGTGCTGGGCGTACGCCAGCTGGATCGCGGCGTCGTCGACGCCGAGCTCACGGACCGACGCGCCCTCCGCCCCGACCGCGCCGGCGACGGAGTCGCCGCCGCCGAACCCGCCGATCATGATGTTGATGACCGAGCGGTTCATCGCGTCGGCCATGAGCTTGGTCAGGATCGCGCCGGACGCACCGACGAGGGCACCGGCGATGATCAGGACGGGGTTCTCCAGCACGAACCCGGCCATCGCGACGGCCGTGCCCGTGAACGAGTTGAGGAGCGAGATGACGACCGGCATGTCCGCTCCGCCGATCGGCAGGGTCATCGTCACGCCGAACGTGAGCGACGCGGCGAGGATGAGGAACATCAGGACGAGGCTGTAGTTGCCGAGCCAGAGGAAGATCGCCCCGACGACGACGACGATCGCCAGGGCCGCGGTCACGAGCTGGCCGCCCGGCACCTGGATCGGCTTGCCCGGGATCCGGCCCATCAGCTTGCCCGAGGCGATCAGCGAGCCGGTGAACGTGATCGAGCCGATGACGATGTCGAGGACGGTCGCGACGTTCTCCTGGAGGCCCGGCGCGGCCGAGATCCGGAGATAGCCGTCGATCGCGATCAGGGCCGCCGCGCCGCCGCCCATTGCATTGAACAGCGACACCAGCTGGGGCATCGCGGTCATCTTCACGGTCCGCGCCGAGTAGAGGCCGAGCCCGCCGCCAATCGCGATGCCGACGACGATGATCAGCCACCCGATCAGGAGGTTGTTGCCGGTCGAGTCGTTCGGCCGCAGGAGCAGATAGACGGCGGTCGCGACGATCGCGACCGCCATCCCGCCGGCCGAGACGAGGTTGCCGTTCCGCGCCGTCGCCGGCGAGTTCATCCGGATCAGGCCCAGCACGAACGCCACGGCCCCGACGAGCCAGGCGAGCCGGACGAGCGGATCGAGGGCGTTGATGTCGATCATCGCCTCAGGCCTCCGTCTTGTCGGCCTTCGGTGCCGCGACCGGCTTGCGCTTGAACATCTGGAGCATCCGGTCGGTGACGACGTAGCCGCCGACGACGTTCATCGTCGCGAATGCCACCGCCACCAGCGACAGGAGCTGGCTGAGCGGGTCCGTCGCGTTGACGGCGATGAACATCGAGCCGACCAGGACGATCCCATGGATCGAGTTCGCCCCCGACATCAACGGCGTGTGGAGGGTTGCCGGAACCTTCGAGATGACGGCGAAACCGCACAGGATGGCGAGAGTGAAGACCGTGAAGTTCGCGAGGAACGCGCTGATCTCTGTCGGGCTCACGCGGCGCCTCCGGGGATGCTCGCCGCGGTCGCGGGCTCGAGCAGCTTCTTGACCGGCTCGGCGATGACCTCGCCGTCCTTCGAGATGACCGTCGCCTTCGTCACCTCGTCGTCGAAGTCGAGGTCGAGCTGGCCGTTCTTGACCATCCCGAGCAGCAGGGATGAGATGTTCCGCGCGTAGAAGGCCGACGCGCCGGCCGGCATCGTCGCCGGCAGGTTGTCGGGCGAGACGATCGTGACCCCGTTGTCGGTCGTGATCGTCTTCCCGGCCCGCGACAGCTCGCAGTTCCCGCCGAGGGCGGATGCCGCCATGTCGACGATGATCGAGCCCGGCTTCATCTGGGCGACCGCCTCGGCCGTTACGAGGACCGGCGGCTTGCGGCCCGGCACCTGGGCCGTCGTGATGACGATGTCCATGCCGCCGATGACCTCGTTGAGCTCTGCCTGCTGGGCGGCGCGCTCCTCGGGCGTCAGCTCCCGGGCATAGCCTCCGGCGCCGGTCGCGTCGATCGTGGTCTTGAGCTTGACGAACTGCGCGCCGAGGCTTTCCGCCTGCTCGCGGGTTTCCGGTCGGACGTCGTAGGCCTTGACCACCGCGCCGAGCCGGCGGGCCGTGCCGATCGCCTGGAGCCCGGCGACGCCGATTCCGAGGATCAGGACGTTCGCCGGCTTGGCCGTGCCGGCGGCGGTCGTCAGGAGCGGGAAATAGCGGCCGTACTCGTTGGCCGCGATCAGGACCGCCTTGTAGCCGCCGACGTTCGCCTGGGAGCTGAGCGCATCCATCGACTGGGCCCGGCTGAGCGTCCTCGGGATCGCGTCGAGGCTGATCGCGGTGACCCCCTGTTCGGCGAGGGCTGCGGCTGTCTTCGGATCGATCAGCGGCTGGAGCAGGCCGAGGACGGCCTGGCCCTTGCGCATGACCTTGACCTCCGAGTCGGACGGCTTCTGGACGCGGAGGATCACGTCCGACTGCCTGTACAGGTCGACGGTCGAGACGACGGTCGCCCCCGCTTCGGCGTAGGCCGAGTCGGGGATCGCCGCGCCATCACCGGCGCCGCGTTCGACGAGGATCTCGAGCCCGGCGGCCGTAAGCTTGCCGAGCCCTTCGGGTACCAGGGCGACGCGCCGTTCGCCCGGCGCGGTCTCCTTGGCGACGCCGACCTTCATGGGCACCACCTGACGTGTCTGATCGACGGAGTGGGGTCCGCCTGGGAGGAACGGCAGAAGGATACCGATCGTCGCGAGCGCCGTCTTACCTTCTGCTGACGTCGTGAGGAAGACGCTCGTACGTCGGAACAGGACGGTGCGCGAGACCAAACCTCGCCATGGAGACCTCGCGATGACGATCCGACGCCCGCTCCTCGGTGGCCTGGTCGGCCTCCTGACGCTCACGGCTGTGCTCGTTACACCGGCGACGACGCTCGCCGCGACGGCCGGCTCGACGACGGTGACGACGACGACGGCCTGCACCGACGGTCACTGGCCGGCCGCCGTCCAGGGCGTGCCGACTCTCTGGCACGCCGGTGCGGCGGCGGGCGACTACATCTGGCACGACGCCTACGGCTGGCATCTCCGCGTGACGCACCGCGGCACGACGCGCGCCGTCTTCAGCGGACGGATCGTGTCGAGCGCGCCGATGACGGCGCGAGCCGTCCGACTCGAGGGCAGCGACTTCATCGCCCTCAGCGCCGATCGACTGACGTTGACCTACCGGTTCACGAACTACGGCGCGGTGGACGGCCTCAACTTCCGGACCGATTGCGCTCGGCGGCTGACCTTCGGTGGCTCACTCAACGGGGCCAAGCTGCCAATCAGCCGGATCTGGATCGGTCGGGCGAACCACCACCCGCTCCAGAACCCGTTCGTCGTGACCCGCATCAGCTGATCCGCGGGTCCAGGGACGTCGAGACGGCCGGCGGTGAACCCGCCGGCCGTTTTCTCATGCGCGCCCGGCCTCAGTCGTGCGGCTCGCCATGACGGGTGAGCCGGATGATCAGCAGCGACCCCGGCTCGTTGCCGATCGTCTCGGCGTCGTGCGGAATCAGCCCGTCCCAGCGGAGGTAGTCGCCGGGTCCGAGCTCCACGACGTGATCGCCCTGGGTCATCCGGAACCGCCCGGACAGCACGAGATGGTGCTCGTCGCCCGAATGGGTGTGCATGCCGGAGCTCACCCCCGGCTGCGACTGCGCCTCGACGATCGAGATGTCGCTCGAGCCCCGAGCATCGACCCGACTTGCCCGGCCGTCCGGCACCTCCCGCCAGCGTCGGTCCGCGGCCCGGACGACCTCCGGCTTGGCCGTCTCGTCGACGAGGAACCAGGCGATCGGCACGTCGAGGGCGGTTGCCAGCGACGACAGGCAGGTCAGCGACGGTGACGCCTTGTCGTTCTCGATCTGCGACAGGTAACCGATGTTGAGCCCGGTCGCCTGAGCGAGACGGGCGAGCGTCAGGCCTCGGTCGGTCCGCCAGCGGCGGACCTGGCGACCGACGGCGGGCGCGCGGCGGCCGGCCTCGTCCGTCGGCTGCTCGATGACCATCGACTTTGCTCTCCTCAAACTCCTGTTGACAACGGCGAACTCGCGCCGTAGCCTTGTGCTGTCAACAAATATCGCTTGACGACACCAAACATGTCAAGCCAGATCCCGGAGGATCGAGCCATGCAGATCGCAATCATCGGTGCCGGCAATGTCGGACGCGCGCTCGCGTCGTCATTAACCCGCGCCGGCCACGACGTGACGGTGTCCGCCGAGCATCCCGAGCACGCGACGGAGGCGGCGGCCCGGACCGGCGCTCGTGCCGTCAGCTCGAACGCGGAGGCGGTCCGCGCCGCGGATCTCGTCGTCCTCGCGGTTCCCGCGACGGCGCTCGACAAGATCGCAACCGAGATCGGCCGGGACGTCGCCGGCAAGGTCGTCGTCGATGTCGCGAATCGCCCGACGCCATCACCGGACGGCACCCCGACGTCGATCGCGGAAGAGCTCCAGGCGAAGCTTCCGCAGGCCAAGGTCGTCAAGGCGTTCAACACCGCGTTCGCCTCGCGCCAGGCCGAGCCGACCGTGGGCGGGATCCCGTCGGACGGGTTCGTTGCCGCAGATGACCCCGATGCCAAGCAGACGATCCTCGACGTCGTCGAGTCGATCGGCTTCCGGCCCGTCGACGCGGGCTCTCTCGCGGCCGCCCGGACGCTCGAGGGCATGGCCTGGCTGAACATCCAGCGGAACATGGCCGGTGGCAGCTGGCAGGACGCGTGGGTCCTCGTCGGCCCCGACACGATCGAGTCGACCGGGGCCGACCGCCGCAACTGACCGGACGACGGGCGACAGACGCCGCGGCGCTCACCCGAGCGCCGCGTCGTTCGCATGTCCGCGTCCAACGCTCGCGAGATCGTCAGCGCGCCGGGCCGGCCGCGGTGATCACGAGCGTGACGATGTACACGTGGGCGGCCGCGCCCCACAGGATCGACTCGGTCCGCCAGGTCAGCCAGCCGTAGACCGCGCCGCCGGCCGCGGTCGACAGGAGCTCCGCCTCCGGCTTGAGCAGGTGGGTCAGCGTGAACGGGAAGAGCGCGACGACCAGCGCGACCGGGCCGAAGACCCGGGCCAGGGCGAGCATCAGGAAGCCGCGGAAGAGGAACTCGGTCGAGAACAGGTCGAGGACATTCGTGCTCAGGAGGCCGGGCAGCGACTCGAACGACGCGGAGTAGTAGGTCCGGAAGTCGGGTTGGCCGGCGAGGACGAGGACGATCGGGGTCATCACGACGCAGCCCGCGAGCGCGAGGCCGAGGCCCCATCGCCAGTCCCCGACTTGAAGTCCGTACCGCGCGGGGCGATCGCGGAAGCCGAGGATCACGATCGCCAGGGGGACGACGAGGTAGAGGAACAGGCGGCTGAAGGCCTGCATCCGCTGCTCCTCCGGGTTGCGGTCATAGCGGAGCAGCTGATCCGGGATGAGCGTCCGTTGGAAGTCGAAGATCACGAGCAGGATCACGGCGACGACGACGACCGTCGACCGGACGGGCAGGTCGAGGCCGGCCAGGCGGAGCGTCCGAAGGTCGCGCTCGTCGGGCGAGTAGCTCGGCATCATGAACATCCGCCCGGCGAGCCCGCGGACGCTCGTTGTCGGCGCCATCGCGGGAGACTAGCAGCGCGCTCGAAGCGCGGTGCCGGGCCTTGAGTGGGACCGATTTGCTAGTGTCCGGGCGGTGAACGCCGCAACCATCGCCGAAGTCGAACACGAGAACTTCATCGCGGCGCTCACGGAAGTGGACTCGGCCGTGCCGGGGTCCCTGATCCGACGAGAACACGGGGTCGTCCTGCTCGCGAGCGGCCTGCCCGTCCGCCTGTTCAACGAGGTCTTGATCGGCGACGCATCAGCGACCGCCGACGGGATTGCTGCCGCCGTCGCGGTGCAGCGGGGTCGCCACGAGCGCTTCGTCGTCAATCTTCGGCGTGGCGCCGATGACCGGTTCGTCGGCCTGATGTCCGACCTCGGCCTGGCTCTCCCGACCGACCACGCGCCGCTGCCTGGAATGGCGCTCGATCCGATCCCGGAGGGCGCGCCGCGACGGATCGGTGGCTTCGAGGTCCGGGCCGTCGCTGACGCCTCCGGACTCGAGGACCACATCGTCACCGCGGCGGCAGGGTTCGGCCTGCCGGAGGAGATCCTCCGGGCGATCATTGCGCCCGACTTGTGGCAGCGGCCCGACCGGACCGTCTATGTCGGCTACGCCGAAGGCGCACCGGTGACGACCGGCCTGGGCGTCCGGACCGGGCCGGCGATCGGTGTCTACAACATCGCGACGGTCGACAGCGCCCGGAAGCGGGGGTACGGCGAGGTCATGACCGCCCGGATCGCCGCCGACGCCCGGGCGGCTGGATGCAGGGTCGCCATCCTCCAGTCCAGCCCGATGGGCTTTCCGATCTACAAGCGGCTCGGCTATCGGACGGTCGTGGAGTACGACGGCTACATCGAACCCGAGGCGACCCAGGTTCCGGCGAGCGCGCCGAGCTAGGCTCCAGCGAGGGCGCCGAGCTGCTCGGTCAGGCGGAGGTTCTCTCGGTAGTCGATCGGGACCTCGACGAGCGTCGGGCCATCGACGTCGAGCGCCCGCCGGAGCATCGGCAGCAGCTCCGCGGCTGACGACGGCCGGAACCCGGCGATCCCGAACGACTCCGCGTAGGCGACGAAGTCCGGGTTGCCGAAATCGACCCCGAACGGCCGGCCGAATTCATTGCGCTGCTTCCAGTCGATCAGGCCGTAGCCGTCGTCGCGCCAGACGACGACCGTGACGTTCGCGCCGATGCGCGTCGCCGTCTCGAGCTCCTGGCTGTTCATCAGGAAGCCGCCGTCGCCGCACAGTGCGACGACCTTCCGGTCGGGGTGGACGAGCTTCGCCGCGATCGCGCCGGGGAGGCTGATGCCCATCGCGGCGAACCCGTTCGAGATGATCACGGTGTTCGGCTCGTAGGCCTGGTAGAGGCGGGCGACCCAGACCTTGTGGGCGCCGACGTCGGACACGACGATGTCGTCCGGGTCGAGCGCGGCGCGCAGATCGGCGATGGCCTTCTGCGGCGTGATCGGCAGGGCGTCGGAGGCGGAGCCGGTCGCGAGCTCCTCCAGGAGCGCCGTTCGGAGATCCGCATGGACCAGGGTCTCGCGGGCGGCGTGCCGTTCCCCGGCGTCGCGGCCACTGATGCCACGGGGCTGGACCGCGGCCAGGAGCCGGCGGAGCGTCCCGTCGATGTCGCCGACCAGCTCGACTTCGGGCCGGTACTGCGCGTCGACCTCGGCCGGCGTCGTATCGATGTGGACGATCCGCTTCTGCCCGTCCGGGTTCCAACGACCCGGCGCGTACTCGACGAGGTCGTACCCCACGCAGATCACCAGGTCCGCCCGGTCGAAGCCGGACAGGACATGATCCCGAGCCTGCAATCCGACCGCCATCAGGGACAGGTGCGATCGATCGTCGATCGCACCCTTGCCCATGAACGTGACGGCGACCGGGACGTGGAGCCCGCGGGCGAACGCCCGGAGCTCGGGAGCCGCGTGTCGTCGCAGGACTCCGTTGCCGGCCAGGACGAGCGGCCGCTGGGAGGCGGCGATCAGGTCGGCGGCGTGCGCGATCGCCTCATCGGTCGGCTCGGGAAAGTAGGTCCGACCTGGCACGAGCGGCCGCGCGTCGTCGGCGACGGGCGAGGCGGCGAGGTCCTCCGGCAGCTCGATGTGAGTCGGGCCCGGCTTCTCGAGGGTCGCGACACGGAAGGCCTTCCGGACGATCTCCGGGATCGCCTCGACCCGTTCGACATGGGTGTTCCACTTGGTGACGGGCTCGACCATCCGGACGATGTCGACGACCTGATGGGCCTCCTTGTGGAGCTTGTCCGAGCTCGCCTGGCCGGTGATCGCGACCATCGGGGCGCGGTCGAGGTAGGCGTCCGCGACGCCGGTCACGAGGTTCGTCGCGCCCGGGCCGAGCGTCGACATCGCGACCGCCGCGCGACCCGTCAGGCGGCCGTAGACGTCGGCCATGAAGGCCGCGCCCTGCTCGTGGCGCGTCGTGATGTGTCGTGGCGCGTCGCGCTTGTCCTGCGCCGCCGCCCCCAGGGCGTCGAGGACGTCCATCGTCTCCTCACCGGGGACGGAGAAGACATACTCACATTCTTCGGCGGCGAGGCACTCGACCAGGAGCTGGGCTGCGGTTCGAACGGTCGTCGTCACGCCGCCGAGCGTAGCAGCCGGGGAGGCCGGGCCCGGGCCGCCACACCCGTCGACGAAGACGGGGTCTCGCCGGCATGCACGCCGAGTCCCGCGGTCAGCGGTCCCGGGAGCCTTCCAGCAGCACGTCGAAGACCCCGATCGAGAATGCGTCGTACTGCGCCGAGATGTCCGGCCAGATCGGCTCGTCGAGCCGGCGTCCGGCGGCGCCGTCGGTCCAGGTCGAGACGAAGGCGATCTCGACCGATGAGCCCTTGACCCGGCGTCCGACGTATGCGTCGACGACCTCCGGACCGAGAACCTTGAGACGCGACCGGAGCTCCCGCTGGATGTCGGCATCGAGCCCTCGGCGGACCGTGCCGGCCGTCAACCGCAGGAATCGGGGCGTCCCACCCGTCAGGCGCACCCCGCCGGTCTCGACCTCATAGAACTCGACGTCGTCGAGGATCTCGCCGTGGCCGACCCCGTCGATCGTGCGGACCGCCGTCAGGTTCCCGCCATAGGCAGCGAGGGCGGACTCGAGATCGGTCCAGACCGTCATGAGGGCGATCTGGTGGCCCGTCTCGGTCGGTCGGACCGCGGTCAGGAACCGGTCGAGACCCGGCTGCCTCCGAGCGACTGGAACGTAGTCGCGCTCGAGGGCGGCCCGGACGGACTCGAGCATGCCGGGCGGGATGCGGCCGTTGACGACGCGAAGGATCACGTGCCCCTCACCTGCGCCGCGACGGCCGGCGCGTGCCCTCGGCGATCGGCCGCCCGCGGATCGCCTGGTGGATCCCTGCCTCTGTGCCCGGACGCATCCGGGCGCTCGCGCGTGAAGCAAGTGGCCCGCCCATCGGCCGACCGACAGGGATTGTAGGTCGCGAATCGGCGGGCCGGCGCCTTGTAGCGCCGGCCCGCCGACCCTCGATCGACCCTGGCTAGGCGGGGACCGGGATCTCGGCCTCGTCGTCCTCCGACTCCGGTGCGTCGTTCTTCGGCGAGTCGGCGACGATCTCCTCGTCGGACTCGTCGTCGGTGCCGTCGACGTCCGGGTCGTCGACCACCGGCAGGAGCAGGTCGTCCTGGCCGTTTGGGGATGTGTCGATGTCGCTGATGTTCGTGCCCATCGCGTTCTCCTCCACTACGCCGGGTCAATGACCGAGCTGTGCATGAACCGATGGCCGGCGCGATCGACCTGGTGCCAGACGCGGCTCCCGCCGACCTTCTGGCCACGGCTTGTCGTACCGAACACCGTGACGAGCGCCCCGCGCCGCTTGCGGTCGACGACGTTCTGCTTGCCGGGCACGCCGCCCGGCGTCGACCGGATGAGGGCGACGGCCACGACGACCCGGAACTCGTCGTGCTGGGGCGGCTTCGCGTCGAAGGCGAGCGTCGCCGACGGCTTCGCGCCGACCGGATGCCGGGTCCGGAACACGCCGGCGAACGCCTTGCCGCCGCCGGCCAGCAGCCCGGCGGCCTCGCGGAGGAGCGGCGTCGGGATCCGGACGGGCGCCCTGGCGATGCCCGCACGGCGGCCGTCGTCGAGTGGGTCGTAGACCTGGCCGTCCGGCATCCAAAGGACGATGTGGCCGTCGCCGAACTTCGGGTCGCCGCTGAAGACGGTGTGCTGGATCGGGCTGTAGATCAGCTGCAGGGCGATCGCATGCCCCGCCTCGCGGAGGGTGTCGACCTCGTCGAACGGGATCTTCCGTTCGACCTCCATCACGACACCGTGGGTCCTGAGGACGGTCGCGACCTGACCCAGGTTGAGACCGGGCGAGAACCGGTCGGGGACGGGCTCGTTGCTCTCCTTCCGGACCTGGGTCCCGGTGAGATGGACGCCCGAGTCGAACTGGGCACCCATGGCCGCGACGAACGCCGTGCAGTTCGACCAGCCCGACAGGACGGTCTTGCCCTTGGCGTTGACGTGCGTGCTCTTGTCGCCGCTGATCGCGGGGTTCTGCGCCTGGAAGGTCACGATTCCGCCGGCCACGTCGAGGCTCCTTCGCCACTGCGACGATCGCCCTGGGCGGCGATCCGACGGGACACTACTTAATGACCGTCTCGCCGGCGTCTCGGAATCGGCAGCATCGCGTTGGGTGGGCCCGAGGACAGCCGACGACCCGGCTGCCCTACACCGCCGGGGGAACGATGGTCATGCAAGCCGGGTCGTCGGATTCCATCGTGGCAGCGTCGTCGGGTCGTTCCAAAAACCATCGTTGACACCCGTCATGTCTCCGATGCGACAGCCCGCCGTCAGACCTGGGGCGCGGTGCAGACGCGCACATGGGCAGTTCGCCGGACGCCCCGGTACCATCTCGTCAGACCCATACCAAAACCCCAGGCTCGATCGTTGGACTCAGTGAAGGCGCCCGGACACGTCGGCGCACATAGGAGAAGATCGATGGCCTCTCGCGTCTCGCGCCGCCGGGTGGCGGCTCTCATCGTCGCCGGCATGCTCGCGGCCGTCGGGGCGGGCCAAGCCCTGGCCCACCATCTGCCGGGCCTGTCCGGTCCGGCGTCAGCGCTCCTCCGGGCCGAGCTCGACGCAACCGACAGCCCCGATGCCGAAGAGGGTGGCGTCCTCGACAACGACGCTCCCGAGATCGACGAGACCGACGAGGCCGAGACGCCCGAGGCGGAGGCGCCCGACGCGGAGGCGCCCGAGGCGATCGAACAGCCGGAGCCGGCCAACCAGGCGAACGAGAACGACCAGGGCGAGAACGAGCAAGCCGACAATGACGACCAGGGCGAGAACGAGGATCCGGGCGACTCGAGCGAGTCAAGCGACGGCCAGCATGACGGCGGCGACTCGGGCGAGCAGGACGGTAGCGACTCAGGCGGCGACTGACGCCAACGGCCGACGTTCTCGGGAAACGATCGACCCGCGGCGGCCTCCGGGGTCGGGTTCACGTCGGATCTGCTGGCCCGCCCGGAGGGATTCGAACCCCCGACCTACTGATCCGAAGTCAGTCGCTCTGATCCACTGAGCTACGGGCGGACGGCCCGGATCATACCAATCGGCTGCCGAGCGCCAGATTCGGGCGCCTTGGCGCCTAGCGGCAGTGCCAGCCGCCATCGACGATCAGGTCGACTCCGTTGACGGCCGTGTTCTCGAGCAGGAAGACCGTGGCGTCGACGATCTCGGCCATGGTCGCCAGCCGGCCGAGCGGGGTCTCTGATGTGTACTTCTCGATCGCGACCGGCTTCTCCGACCAGTACGGGCTGTTGCCGACGACGCCCGGGTGGATGGAGTTGACCCGCTTCGGGCGGAGCTCCTCGACGAGCGTCCGGGTCAGGCCGACGACCCCGCTGTTGACCGTCGTGACCGTCGTCGAGCCGGGATACGGCCGCTCCTTGGCCATCCCGCCGAAGAGGACGATCGACGCGTCATCCGTCAGCCGGTCGGCCAGAGTGTGGACGACCTCGGTGTAGCCAACGAGCTTGAGCGTCACGAGCCGGAGCGCCTTGGCGAGGTCATAGTCGCGGACGGAGTTCTGGTCGCGGTCGATCGCGACGAGGGCCAGCCGCCGGACGGGTCCGGCCTCCGCAAGCGCCGGCGCGATCGATTCCGGCCGGGCGAGGTCGAACGCGACACCGCGGACCTTGCCATCGACCGCGGCCACCGCCGCTGTGACGTTGTCCTGCGATTGGCCGCTGAGGAGCACCTCGTCGCCAAGCGCCGCGTAGTGGCGGACGAGCTCCAGCCCGATCGCCCTCGTCCCGCCGACGACCACCACCGCTCCGCCGTTCGACATGTCGGCCTCCCTCGCGCTCAGGCCTCGGCAGGCACGCGTGCCGCGCCCGGCCACGCCTCGACCCCACGCTCGGCCAGCGCCTTCCAGCTCGGCTGCCAGCGGTAGGCGTTCCGGGCGGGCGGCTGCGGCGCCTGTGTCTCGATCCAGCGAACCCGATCGGGCCCGTCATTCCAGAAGCCATGGACGCTGCCCACGCCGGCGAAGGCGACGTCGCCGGGGCCGAACGTTACGGGCTTGCCGTCGATCTCGGCCTGGACCGTTCCCGCGATGAAGAAGTAGGCCTCCTCGAACGGGTGGTCGTGGGCCTGGGCGGCGCCGCCGACCTCGTAGTCGACCGTGAACATCGTCAGGTGGTCGGCGCCCATGGCGCGGTCGACGAGCATCTTTACCGAGATCCCGCTGTAGGCCAGGAGCGCAGTGTCCATGCCGGCCGGCGCGCGGCCGCGGCCGGGATCGTCGACGGCCAGGGCCTCGGCCTGAGGCGGCGTGCCCAGGTAGTGGCCGACGAAGCGCCGCGTCGGGTCACCGCCGCCGAGCGGCGCGGCCGCGGCGACGAGCCCATCCACGTCCGGCGGGGTCCGGGCGAAGATCGTGTCGGGGACCTCCGCGTCGGGCGGTCGTCGCGGCGGGGTGTTGACCGACAGCCAGCGGACGGGCCGATCGGGCGTGGCTGCCAGCGTGTGCGGTCGGCCGATGGGGTTGAGCGCGTAGTCGCCGGGTAGCAGCCGGTGGACGTGGCCTTCGCTCTCGAAGATCAGGACCCCCTCGAGGACGTAGAGCGCCTCCTCGAACGAGTGGACGTGGCGCGCCAGCCAGCCGCCGGCGGTCAGGGCGCCGGCGGCGAGCTCGGTGTGGGTCGCGCCGGTCGACGGCCCGACGAGGACGCTCCGAGCGAGACCCGAGGAGCTCGGTGAACCTGCCTGGGGCCGCTCGACGAACGACCAGTCGACGCGTCCGATGTGGTGCACCCGCTCCTCCGCTGGCTGCTCCTCGGCCCGTCTCGCGAGTGTGCAGTGGTGCTGCACAGGTGTCAACCGGAGGCGCCGGCCTCGGCATGGGGGCTCGGCTCGAACGTCGCCGAGCGCCGACCCAGCACGAACCAGATCCCGTGGACCGGCTCGGTCCCGGCGTTGTACAGCCGATGGGGCGTGGTCGAGTCGAAGGCGATCGCGTCACCCGGCCCGAGGACCACCTCCTCGAACCCGATCGTCACGCCCAGCGAGCCGCTCAGGACATAGCCCCACTCCTGTCCCGCGTGACGCTGGAACTCGTGCTCCGGGCTCGACGCCCCGCCGACCTCGTAGGTCACGTGGAGGAAGTCGACGTTCGGGATCGAGGCCGTCGTCAGCCGTTCCCAGACGACGCCGGAGGCGAGCCGGATCACCTTGCGATTCGCGGCCCGCTGAACGGGATCGGCCGGCAGCTCGATGTCGCGACCCGCGCCGTTGGCGGCCGGCCGGGCGTCGATGAACAGCAGCTCGTCGAGCGAGATCCCGAGCTCGTTGGCGATGGCGTAGAGGGTGCTGACGGACGGCTTGGCGCGACCGGTCTCGACCTGCGAGATCAGGCTCGGGGAGACGCCGAGGCGCTCGGCCAGGCCACGCAGGCTCAGCCCGCGGGCCTGCCGGATCGACCGAATTCGGTCGCCCATCTCGCCATATTCGGGTGCCGATCCGTTCCCTCGCCGCCAGGCCACCGGACCTCCCACGGTGCGTCGTCGATGGCATGGTACCCGGGCCCGTGCCGGGCGCCGCGCCCGCCTTGCGGCCATTGTGCCGCGTGTAGCATCATTGAACGCCTTCCGGGGCGACAAGGGAGTCAGCGAATGTCGCGACCGTTCGCATCGCCCGGCGCGCAGACCGTCGACTGGGAAGAGCGGGTCAACACCGACCGCCTCCGGACGTACCGGCTCGGGCGGGCGAAAGCGGCGCTCGCGACGAGCGAGGTCGGCGCGGTCCTCCTCTTCGATTTCAACAACATCCGCTACGTCACGAGCACCCACATCGGCGAGTGGGCCCGCGACAAGATGACGCGCTACGCGCTGCTGACCCGCGGGGGCGAGCCGCATCTGTGGGACTTCGGGTCGGCCGCCAAGCACCATCGAATGTATGCGCCGTGGCTGCCGCCCGAGAACGTCAACGGCGGGATGGTCGGGCTGCGCGGCGCCGTCGCCCCGGAAGCGGGCCTCTTCAGGCGGGCCGCCCGCGAGGTCGCGGCGATCCTCAAGGCCGAGGGCGTCGGCGGCATGCCGATCGGGGTCGACATCGTCGAGCCGCCGATGCTCGAGGCGCTCCGCGACGAGGGCCTGACCGTCTGCGACGCCCAGCAGATCATGCTCGACGCCCGCGAGGTCAAGTCGCAGGACGAGATCATGCTCCTGAACACCGCCTGCGCCATGGTCGACGGCGCCTACCAGCTCATCGCCGAGCGGCTCAAGCCGGGGATCAAGGAGAGCCAGGTGGTCGCCGAGGTCACGAAGCTCCTGTTCGATCTCGGCTCCGAGCATGTCGACAACATCAACGCGGTCTCGGGCGAGCGCTGCTCGCCCCACCCCCACGTGTTCAGCGACCGGATCATCCGGCCCGGCGACCAGGCCTTCTTCGACATCATCCAGACCTACGTCGGCTACAAGACCTGCTACTACCGGACGTTCTCGGTCGGCATGGCGTCGGACGCCCAGCGCGACGCCTACAAGACGGCGCGCCACTGGATCGACGCCTCGATCGAGCTGATGAAGCCGGGCGTCGGGACGGACCAGGTCGCGAAGGTCTGGCCGAAGGCCGAGGAGTTCGGCTTCTCGAGCGAGATGGAGTGCTTCGGCCTCCAGTTCGGCCACAGCGTCGGCCTGTTCCTCCACGAGCGGCCGATCATCAGCCGGCTGAACTCCCTGGATCACCCGGTCGAGATCAAGGAAGGGATGGTCATCGCCCTCGAGACCTATTGCCCGGCGAAGGACGGCTACTCGGCGGCGCGGATCGAGGAGGAGGTCGTCGTCACCGCCGATGGGCCGCAGGTGATCACCCGCTTCCCGTCGGCCGAGCTGTTCGTCGCGAACCCCTACTGATGGCGACGACGAAGCCGGCGCTCGCCGACCTTGACCTCCGGCTCGGGCTCTATCGCGTGATGGTCGCGTGCCGCAGGTTCGAGACCCGCGCCCAGGAGCTGTTCTTCGAGGGCCTCGTCCGCGGCACCACCCACCTCGGGATCGGACAGGAGGCGGTCGCCGCCGGCTTCGCCGCCGCGATGCGCGCCGACGACTACACGTTCGCCACGTACCGCGGCCACAACCACGCCCTCGCCCGCGGGACGCCCATGGGGCCGCTCTACGGGGAGCTGTTCGGGCGGGCGAACGGCCTGATGGGCGGCAAGGGCGGCTCGATGCATATCACCAGCGCCGAGCACCACATGATGGGCTCGTACGCGATCGTGGGTGCCCACCTGCCGATCGCCCTGGGCGCCGCCTGGTCCGCCCAGTACAGGAAGAGCGGCCAGGTCGCGGTCTGCTTCTTCGGTGACGGGACCACCAACATCGGCGCCTTCCACGAGGCGCTGAACCTGGCCGCGGTCTGGAAGGCGCCCGTCGTGTTCGTCTGCGAGAACAACCAGTACATGGAGTACACGGCCATCGCCGCGGTGACGGCCGTGGCGCGGCCCGCCGCGGATCGGGCCTCGGCGTACGGGCTCGAGCCGATCGTCGTCGACGGGAACGATGTCGACGCGGTGCACGAGGTTGCGGTCGCGACCCTGGGACGGGCCCGGGGCGGCGACGGGCCGTCGCTGGTCGAAGCCATCACCTACCGGCATGGCGGCCACTCTCGGGCGGATCCCGGGACGTACCGGCCGGCCGACGAGGTCTCGTCATGGCTCGCCCGCGACCCGATCACGACCTACCGAGCTCGGCTGGAGGCGGTCGGTGTCGACGCCGCGGACCTGGACCGGATCGAGGCGGAGGCAACGGCGAAGGTGGCGGCAGCGGAGGCAGCGGCTCGCGAAGCCCCCGAGCCGTCGCCGGACGTGATCGAGACCGAGGTCTGGGCCGACGGGAGCTCCCGATGGCGGAACTGACATATCGGGCAGCGGTCGCCGCGGGGATCGCCCAGGAGATGGATCGCGATCCCACCGTCGTCTTGATCGGCGAGGACGTCGGTGCCGCAGGTGGCGTCTTCAAGCTCACCGAGGGCCTGTTCGATCGGTTCGGCCCCGACCGCGTCCGCGATACGCCGATCAGCGAGCAGGCCATCGTCGGCGCGGCGATGGGCGCGGCGATGACGGGCCTCCGCCCGATCGCGGAGCTGATGTTCAGCGATTTCTTCGCCGTCGCCTGGGACATGGTCGCCAATCAGATCGCCAAGACCCGCTACATGACCGACGGCCAGGTCTCCGTGCCCCTCGTCCTGCGGACCGCCAACGGCGCCGGCCTCCGCTTCGGGGCGCAGCACAGCCAGAGCGTCGAGAACTGGCTCATGGCGATTCCCGGGCTGAAGGTCGTCGCGCCGTCGACGCCCGCCGACGTCGTCGGCCTGATGGCGTCGGCCGTCCGCGACCCGGACCCGGTGATCGTCTGCGAGCACAAGGCCCTGTTCGCGACCAAGGGCGAGGTTCCCGACGGCGAGCACGTCGTCCCGCTCGGCACGGCGGCGACCGTCCGGGAGGGCACGGACTGCACGATCGTGGCGATCGCCGCGATGGTCTCGCGGGCCGCCGAGGCCGCGGACCGCCTCGCCGCCGACGATGGCATCTCGGCCGAGGTCATCGACCTCCGGAGCCTCGTCCCGCTCGACGCCCAGGCGATCCTGGCGTCCGTCGCGAAGACGAGTCGGCTGTTCACGGTCGAGGAGAACCCGCGGCTCTGCGGCTGGGGAGCGGAGATCGTGTCGCTCGTCGCCGACGAGGGCTTCTACAGCCTCGATGCGCCGCTCGTCCGGATCACCACCCCGCACGTGCCGCTGCCGTCGGCGGCGGCGCTCGAGGACGCCGCGTTGCCGACCGTCGACCGGATCGTCGACACGGTTCGCCGCCGGCTGGACGAAGCCAAGTGAGCCCGCGATGACGACCGTCGCCATGGTCGGGACCGGCCGGATGGGCAGTGGGATGGCCCACGCCCTGGCGGCGGCCGGCCATCGGGTCGTCCTCCAGAACCGGACCCGCGACCGGGCGGAGGCGCTTGCCGCCGAGATCGACGCCACGATCGTGGCGACGCCCGCAGAGGCCGCGGCGACGGCGGACGTGACGATCACGATGCTCGCCGACGACGACGCGGTCGCCGCGGTCTACACCGGGCGGGACGGACTCGTGGAAGGCGCCCGGGCCGGGACGGTCCTCGTCGACTCGAGCACGGTTCGGCCGGACACGATCCGGGCCGTCGAAGCCCCCGTCCGAGCGACGGGCGCCGGCCTCCTCGATGCGCCCGTCAGCGGCAGCACCGCCTTCGCCCGGACGGGCTCGCTCACCCTTATGGTCGGCGGAGAGGCGAGCGACCTGGAGCGGGCGAGACCCGTGCTGGACGCCCTCGCGAAGACGATCCATCACGTCGGCCCGCTCGGCAGCGGGGCGGCGATGAAGCTCGCCATCAACACCGTCATCTACGGCCTGAACGGGGCCCTGTCGGAAGGCCTCGTCCTCGCCGAGGCGGCCGGAATCGATCGCGCCCTCGCCTACGACGTCATCGCCTCCGGCGCGCCCGGCGCGCCATACCTCGGCTACAAGCGAGCGGCGTTCCTCGATCCCGGCGGGACACCCGTCGCGTTCGCGCTGGAGCTCGCCGAGAAGGACCTCCGGCTCATCACCGAGCTCGCCGCCGCGCTCGGCGTCGAGGTGCCCCAGGCGGCGGCGAACCTGGAGCTCATCCGCCAGGCGTCGACCGAGGGTCGGGCGACGCAAGACTTCTCGACGGTTGCCGAGGAGCTGCGAGCGCGTCGAACCGGTGCGCCCGTCGCTTAGGGGAGGAGGGACCGCCATCGACCACGAGGCCATCCAGGGGACCACCAGCTAGCCGATTGGAGGAGCAGACCATGGCGGACCGGATCCTCATCAAGAACGCGATCGTCCTGTCGCAGGACCCAGCCATCGGCGAGCTGCCGGAGGCCGACATCCTCATCGAGGGCGATCGGATCGCCGACGTCCGCCCGGGGATCGCCGCGGACGGCGCGCAGGTCATCGACGCCGCCGGCGACATCGTCATCCCGGGCTTCATCGACACCCACCGCCATACGTGGGAGACGTCGATCCGGACCTCCGCGCCGGACTACACGCTGGGCGCCTACTTCGGGGCGATCCTCGACAAGTTCGCCCCGAAGTACCGACCGGAGGACGTCCTTGCGGCGAACCGCTGGGGCGCGATCGAGTGCGCGAACGCGGGCATCACGACCCTGGTCGACTGGTCGCACATCATGAACACCCCCGACCACGCCGACGCGGCCGTCGAGGGCCTCCGGGATGCCGCCATCCGGTCGGTCTTCGCCTTCGGCTTCCCGAACACCTCGATCCAGGCCTGGTGGTTCGGGCCGGACTATGCGGGCAGCGTCGAGCGCATCAACGGCGACGACGCCCGCCGTGTCCGGAAGCAGTACCTCAGCGACGACCAGGCCCTGATCACGATGGCCCTCGCCACGCGGGGGACGAACTTCTGCAAGCAGGACGTCGTCCGCTACGAGTGGGAGCTCGCCAGGGAGCTCGGGATCAACATCACGGTCCACGTCGCGATGGACCGCTTCGGGTACACGAAGATGCAGCTCCGGGCCCTCAAGGACATGGGACTGCTCTTCCCCGGAACGACCTACGTCCACTCCTCGCACCTGCTCGACGACGAGTGGCAGATGGTCCGCGACTCCGGCGGCAACGTGTCGCTCGCGCCGCAGATCGAGATGCAGATGGGCCACGGCTGGGCACCCGCCCAGAAGGCCGAGGACCTCGGGATCCCGGTCGGTCTTTCGTCGGATGTGGCGACCACCGCCTCGGCCGACCAGTTCACCCAGATGCACGCGATCTTCGCTTCCGAGCGGGCGCGCCAGCACCAGAAGGCGTGGGAGGAGGACCTCGACGGGAACACGCCCACGCCGAACCTGATCACCGCCCGCCAGGTGCTCCGCTGGGCGACGCTGGACGGGGCGAAGGTCGCCGGGATCGCCGATCGGACGGGCTCGATCACCCCGGGCAAGAAGGCCGACCTCGTGATCATCGACACGAAGGCGCCGAACGTGTCGCCGGTCATCGATGCGGTCGCTGCGGTGGTCTGCGCCGCCGACGTCTCGAACGTCGACACGGTCATCGTCGACGGCCGGATCCTCAAGCGGAACGGGAAGCTCCTCGCGGAGCTCAGCGGGCCCCGGCGGGACGTCGAGGCGTCGCGCGACTTCCTGGTCGGGGCGTTCGGCACCCCAGAGGCGGGCTGGCTTCCGGTCAAGGCCATGGCATAGGCCGGTCGCGTCCGGACGACGAACGGGATCGCGCGACATCTGATACAGATTCGCCGTGCCCCGTCGTCGCCCTGAGCATCGCCATGCGCGTCCGTCGGTCCCTGCGGCGCCCCCCGCGCTGCTCAGGTCGCACCCACTGACGCCGCTCGCCGAGCGCGAGCGCGGGCGGCTGTCGCGCCACCGTCGCCTCGTCGCGGTGGTGGTTGCGGCAGTGGCGACCGCGGTTTCGATCCCGCTGGTCGGCGCTGCGCTGACGCCGGCCGCTCCGCAGCTCCAGCCGCTCGCCGGCGGCGTCGCCGGCGCCATTTCGGAACCGGGTCGCACGCCGGTCGCGGCGGCGCCCGCGGTCCCCGTTGGCGACTCGCGGGTCAGCCCGGCCCGGGCGATCGACGCCGACGCGCGATTCGGCCCGAACCGGCGGGAGGCCCCGACGGTCTCGTCGCTCACGGGCTACCGCTGGCCGATCCCGAAGGGTCGGATCACGCTCCCCTTCAAGGCGATCCCCGGCGGCGAGTGGATCAACGACGGGCGGCTATTCCACGACGGGGTCGACATGGCGTCCTTCTGCGGCGCGCCGGTCGTCGCCGCCCACGACGGCGTCGTGCTCGCCGCCGGCCGCCGCTTCGACGACCAGGTCGGCTGGATCGGCGACCTCGGGCCGTACTACCACCGGCTCGACGTCCACCACGCCTGGGGGAACCTGCCGAACGTCGTCGTGATCGACGACGGCAACGGCTACCGCAGCATCTATGCCCACTTCCGCGACGTGACCGTCAAGCCGGGCCAGGAGGTCCGCGCCGGGACGCTGATCGGGCACGAAGGGGCGACCGGCCACGCGTCCGGCTGTCACGTCCACTACGGGCTGTTCAGCCCGTACGAGACGAAGACGTTCGGCGTCCGGCCGGACATCGTCCGCCGGATGAAGGTGCCGACCCACGAGGTTGCCCGGATCGACCCGCTGCTCGTCCTGCCCGGCGGCGACGTCGCGCTCCGCACCCGCTCGATCGCGAAGGCGATCGCGGCAGCCGCGGCGGCGGCCGCCCCGGTCGTGATCCGAGAGGCCGGGTCGTTCGGCGCGGATCAGGTCAGGCGGCGATAGCGCCGGGCGATCGTCGCGTAGGCGGGTAATCGACCGAGCGACCGGGCCAGCGACAGGGCCGACCCGTCGCGGCCCTCGACGGCCAGGAGCGAATCGGTCGCGGTCGCATCGGCCGGCCGGGCGTCGACGGTCGCCAGGTCGATCAGCACCCGGTCGCCGTCGGACCGGCCGAGCGTCTCGATCTCGTGTTCCGGCAACGCGCCGGCCTCGTATTCGAGGCGGATCTCGGCCTCGGATCGCCAGCGCGGTCGGCGCAGCAGCACCGCCCGCCAGACGTCGGCCACGGCCGGCGTGACGCGGCCGTCGCCAGGTTGCGGCTTGGCGGCCACGTCCTCACCACGCGTCCAGCGGGCCGCCGCGTGGAGGAGGGCGTACTCATCGAGGTCGGCGTAGGAGTCGAGGGCGTCGGCCGGTGACGCCTCTCCGAAGATCGCCCGGATCGACGGTGCGAACGCCTCGGCCAGGTCGAGGTCGATCGCCCGGACCGTCCG
The DNA here is from genome assembly GCA_005882635.1 of Chloroflexota bacterium. GTDB lineage: Bacteria > Chloroflexota > Limnocylindria > Limnocylindrales > CSP1-4 > CF-46. The sequence continues at coordinate 6,993 of VBFG01000048.1, read as the reverse complement.
ATGGAAATAGACCTGGAGGTAGAGGAACAGCCGCGAGCTGAGGAACAGCTCGAGGGCCCCCAGCCCTGGCTCGTACAGCGTCAGGCCGCGTTCGCCGATGAAGGCGTAGCGGCGGAGCCGCTCGACGTCGACGTCGATCGCCACGCCGGTCATCCAGGCGTCGCGCCGGACGTAGTCGAGGTTGTCGACGGTGAACACGCCCGACAGGAGCGGCTGGAGCCAGCGCACCCAGTGCGGCATGGCCGGATCGGCCAGCGCGGGCTTGCTGACGAGGAACGAGACCCAGCGCGGCTCGATCCGCTCGTCCGGGGCGAACGCGTCGCGATCCGCCTCGGCCCCGGGGGCGCGTCGCAATCCCCCGATCAGCGCGCCCAGCTCGCGCTCGATGATCAGCTGCGACAGGTCCTCGTGGGTGAGCCGTTTCCCCGCGCCTCGGCGCGGATCGGTCGGGGCGGGGAAGGCGACCAGCACCTGCTCGTCGAAGAAATGGGCAAACGGCCCGTGGCCGACGTCGTGGAGGAGCCCCGCGACCCGGAGCGTCTCGACGACGAGGCCCTCGCTGGGGATCGCCTCGCCGCGCGAGGCCAGGACGGCCCGCAGGGACGGGTACAGCGACCGCGCCCACAGCCCGGCCTCGTGCATCACGCCGAGGCCATGGGTGAACCGCGAGTGCTCCGCGGTGGGGAACACCCAGCGCGCGCTCTGCAGCTGGCTGATCCGGCGGAGGCGCTGCAGCCAGGCCGTGTCGAGGAGGTCTTCCTCGGCCGCGTCCTCCTCCGGCAGGCCGGCGTCGCGCGATTCCGCGGCGGACAGGCGCTTCGTGAGCTCGACGTAGCCGTGGATCGGGTCGCTGATCAGGTTGACGGCCGTGAACGGGTGACGGGCCATCAGGGCCGCGCTCCGGCGAGCTCGTAGCGTCCGGCCGCCCGCGCATGCGTCCTCCCGACGTCGTCGCGCAACGCGGCCGGCGACAGGACCTCCACGTCGTCGCCCCAGGACAGGATCCAGAGGCGGATCTCGATCGTGCCGGCGACGGTCGCCCGCCAGGTCAGGCTCCCGTCGGGCTCGATCTCGACGCGCTCCGTCGGGTGCCAGCGGGCTTCGCGGACCCGGCTCGCGACGGCCGCCGAGAAGCGGAGGACGACCTCGACCGGCTCCTGGTCCGCGATGATGTCCCAGGCGAGCTCGAACATCCGGTCGAGGATCGCCTGCTCCGGGGGCGGGAACGGATCCGGCGTCAGCGAGACGTCACGGATGCGCTCGACCTTGAACGTCCGGATCGCGTCGCGGGTCTCGTCCCAGCCGATCAGGTAGAGGGCGTGGGTCCAGAGCGACGGCTCGATCAGGTAGGGCCGAACCCGCGCGGTCCGCGGCGCGGCCTCCGGCGCATACGGCGCCGGATCGTAGTCGAAGGCGACGACTCGACGCTCTGCCCAGGCCTGCGTCAGGAGGTGGACGTGGCGGCTGAACGCCTCGTCGGTCGGTCGGCGTGACAGCGCGTCCAGCGACCGGTCGACGTGCTCGCGGAGCGCCGCCGGCAGGATCGCGGCGAGCTTCTCGAACGAGGCGGCGAGGTCCGGGTCGTAGGTGTCGGCGTAGCGGACCATCAACCGGGCCGACAGCACAACGGCCATGGCCTCGCTCCGGGTCAGCTTGAGCGGCGGCAGGAAGGCCTCGGCATCGACGCCCCAGCGGCCGCCCTCCGACCAGAGCGGCATGTTGAGCTCGCCCTCGATCGAGCGGAGGTCGCGATAGACCGTCCGGACGGACGAATCGACGCGATGGGCGATCTCGGCCGGCTTCATCCCGTCGGGGTGAGCGTTCAGCAACGCCAGGATCCGCGTCATCCGCGCCAGGCGGTCGCGCTTCGCCGAGCCGCGTTCCTCGTCCATCGCCGCCATCATCGCGGTTCGCGGCGGCCGGTGACGCGGCGGCGCAGGCGACTCTGCTCAGGGGCCGGGCGGGGTGATCCGGATCGTCGCGTCGCGATCGGTTGCGGTGAGGTCGACCCGGACCGTCGCCTGAAGCGCGCCGGTCTCGATGTCGGCGGCATCGCCGTTGACGCTCCCCTGGATCCGTCCGATCTGGCCGTCGACGAAGACCCAGTAGTCGAGCTGGCCGCGCCAGTGGGCGAGGTCGGCGTCCCCGACCAGCCACGCGGCCTGCGGGAACGCGGCGAGGAACGTCGGCCCGTCGATGGCGATTCGGCACTGTCGGGCGCGGGCGCCTTCGATGATCGACAGGCCGCCCGTCTGCGCGGCAGCCCGCGAGTCCGGGGACAGGGCGATCCGGAAGGCGGTCAGGTCCAGGTCGTCGTCGCCGACCTCCGCCGGGGTCGCCCGCCGCCACGCCACCGACGGGTCGCGAATCCAGTTCTCGTCCCCGATCGTCGCCGCGCCGCGGAGGCCCAGCTCCTGCGTCGACGCGACGTACGCCAGCCAGTGCACGTCGGCCACCGACCGATCGCCGGCGACGTCGACCGAGCCGATGGAGCGGCCGTCGACCGCCGCATCGAGGTGGACCGTGAGGCGGGCGGACGTGCCGATCCCCATCGCGCCGCCGCACGACGGCGGATCTCGGTCGAGGTCGGTGGGCCCGAACCGCGACGAGGCGGCGACGCGGTCGCGGAGCGCCAGCTCGTTGGCCATCGCCACCGCTGCGAAGACGAGGCCGCTGCAGGCGGCCAGGCCCGTCGCGAGGAGGACGCCCCGGACGATGCGCCGCCGCCGCATCGCCCACGGACCGAGCCGGCGCCGGGCGATGCCGAACCCCGTGAACAGGCATGTCCCGAAGAGGCCGAGAACCCACGGGTAGCCGGCCTCCACGGACGGCAGCAGCGTCTGGACGCCCCGTCCTCCGATCTGGCCCGAGACGTCCGCGGTCGACGGGATGAGGACGAGGAGGCAGCCGGCGGCCAGCCAGGTCATCGCCGTGAAGCCACGGTCGCCATGGGCGACCGGGGGCCAGATCACCCCGACGAGAGCGATCGCCGTCGGGATCAGGGCGGCGAGGCCGACCGCGATGTCGATCGGGCCGCCGGGCCGATAGCCGATCAGGACGTAGGCTGCCGCGACCGCCCAGCAACCGGCCAGGACGAGCCCGATCAGGCGCAGCTCCAGCGTCCGCACACGCACGCGGGCGAGTCTACGCGGGACCTCTACGTCGATCGTCGCAGGCAGTCGCCGGAAGTACCGGGGGGAGGGGTACTGATGGGTCATCGTTCCGAACCGGGGCCCGGCGGAGCATCCGGTCACTCGCACCCGCGAGGTTGCGACTTACGTCACCGGGTCGGCGGCGACGCCGCCCGAAGTCGAGACACAGGGACGGATCGGGTTTGAACCATGGCAGGCCAGGCGCGACGAGGGGCACGGCGTCAGGGGCGATCGTCTCACGCAGACTCGTCCTGGCCGGTCATCGCGGCGGCCTCCGTGGCCGTGTCTGGGTCGGCCACCGTCACCACGACGGTCTCGGAGCCGGCCCCGAACCCGGAGCTCCACACCCGGGCGATCTACCGGAACCTCCTGCTGAGGGGCCTGGCGCCTGACGAGGCGGCCAACCTGACCGCCTACATGGCCGGCATCGCGGTCGGCGCCACCCACTGGACCCTCGGCCAGATCAATCAGCTCCTCTTCCTCCGCGAGATCAACCGCAACGGGCACTTCGCGGAGCCCACCGACCCGAAGGAGCCGCACCTGCACTGACCCCCGGAGCGGCACCGCTCCCGTCCGACTCTCCCGCCGTGGCGACGTACCCTCCTCCCGCCGTCACGGCCTTCCCGCCCGAAGCGGCGCCTAACCTCCTCCAGGCGCCGCTTCGGGATTCCCGGGGCCCGCCGGCTGGGTACCATCGCCGCCATGCCTCGACCGTTCATCAGCTTCGTGACCGACTTCGGGCCCGACGGCCCGGCACCGACCTGCCGCGGAGTGATGCTGTCGATCGCGCCGGACGCCCAGATCGTCGACGTCGGCCACAGCATCCGGAAGTACGCGATCCGCGACGGCGCGTTCCTCCTGTGGTCGGCGGTGCCGTACTTCCCGGTCGGCGTCCATGTCGGGGTCGTGGATCCGGGAGTCGGCACGGAGCGGCGGCCGATCGCCCTCCTCGCGGCTCGGGGCGACCGGCTGGTCGGACCAGACAACGGCCTGCTCATGCCGGCCGCCGAGCGACTGGGCGGCGTCGTCGACGCCCGCGTCCTCGAGAATCGGGAGCTGTGGCTGCCGGTCACGTCATCGACGTTCCACGGGCGCGACATCTTCAGCCCGGTCGCGGCGCACCTCGCGAACGGGACCGACTTCGCCGCGGTCGGGTCGACCATCCCCGTCGCCGATCTCGCGGCCTTGACGATGCCGACCGCGCGCGTCCACGACGGCTGGCTCGAGACCGGCGTCGCCTTCATCGACAGCTTCGGCAACGCCCGGCTGGCAGGTCGACCGGACGATCTTGCGGCGGCGGTCGGCGACCTCGACGGTGGTCGCCGCCTCGTCGTCGAGATCGGCGGTGCCGACGACGGCGTCGACGGCGTCGACACGGTCGACCTCACCTGGCAGCGGACGTTCGGCCGCGTCGACGTCGGTGAGCCGCTCCTCTACGAGGACTCGTCGGGGACGATCTCGTTCGCCGACAACCAGGGCGACATCGCTTCGAGGCTCGGGCTCCGCGTCGACCAGCCGATCCGGATCCGGGCGGCCTGACGTGGCCCGACCGGTCATCACGTTCCTGTCGGACTTCGGGCCGTCCGCGCCGGCCGTCTGCCGCGGCGTCATGTTCGGCATCGCCCCGGACGCGAACGTCATCGACATCACCCACCAGGTGCCGCGGTTCTCGATCCGCGACGGCGCGGCGAGTCTCGTCTTCGCGCTGCCCCACATGCCGGTCGGCGTCCACATCGCGGTCGTCGACCCGGGCGTCGGAACCGAGCGGCTCCCGCTCGCCCTGAAGACGGCCCGGGGCGACGTTCTGATCGGTCCGGACAACGGGCTGCTCATCGAGGCCGCCGAGCGCCTCGGTGGGATCGTCGAGGCGCGGACGATCGAGAACCGGGCCCTGATGCTGCCGGTCGTCTCGTCGAGCTTCCACGGGCGCGACATCTTCGCCCCGACCGCCGCGCACCTCGCGATGGGCGCGTCGTTCTCGTCGGTCGGCCCGACTGTTCCGATCGATTCGCTCGTCAGGCTGCCGCGCCCGCAGCCGCGCGTCGCCGACGATCGGCTGGAGACGCAGATCGTCCACGTGATGACCTACGGCAACGTGACGTTCGCCGGGACGCCCCTCGACCTCACGACCGCTGTCGGGCCGCTCGTCGACGGCCGGCCGCTGCGGCTCACGTTCGGCGCGACCGAGGGGAACGAGGCCGGCGAGGTCGTGGAGGACACCGTCTGGGGGCTGACGTTCGGGAGCGTGCCGCTCGGCGCATCGGTGCTCATGGCCGACTCCGAGGGCCACCTGTCACTGTCCGACAACCAGGGCGACGTGGCGAAGCGGCTCGGCCTCGCGGTCGACCGACCGGTGACGATCACGGCGCGGTGACTGCCCCGCTCGTCGAGGTCGACGACCTCACCTTCCGATATCGGCGGGCGACCGAGCCGGCGATCCGCGGCATCTCGCTGACGATCGAACCGGGCGAGGTCCTCCTCGTCGCCGGTCCGTCGGGCTGCGGCAAGAGCACCCTGATCCGGGCGATCAACGGCCTGATCCCGCACGCCTACCCAGGCGAGCTGGCGGGGACCGTGCGCATCGACGGGCAGGCGACGACCGATCTCCGCCTCCGCGAGATCGCCCGGACGATCGGGACCATGCTCCAGGACCCGGCGAAGCAGATCGTCGGCGCGACCGTCGAGGCGGAGCTGGCGTTCGGGCCGGAGAACCTCGGCCTCGAGCGCGAGGAGATCGTTCGCCGGATCCGCGACGTCGTCGAGCGGACCGACATTGCGGCCCTCGCCGGCCGGGAGACCGCGGCGCTGTCCGGCGGGGAGCGCCAGCTCGTCGCCGCGGCCGGGATCCTGATGATGCGGCCTCGGCTGTACGTCGTCGACGAGCCGCTGGCGAACCTCGATCCAGCCACGGCGGCTCGGCTTCTGGCCATGCTCCGCGGCCTCGCCGACGAGGGCCAGGCCGTCGTCATCGTGGAGCACCGCGTCGAGGAGGCGCTCGAGCTCCGGCCGGACCGCGTCCTCTACCTCGACGAGGGCACGCCGCGCTACCTGGGCGGCGTGCCAGGCTTCCTCGAGATCGCCGACCCGGAGGCGGTCAAGCTCCCGTTCGATGTCGTCCTCGAGCGCGTCCGTGCTCAAGGGTCGAACGGGAGTGCCCCCGCCGCCGGTCGACCCGTCGACGACGGCTTCGATGCCCAGGCCGATCCGACGCCCCGCCTGGAATACCGCCGCGTCACCGCCGGCTACGGCGATCGGCTGGTCCTCCGCGGGATCGACGCGGCGCTCGGGCGGCGCGAGACCGTCGCGGTCCTCGGGCCGAACGGGTCGGGCAAAACGACGTTGTTCCGGACCGCGATGCGGCTGATGGACGTGACCGCGGGCGATGTGCTCGTCGAGGGTCGCCCGATCGCGGAGCGAACCGTCCCCCAGCTGGCCACGATCTTCGGCTACGTCTTCCAGAGCCCGAGCCAGATGCTGTTCGCTCGGACGGTCCGCGAGGAGCTCGTCTTCGGCCCACGCAATCTCGGCCGCGACCCGGCCTCGTTCGACGCGATCATCGACGACGTCCTCGCCCGGACGTCGCTCGCCGATCTCGACGCGATCCGCGATCGCCCGCCCCTGACGCTCTCGTTCGGCCAGCAGAAGCGGTTGGCCCTGGCCATCGCGCTGGCCCTCCGGCCGCCTGGTCTGATCCTCGACGAGCCCTCAGCCGGACAGGATCACCGCACGGCGAATCGGTTCCTCGCCGAGGTCGCGACCATCCCGAACCTGGAGAGCCTGTACCTGATCACCCACGACGTAGACCTTGCATTGACGCACGCCGACCGTATCCTGCTGTTGC
>VBFG01000061.1 GCA_005882635.1 Chloroflexota bacterium | reverse complement strand
CTGTGTCAATGCCGGGAAGGACCGCCACCGCTACTGGGACTTCAACCTCGGCGTCCCGGCGTCGGTCCTCAGCGTGGCCGGCATCCAGGTCCGGACGAACATCGGCGAGAACAACACGACCGGCACGACCCAGATCTGCGCCGAGCTGTCGTGGAACGGCGGGACGTCATGGACGGCCGCGAAGTCGGTCGGCCTGACGGCGACGGCGATCACGGCCTACACCCTCGGCGCCACCAACGACACCTGGGGCCGGACGTGGCTGGGCTCTGAGTTCGCGAACGGCTCGTTCCGAGTCCGCCTCACCGACGTCACCAACCAGACGACGAAGAGCTTCCGCCTCGACGGGCTGTCGGTCCAGGTGACCTACACGCCGTAGGTTGGATCAGCCGCGCGTGCGCGTCAGTCCGCGGAATGGCTATTCGACGAACGTTTCGACAGGCGTCGGAACGGTCCGCGCTCCGAGGTAGGCGCGATCGGCGACGATCGAAGCGACCTGGCGAGCACCTGGCTCGATCGGGATCGCAACAGGCTCGGCCTCGATCGGAATGGCGACGACCGCCGCGCCTTGCGGTCGAAGGCGCTCTCCGACGATCGCCCTCAGGACCCGCCAGCCATCGCGGAAGGTGTTCAGATTCGACGTGCCGAAGCGGCGGGGAGCCTCGAAGCTCGGCGATTCGGTGACCTCGAGCCGCTGCCGGGTCGCCCGGAGGAACAGTTGCGTCTCGATCTCGAAGCCGACCGCGTCGAGCTCGAGCGAGAGAATGCGATCACGCCGAAACGCCGCGAAGCCATAGCACAGGTCGGTGTAGGCGACGCCGAACAGGACGTTGCCGAGGACCACCAGTGCGCGGTTGCCCACCGATCGAAGGATGGACATGTCCGCCGTCCCGCCGCCGGGGAGGAAGCGCGACCCCTTGACGAGGTCGTGGCCGCGGTACAGAAGCGAGACAAACGACTCGATCTCGCTTGGGTCCATGCTTCCGTCGGCGTCGAGCATCACGACGAAGTCGCCGGTGGCAGCGGCGATGCCGGCACGCAGCGCAGCTCCCTTGCCAGGCTCGTCGTCCTGCACGACCACGACGTCGGGCCGGATTGCGCGAGCAACCTCGATGGTCCGATCCGTGGACCGGCCGTCGACGAGGACGACCTCATCAATCCAGACGGGAAGCCGCTCAAGCACCCATCCGATGTTGCGCGCCTCGTTCTTGGCGGGGATCACGACGCTGATACGCGCCATGAAGTGTCCATTCAAAGGCGCTGTTCCGCCCCCACGCTCCGTGTCGCGCGAGCGCCCAGTGACCGGCATCGAACATCCTCCCCTTGGCGGTCATCGTCCAACCATCTTTCCCGCCTGGCGCTCGATGGTTGGCGCTCGCGGGTCCACGGAGCTTCGATCGAAGCACCGGGACCCATGTATCCCCGGTACGGATGATTCCGTCCTGCTTCCCGACCAGGGGTTGCTGCCGGGTCGGGCATTAACGGATGATTTCGGGAATGTTAAGGGTGGTTCGGTATGGCCACAAGTCTCGGACCGTCAAGCGCTCATCCCAAAATGGTGCGTGCTCGCACCGCCTGCCCTGGGACGAGGTTGCGACCGTGTCGAGGGCTCATGCTCGGTTCGAGCTGACGACGAATCCCGGGTGATCTGGGTCTCCGCGCGCGCTCGGTAGACGCCTCCTTTGGGACGGCAACGACGTGACTCCAGCATTAGTGGCGGACGACCGGTCCCGTTGCGATCGCGACCGAACGTCGATCAATCGGCGGGGGCCAACCGACCATGAACTCTCGGGCGAGAGCCCGGTAGTCTTCGGCCCCGGTGGAGTTCGGTGCATATAGCGTGATCGGGATCTGGAATGAGGGCGCTTCGGCGAGGCGGATGTTCTCGCGGATCGTCGTCGCGATGAACGACTCAGGAAACTCTTCCCCCAACCGTTGAACGATCGCCCGGGAAAGCGATGTCCGGTTCACTCGGCACGCGACCACTCCCCCTAGCCGAAGACGGGGGTTCAGTCGGCGCCGGACACGGGCCATCGTCTCGAGCAGGCTTGTGAGCCCGGTCACAGCGAGGACATGCGCCTCGACCGGGACGAGCGCCTCTTGACACGCTGTGAGCGGCGCAATTCCGAGGTAGCCCAGGGATGGCGGGCAGTCCACGAGCACGACGTCCCAGAGCGCTGGCAAGCTGTCCATGGCTCGAAGGAATCCCAGCGCGATCCGCGTCTCCTCCGAGGGGTCCGCGACGACGATCGAGGGCGACGCCGGAACGAGCACGACGCCGGGCGCCGTTGTCTCGAAGAGAAGCTCCGCGAGGGGAATTCGGCCGCGGATCGCGTCGGCGACGCCCTCCGTCACGTCGTCCACGCCGAGCCATGACGATGCCGAGCCCTGGGGGTCGAGGTCGATGACGAGGACGCGGTGACCGAGCTCGCCGAGCGCGGCTGCAAGGTTCACCGTCGTCGTCGTTTTCGCGGTGCCTCCTTTGGAGTTCGTGACGGCGATCGTCCTCATTGTTTGCCGCTGCGATCTCGAAGGTCGGCCAGGTCGTCAACAACATGTTCGATCGCCGACCGGACGGATCCCGTCGCCCTTGGCGTCAATCGGAGGGCCTCGCCGAGCGGGCGGCGGCGGCTCGGCGGAGGCTGCTGCTCCGCGACACGAGGTCGACGCCGGATGACGGCGACTGGTGGCGGCGGAACGTCTCCTCCCTCCTCTGCGCGGCTCGATCGCGGGTCACGGACGGACACAGGCGGCGAAGGACGAACGACGGCCCCCGGACGAGCGGGTCTGTCGCCCTCCCCAGTGCGGTTGCGGTCATCGTGGCGCACCCGGCGGAATGGTTGCTCGGGCGTGCGCGCGCCGGCGGCCTTCCGGGTTTGACGCTTCGGTTCGATTGGTTTGATCGCTCGGGAGCTGGTTCTCGAGTCCGTGCGTGCCGGTTTCGGGCCGGCGGCGATCACAGCCGCGGCTGACTGCTTCCGGGTCACCCTTTTCAGGCTGGCGGTCGTTCCTGGGGTGGGCTGGCCTCCGACGGTCGCCTTCCTTGGCGGCCCGGTGACGTCCGCGCTCACTGGGGTGGCGGCGGCCGCCTTCTTTGCGCCGCGCACTACACCGGGCGGCGGCCCGCTCGCGGCGGCCAACTTCCGCCCGCCGCGCACTGCACCGGGCGGCGGCCCGCTCCCGGCCGCACGACTGGTCAGGTTCGCGGTGCCCGCCGCCGACGAGCGCCTCTGGGCCGCCTTCTTCGGGGCGGGAAACGCCGCCGCGCTGCTCTCGGGTGCCACCGCCTCCTTCGCGACAGCCGCCCGTTTGCTCCCTTGCCGGGGCCTTGGTCGCGTCGCGCTCTGGGCGCCCTTCCGCCGCGGCGACCCGGTTGCAAGGGTCGTCCGGCTCGCGTCAGTCGATTTGGCGCGAGACGTCCGGACCACGGTCGGGGCACTTGCGGATTCGGCGACAGGGATACTCGCCAAACGGCGCGCGATGACGGCCGCCTCTTCTGGCGTCGAGACGGCCGCTCCGACCGATGCTCGGTTCGCGCGTCGACGAGCCAACAGGAGGGACATCCGACCCGCGGCCCTCGTCCGGATGCGACCGGCCGTCGCGATCGCAGTCGCTGCAGTGGCTGCGGTCGCCTTGCCCAGCGGACGAGAGATCGTGACTGCGGCACCGGCCCAGTTCGCGGTGCGCGCGAGGAGCCGCGGCACGATTGCGCGCACGGGATGGATGACGAGTGCTCCGGCGGTGATGGTGATCAAGATGACCACCGTGGCGCTCGGAGACCACGCCCCGAAATATGCCTGGGCGGTCGCAACGAGCCCGGCCAACGCGAGGCTGATCGCGACCGACAGAACGGCTTCGAGCGGTGGATCCCGCGGTTCGACGAGTCGAACGAGTGCGAAGCCCGGCGCGAGCAGGAAGAAGACCAGCACGACGGCCGGCCCCGTCACGCTTGGGCCGGCGAGGACTGCTGCCACGGCGACCAAACCGACGACCGCCGCAATGGCGATCGGGAGGGGGATCCAGAGCCGGACCATTCGTCCGCTCGGTTGTTCTGCGGGAACCAACCTCTCGTCCGCTCCGGACCGCGGCGAGGAGATCACGGAAGGATCATCGGTAGAACGATGAACTGGACCCAGGCGAGGGCGGCGTGGCCGGCGACTGGCGCTGCAATCGAGCCCGACCGGCGGGCGACGATCCCGAAGAAGGTGGCGACGAGGGCAACGAAGACGACATAACGCGGATTGAGGGAGGCCGAGTACATCAATGTCGTCGCCGCGACGCTCACGACAACACCGCCACGCGACAGCAGCTGCGTCCCCGCCGACTGGATCAGGCCCCGGAACAGCAGCTCCTCGAGGACGCCAATGAAGACGATGACGATCGCCGACGCGATCGCGAGCCCGACGAACCCTCCACCCTGGCCGAGATTGACGGGCCCGGCGATGAGATACGCCGGCACGGCGAGGAAGGCCCCGATGGCGCCCACCGCGACGACCTCGCCGATCGGGGCGCGGCGGACGCCAACGTCCCGAAACGTCAGGTCGAGCCGGCGCATGACGAGAAGGATCGCCTCGAACGCCCCGAGACCGATCTCCAGGTACCAGGCCAGAATCGGGATGATCGCCGCTGGCAGCGCCAGGCTCAGGATCTGCACCAGCGGGAGGAGCGCGAGAGCGAGAGTCAGCCGCTGATGGGAGCCCGGCCCCTGGCGCATCGACAGCGCCAGGAGCGTGATCAGCAGCACCGCCTGAGCCAGTACGCCGACCGCAGGTCCCGAGACGAGGGTGAAGACCTCGGCGACCAGGAAGGCCGCGCCGAGACCACCAACGAGTCGGATCGCGCGCCGGTCGACACTTCCGACTCGTCGGCGGTCAGGCAGCTCGCTCGATCCGCTCCCGCGGCCGCGGAACGTCGCGAAGGCCCGGAGTCGGGTCGAAGCAGACTGCAATTCCACGGTCGGATCAGCCTAGCGGGAGGATTTCCAGGACCCGTGTCGAGAGGATGAACGCGAGCGCGATGAACATCGGCAGGAGGACCACGTCCAGGGTTCTCACGGTATCCCGGGATCGGGGCACGTCCGCGACCTCGAGGAGCAACCGAGCGAGAAAGACGACGATGAGGATGCCAACGACCAGGGCAGGGGCCGGTGAGGCAAGGGCCTGACCTGGCGTCTGGGCCAACGAGTCGATGGCGAGGCGCGTGACCGTCGAGGTCATCGCTCGACCGAGCCGGCCGGGTCGGTCGATGCCACGGGCCCGGGGCGGGCGGAGACCGTGCCGACGACATAGCCGGCGGTCGTGATCGCGAGGCCGGCGATGATCGCCAACCCTCGCCCGAGGGCGCCTCGATCACCACGGATCGCCCGACCCAGCTCCGCGAGAACGGCGCGCCCCAGGGTTCTTGCCGCGTACGCGCGCTCCGTCGCCAGCGCGTCCGTCGTTCCGACGAGCTTCGCGACCGCGGCTTTCGACAGACCCTCCGCGTAACAACGCGATCGGAAATAGCGGAATGTCGAGCGGCTCGCGGGCACACGGTGATCGACCGATGCGGCTGGCTCGTAGACGATGGACCGATCCGGCCAACGTCGGCCGAGGCGAATGGACAGCTCAGTCTCCTCCGCGCCGAGAGGCCGCGTCCCGATCCGACCGATCCCGTGAGCGAAGCCGCCGATCCCTTGGAGCAGCTCGCGTCGGAACGACATGTTGCAGCCGATCACGTTGCGGACCACGGCACGCTGCTCCGGCATGCCGCGATAGGTGCACCCCACCACCCAGTCGAACTCGGCGGGCCACCACCGTGGACGGCCTGTCTCCCAGAGCGGTCGGATGGCACCCCCTGCGCCCGCGACCGACGGATCGTCGTAGGTTGCGACGAGCGCCTCGAGCCAGGCCGGGTCCGCGATGGCATCGTCGTCGAGGAATGCGACGATCGGACTCCTCGCGAGTTGGACGCCGCTGTTCCGCGCTCCGGACAGGCCGCGGGATTGGACGTTGGGCGTGGGACGCACCGCCGTCCCGGCTTCACGCAGCCGTTCGAGCAATGCCGGGTTGTGATCGATGACGACGACGATCTCGAGCGACACTCGGTCGCGCTGCTGCTCGACAGAGGCGATCGCCGCCAGGAGGTCGTCCCACCGCGCCTCGGTGTATGCGCAGATCACGACGCTGACGGCAGGGTCGGGGCGCGCGCTCAGGTCGGACACGGCCGCAACTCTACAGGCTAACGGGACGGCCTCCGTCAGGACCCCTTGCCGCGGATGGGCGAGCGCACCGGCCGCCGCCGGCCGGTGGGTCTCAGGTCATGCCCGGTGTCGACCTGCGAGTCTGCGGTCGGCGGTTCGGCGCCGGTCCGCGGTTCGCTTCGTCTCGCGGCGCTCGACAGCCCGCCGGCGCTGGTCCCGGCGGCCGTCGACGACCGTCTCCCAGGCCGACCCGAAGCCCTCGAGGCGGGCAAGCTGGTACAGCTCCTCGGCGGTCGACTCGTCGAGGGAGTAGCGCCGCCGAAGCTGGGCAATGTTCCGTGCGTCGATCCAGCGGCCGAGGAACGGTCGGAGGAGAGCCCCGATCGCGAGGGTAACGGTGGCGATAACGAGGAGTGGTATCGAGATCATGCGAGCGAGGATGCCGATCCCTCGTCGGCGACGTCCATCAGGCGATCGCCCTATGTCAACGAGTGACCGGCTGGGGAGCCTCATGCGCCCCGCTCGAATCGGCCGATGTCGGGCGCACTGCCCACATACGCGCTGCCGATGCGCGCTCCGGCGTCAATCGCGGGTGATCCCGCGCGAAGCCGATAGTCGTGCTTCGCGCGGTCCGCCAATCGCGGGTTCGCTTGGATGCCGTGTGCGTCATAGCCTGTCCAGGATCGGAATTCGGCGAGGCTATCGGTGTTGCCATGACCTTCGACGAAGGCGAGGTGATCGGAATACTCGGCCGTCGAGCCGCCGGGGAAGTCCAGGTTGTGGTCGATGACCAGACTGCCCGGAAGCCCCTTGTCCAAGCTGTAGATTCGACCTCGCAGCACGATGTTGTTCTCGATCCGGAGGCCGCCGATCGAACCGGCGAATGAGCCCGACGCGGTGACGTAGAAGGCAAACGTGTCGAGCCCGTCGAAGGTGTTGTTGGCGATCAGACTGGACGATGCGCAACGGAGAATCACGCCCTGGGTTTCGTTGACGACCGTGCCGGGCCCGTACGCGACGTTTCGGGTGAAGTTGATGTGGCTGCATGGAGCGCTCCCGTCAGTCCCGGTCTCCATGACGTTGTTGTTATCCCACATGATGTTCCCCGTGATTCGAAGGTTCGAGGACGCGTAAACCTCGAACGCCCCACCGTCGTAGCCGTTGTCGGTCAAATGCCGGGCTCGGTTGCCCCACAGCGTGTTCCCGCTGACGGTAACCAGACCGGACGTCTTCGCAAACACGATGCCGTTCCCGCCGCGCGAGCTGGTCACCATCCGGTTGTTGTGATGGATCCTGTTCCCGGAGATCACGGTGCCGCCGACCGAGCCACTCAGCTCGATGCCGGTGTCGTTGCCGCGGATCTCGTTGTTCGTGACGCGGACACCGGTCGAGTCCTTGACCTTGATGCCGAAGCTGTGGTTGTCGCGGACGAGGCTGTTCTCGACCCGGACGTTGCGGCTCCCATTGATCCGGATCCCGGAGCCCCACCGGTCGGGTGCTTTCTGGATCGTCAGATGGCGGATCGTCGCGTTCGACACACCCTCCACCAGCACGACGTACGTGCCGCCTGACACGACCGCGGATTCACCAGACGCACCTTGGACCACGAGGCCCGAGCGCCTCACCACGAAACCGTGATACGTACCGGCACGGACCGTGATCACTCCACCGGACAGCGTCACGTCGACCGCGTGCTGGATGCTGCGCCACGGACGGGTGACGGATCCGTCGGCAGAGTCGGAGCCGGTCGTCGCGACCCAGCGGTCCGGCGATGGCGGGGGCACATTCGTCCGAGGCGGCGTGTCGGTCGCAGCGGTTGCCTTCGTCGGGCTGGGCAGAGCCGTTGACGGCAGCACCACCTGCGGCACAACCCCGGAGGATCCTGGCGAAGCCCCTTCGCCCGCGACCGACGGCGATCCGAGTCCGGGGCCCCCGCTTTCTGGCGCATCGCTTCCCGCCTTCGCGAGCGCCCCCGGGTCATCCGCCGGGCGCGGGCTGAGCAGCGCGGGCAACCCGGCGGCTGCGGTGACGCCCAAGAGGATGGCGAGCGATGCGGCCGCGAGCGCACGTGCGCGGCCCCGATGAGCCGCCCGTCGCGGCGCCGGTCCCGGGAACGCGGCGGTGAACTCGAGGTTGCCGGGCGCTTCGGGAGTGGCGGACGAGTCGGCGGCGTCGGGACGAGGGGCAGGGGAAACCGTCCCGTTCGGGGCTCGGAAGATGGCAGCCACCTCGACGACCACTCTCGTCGGTCTGCTGGACGTCGTCCATCAGGCCTTTCGTCCTGTGTTCCCTAGGGTACGCCGGGATCGGCCCTGTGGCAGATCGGCACGAGGCGTGCGACCATGGCGCGCCTTGGAAGCCCAGTTGGAGCGCGCGCACAAACGATGAGCGGAACGCGGCGGATCGGTCGTGCGCGCCCCACCTCGGTCCCGGAGCCCGGCGTGCTCGCGCGGGCCCCCCGGCCGCGACGTCCCGATGGCCGGTTCGAATCCGGTGCATCTGCGCACCGACGCGCCGAAGCCGATTCTCGGCGGCTTCGCCGCAACAGACTCGGCGCGGTCTGGGCTCGAATCCGCGATCTCCCGCCGCCGGTCCTGGCGGGCGTCGCCTTCGCGATCCTGATCGCGGGCGTGACGATCCCGTCGATCTCCTTCGGCCGGCCGGCTCCGACCGATCTGAATCCGGCCGGGGTGGGCCTCGAGGACTTCTCCTTCGCCGCCAATGGCGTGAAGGCGCCGACTGGTCGCAAGCCGGAGGCGGCAAAGCTGTGGTTCAACGACGGATCCTGGTGGGGCGAGCTATTCCGCCCGGCGCGGGACGCCTACACCGTCAATCGGTTCGATGTGGCGACCCAGCAATGGATCGACACGGGCGCGATCATCGACGATCGGAACGGGTCGCGAGCCGACCTCGTGTCGGACGGCACCTACCTCTATGCGATCAGCGGGGGCACCGACCCGACGTCCGACAAGGATGCAGGGGTACTCGATCGGCTGTCGTACGACCCAGGCTCCCAGAGCTACTCGATGGACCGTGGCTTTCCGATCCGGATCACCCCTGGCGGCGCGGAGACCTTCGTCATGGATCGGGCCGATGACGGGCAGCTCTGGGTCACCTTCACGCAGCAGCAGCGGGTCTTCGTGACCCATTCGCTTGGGACGGATCGCGATTGGACCCAACCGTTCCCGATCCCGCTCCAACAGGCGATCAACCTGACGTCTGACGATATCTCCGCGGTCACCGCATACGAGGGCCACATCGGTGTCATGTGGAGCGACCAGACCGATGGGGCGATGTATTTCGCAGAGCATGCGAACGGTTCGGCGGACGACGCGTGGTCCGTTTCGGCAGCCATCCAGGGACCCGCCCTCGCCGACGACCACATGAATCTCAAGACGCTCCGGCGGGACCCGGCGGGCCTGGTGTTCGCCGTGGTGAAGACGTCGCGCAACGATGCCCCGAACTCCAAGCCCGACGATCCGCTCATCGTGTTGCTCGTCCTGAACCGCGAAGGCGTGTGGGAGCAGCACGTCGTCGGCACGGTCGGCGACGAGCCGACTCGACCGCTTCTGATGATCGATACCGATCACCGTGAGGCCCATGTGTTCTTCAGCGCGCCATGCTGCTCGGGCGGCACGATCTACACGAAGACGGCCAGCCTCGATGACCTCCAGTTCGCCGCGGGAGTGGGCACCCCGGTCATCCGAAGCACGTCGAACCGGCTCAACAACCCGACGTCAACGAAGCAGAACGTGAGTGCTCAGACCGGCCTGCTCATCCTCGCGTCGGATGACAGGAACGACCGGTACATGCACAGCTTCGAGACACTCGAAGGACCGCCGGTGATCGGCCCCTCGCCGGCGCCGCCGCTGCCCGGTCCGTCGAGCTCATCAGGGCCCGTCGGCGTGGGCGGGGCGCCGGGACAGGTCCTGTTCGAGGACACATTCGAGAGCGGAGGGCTCGGCCGCTGGACCACTGTGAAGACCGGGCCCGGCTCGACCGTGACCGTGGACGCGGCAGCCGGTCGGTTCGGGCAGGATGCGGTCCACCTTGCGGCCGGCTCAGACGAAGGGGCATTCGCCGACGCGCGTTTCGTTCTGCCGACGGCTCAGGCCGACCTGACCGTCGATCTCGATGTGAAGGTTCACCTCGAGGGACCGGTCGGGGCAAACGTGCCCCTCCTCCGTCTCTTCGATTCGGCGGGCAAACGCCTCGTCACCGTCTATCGCCAGAACCAGTCCGACACCCGCTTGTGGATCGGCCAGGGGTCGGACCACGCGCCGACCCAGGCGCGTCTCGGCCTCGACACGTGGGCGCATCTCGCGCTCGAGGTTCGTCGCGGAGCCACGGACGGGACGCCCGAGCTTTCGGTGCGACTCGACGGGCGACTGGTCGCACAGGTGCCGGCGCCGGGCATGCGACCGACGTCGATCATCCAGATCGGGAATGATTCGACGAACCAGCCGTTCGACATCTACGTCGACGACGTCCGGGTGTCGCGGTTACTCGCCCCGTGACAGGATGACGGACCTGAATTCCACCAAGCGCCTTCGGAGCCTGGCGGCGGAGGCGTCGGTCCCGGGTGTCGTTGATACCCAGACCCAGCCCATCGCGCGAGGCGGCTTCCTGGCGCTGCTCCTGGAAGCTGGCTTCGATTTTCGCCTCGACCTGAGCCAGACACGAGCCCGGGTGGTCGACTGGGTCGTGGTCATGGTTGTGAGCGTCGGCTCGCTGATTCTCTGGCTGGCCGCGATGATGTCGGCCGATCTCGGCCGGCTGACGGACCTCGGGATGGTCAGCGTCCTGCCGCTGTGGTCCTACCTCTCGTTCATCCCGATCGTCAGTGCGTTCGTCCTGGTCCTGACTGGACCACGGCCCTCGACCTGGCTCCTGGCCGCGATCGTTGTCGTCTTGCTCCTCATGCTGTACGGAGCCGTGCCGTTCATCGAGGGGGAGCCCAGGTTCTCGCCCTCCTGGCGACATATTGGCGTGATCGACTACGTGACCCGCCACGGGGGGGTGGACCCAACGCTCGACGCGTATCACAACTGGCCGGGGATGTTCATCCTCGCATCCGCGGTCGGCGGCGCCATCGGCCTCACGGATTGGACCGGTCTCGCTCTGTGGGCGCCTGTGTGGTTCAACCTCCTCTTCCTGCCGCCCCTGTACGTCCTCCTGAGCGCGTTGACCGACGACCGCCGCGCCGTCTGGCTCGCGATCTGGCTGTTCTATCTCATGGACTGGATCGGGCAGGACTACTTCTCGCCGCAGGCGTTCGGCCTGTTCTTCTTCCTTGTGGCGATGGCCGTGATCGTCCGCTGGTTCACCTCTGCCGATGCGGGATCGAGAGGCGCGCGGTGGAGAGGCGAAGGATCGAGAGACGAGGACTCCGGCGGACGACCGTCCCGGATCGACCGGCTACCTCGCCGGATTCGGAGGGTGGTCGAGCGGGTCCTCGAGCTCCGGCCGATCCCGGCCGACCGGCTGTCGCCGGCCGGCCGAGCCGGGCTGATGGCGCTCTTTCTCGCGCTGTTCGGTTTCACGATCGCAGGCCATCAACTGACGCCGTTCTTCACGCTCAGCGCCGTCGGAGCTCTGGTTGTCGTCCTTCGTGTTCGTTGGCCGCGCCTCCCGATCCTGATGGGGGTGATGATCGCCGCCTGGATCGCGTTCGTCGCCGTGGCATTCCTGATCGGTCACTTCCAGAATGTCGCGGGGTATGTCGGAACGTTGTCCGACTCGGTCGCAGCAAATCTCACGGGGCGGCTCCAGGGCAGCCCCGAGCATCTGTCGGTCGTGTATGTGCGACTCGCCTTCGCCGCCGGCGTATGGCTCCTGGCAGGCCTGGGGGCGCTCCGGCGCATCCGCGCCCGACGTTGGGATGTCACCACCGTTGCCTTGGCGGTGGCTCCGTTCCCACTATTCGCCGTTCAGGCCTACGGCGGCGAGATGCTTCTCCGCATCTACCTCTTCAGCTTGCCGTTCATGGCCCTGCTCATCGCGTTCGCCGTGCTTCCGCGCCTACGGGAGGAAACGCCAGCGTGGTTGGGCGTCGTCGTCGCGGTTGGGAGCCTGGCCCTCGTCGGGCCATTCATGGTGGCTCGCTACGGAAACGAGCGGATCGAGTCTTTCACGCCAGGGGAGGTGGCTGCCGTCGAGCAGCTCTATCAGATGGCGCCGAAGGGCTCGATGTTCGTCGGTGTCGTCGGGGATGTGCCCTGGAAGAACGTGCGCTACGAGGAGTACCGCTATCGCCCGTCCGGGAGCGACACCTACTACGACGACCTCAACAGCATGTACCTCGCGATGAGCACCCACAACGGGCCCGTGTACCTCATCCTCACCCGAACCCAGGCCGCATATGCGGAGATGATTCTCGGAGCGTCTCCGGAGAACTGGAACGCGTTCGAACAACGGCTGTTCGCGACGGGCTGGTTCGACGTGATCACGCGGACGCCCGATGCCACGATCGCCAGGTTCGTCCTGCCCGGACCAGCCACGTAACTTGGAGCCTTTCCATCGGTGAGTGAGATCACGAGCACCGTTTCCGTTCGAGCTGCAGCTGACGCGGGCAGAGATGCCGGGGGAGCTACAACCGCTCGCACCGACGAGGCAGACGCTCCGGCGCGCCCGAGCGACGTCGCCGTCGTCGTTCCTGTTCGAAATGCAGAGGCCATGCTGCCGGCCTGCCTCGACTCGATCATGCGGCAAGGGCCTGCGGAGTTGATCGTCGTCGACGGACTCTCGACCGATCGAACGGTGGAGATCGCCCGTTCGTTCGGCGCCCGGATCCTGTCGGACGAGGGACGGGGCCTGCCGGCAGCCCGCTCGATCGGGGCACGTGCGGCGTCGAGACGGCTCGTCGTCCTCGTCGATTCCGATGTCATCCTCCCGGATGGCTCTCTGGAAGCGCTGCTCCGCGAGTTCGACCAGGGCGGCTACACGGCGCTCCAGGCCGGCCTCGAGAGCGAGTCCGGACCCGGGTACTGGGGCCAGGCGCTGGCCGAGCATCACCGGACCGGGCTGAGCCGGCACTGGTTCGGACTGGTCGCGACGGTGTTCGATCGGGACGCGCTGCTCACCCACGGGTTCGACGCCGCGTTCGAATCCGGTGAGGACATCGAGCTCCGTTGGCGGCTCTCTCGGGCCGGCGTCAAGGCTGGCGTCTCGCGGACGACGATCGTTCGCCACCGCTTCGACGACACCTGGGCGTTCGCCCGCGGGCAATTCCGGGCCGATGGGCGGGGCCTCGCGAGGATGATCCGGAAGCACCGTCTCGGCGGGGTGCGCCTGTTGCTGCTCCCTGCCGCTGCCGGCGCGCGCGGCGTGGTCCTCAGCCTGGTGCGCCGGCAACCGCGCTGGATTCCGTATTACGTCGCCTTCTCGGGCCTGAACTACGCCGCGATGATCGGCGAGCTCCTGCGTCGTCGTGGCAACTGAGACCGCCGCCCTCATCGAGCGGATCCGAGAGCGGATCGGCATCTCGCCCGAGGGTCGGGCCTCGCTGGCGATGACCCTCAGCGCCCTCGCCCTCGTCGCGGCGAAGGTCGGGACGATGGGCTTCGGATTCCTCGCCTGGATCGTTGCGGCGCGGCTCTACCCGGCGAACGAGGTCGGGCTCGCCTCCGGCGCCGTCTCGGCCGTCACGCTGTGCGCCCAGATCGCCCTGGTCGGCGTCGGGTCGGCGGTGATCACGCTCCTGCCGAGCCACATCGACCGACCGGCTCGGCTCCTGGACACCTCCGTTTCCGTGCTGACGCTGACGGCCGCCGCCGCCGCCCTCGCCTTCATCCTCTTTGCGGGCAGCGTCCTGCACGAGCTGCGTGTCGTGGCCGCCGATCCGTTCTACGCGCTCCTGTTCGTCGCCCTGGCGATCACCGGCACGCTCGGCGTTCTGTTCGACCAGGTCTCGACGGCTCGACGGCGAGGCGATCAGGCGTTGATCCGGGCGGTCGCCGCCGGCGTGGTCACGCTCCTTGCGGTGCTCATCATCGCCCGCTCACTCGGCGGCGGGTCGTCCCGAGACATCTTCGCGGCCTGGGTTCTCGGTGGTCTCGTGACCTGGTCGATCGGGCTGGTGATGATCGGGAGAGCGGTCTCCGGGTACCGCTACCGGCCCATCCTGGCGCGATCGCTCGCGGTGGAGCTGAGCCGCGTCGGCCTGCCGAACTACTTCCTGACCCTGACCGAGCGAGCTCCCGGCTTCGTCCTGCCGATCGTCGTGACCGAGCTGCTGTCGCCGGCCGACAACGCCCATTGGTACGCGGCCTGGATGATGGCATGGGTCGCCTTCGTCATTCCGATCCAGGTCGGGATGACGTCGTTCGCCGAGATCGCCCGCGAACCTACCCGGGCCGGCCGGATCATCGGTCACGGCATCCGGACGTCGCTCGCCGTCGGCATCGCGGGAGCTTTCGCGACCGCCGTGCTGGCGGGCCCGCTCCTCGGTCTGCTTGGTTCCGGCTACTCTGCGGCCGGCGCGTTCCCGCTCCGGATCCTGGTCATCCGCATCGTCCCTCTGACCTTCGTCCAGGCCTACTTCAGCTATTGCCCGGCTCGGCGTCGGCTTGGCGA
>VBFG01000060.1 GCA_005882635.1 Chloroflexota bacterium | reverse complement strand
GTTCGACTCGCTGGGCGCCGACCGCCGGATCGACGTCGACGTGGAGAGCAGCCTCTTCCGGATCCTCGACGAGGCGCTCGCCGCGTACCTCGCCGGCAAACCGGACCGACTGACCGTGCGGCTCGACTGGACGGAGACCGTCGTCGAGGCGGACGTGGCGGCGCACCGCGAGCCCACGGCGGCGATGGCGGCGGCCGATCGACAGGTGACCGAAGCGAACGAGGCCGCCGCGGCGTCAGGCAAGGACCTGCCGCCAGCGCTCGAGGCGATGCTCGTCGAGCGCCAGGTCCAGGCCGAGGCGGCCGTGGTTGCCGCGCGGGATGCCGCCATCGTCGCGCTCCCGGACTCGACATGGCGGGAGATCCAGCAGCGGGCGGCCAGCACCGGAATCGTCGCCGAGCTCGGCGAGGCCAGGGCCTCGCTCCACCTCCGCGCCGAGATCGCGACGGCGGCTCCAACCGGCGAACAGGCAACCTGAGCGTCGTACCGATGCCCGCTCACCGAGGTCGAAGGCGGAGCTCCGCGACGCCATTCGCCCGAGGTCAGGGGGTCGTCGAATACGGCCTGATCCTGTCGCTGTCCGCCTTGCTGGCGCTCGTCCTGCTCGTCTTCTTCGGGAGCACGCTCAGCGCGTTCCTGCAGGCCGTCGGCGACGCGATCGACGCCGCCACCTGATCGCCGTTGCGGCGCTTGACCACCGGAACACGTCCGTTGGTACGAATAGGCTAGTGCAGTACAGGCACGCCATCTGCATCATGCGGGAGCCCTCGACCGGGGGCTGAGCTCATCCAGGAGGCTGCCTCAATGGCGCTCGTTCATCAGTTCCTCGCCTCGCTTCGCCGGGACGAGGAAGGCCAGGGTCTCGCCGAGTACGCGCTGATCCTCGCCCTCATCGCGATCGTCGCGATCATCGCGCTGATCTTCCTGGGCACCCAGGTCAGCACGATCCTGTCGAAGGTCGGCGCGTCGGTCTGACCGACGACCCAACTCAGACGTCGACCGCCGGAGCCTTCGGGCTCCGGCGGTTTCGTTTTGCGCCGGAATCCCGGCGCGTCGCGGGTCTTCGTCTCAGCCGTGGCTGGCCCACACACGGCGCGGGATCGCCCTGCCCTCGCCGCCGCAGCCGGTGCGTGAGGCGCGCAAGCAACGTCGTGCGCGTGCGAGACCGACACGCGCGGGAGGATCCGTCGACCGGATGTGTGCGAGGCACACGACCGCGACGACCCGCGACCAGCCTCCCGCGGTTGTCTCGTCGATGGCGGTGAGCGATGGATCAGTCCGTCGAGTCTCGCGGGTGCTCGCCGCTCGGCGCCGCGGTGCATCGACACGCCGGACGTCCGTCGCGGGAATCGTCCGATCGTCTCATTGACACCCGAGAGAGGCCACTCGTAAGGTGGCCGCCGCCGTGGCTCATGACGCCGCGAGCTCTCGAGGAAAGGAGGTTCTGCCACACATGTCGTTGTTCACCGCACTCATCGCTTCCATTCGCCGGGACGAGGAAGGCCAGGGTCTCGCGGAGTACGCGCTGATCCTTGCCCTCATCGCCATCGTCGCGATCATCGCCCTCATCTTCCTCGGCACCCAGGTCAGCACGATCCTGTCGAAGGTCGGCGCCTCGGTCTAGCCATCCGTCACTGAAACATCAGACCGCCGGACACCCTCGGGTGCCGGCGGTCTTCGTTTGTCCTGGCCTTGATTCGGGGGCTCCCGCAGCGTCGCGTCAACACAAACCCCGGCTTCCCTCTTGACGGCGTGCAACGACCACCCGTACTGTGCCGTTCCCTCCGATCGTACGGGGAGTCTTGAGGAAAGGAGGTCCCACTCCAACATGTCGTTCTTGCACGCAATCATTGCTTCCTTCCGTCGTGATGAGGAAGGGCAGGGTCTCGCCGAGTACGCGCTGATCCTCGCCCTGATCGCGATCGTCGCGATCATCGCCCTCATCTTCCTCGGCACCCAGGTCAGCACGATCCTGTCAAAGGTCGGCAGCTCGATCTGAAATTCGGACTGAACCGAACCGCCGGTCACCCACGAGGTGCCGGCGGTTCTTCGTCTGTCACCGGGAACGTCATCGAAGGGGGCGATCCGCCTGGATCGGTCCCGCACGGAAACAAGCAGCGCGGCTGGTGCATCAGCGCGCCAACGCCGTACCAACGGACCTATTGACAGTCCTACCACACGGCCTACCGTGGGCCGTGCCGGGGGCGCCTCATCCCGCCCACGGGAGCTACCGTTCGGGACGTCCGACGGAAGGAGGTGAAACACGTGTCCCAGCTCCGGCGGATTGCCGCGAGGCTCCGCCACGCGTGGCGAGAACACAACGGCCAGGGTCTCGCCGAATACGCACTCATCCTTGCGCTTATCGCGATCGTCGCCATCGTCGCCCTGATCTTCATGGGGCAACAGGTCAGCAGCAAGCTGAGCGTCATCGGCAGCACCATCCAATCGGTCCAATAGCTCGCGACCAGCGCTCATCAAGACGGCCCGTCCGGCTCCGGACGGGCCGTTCTCATCGTCAGAAGGGGATCGTGCGAAGGGCGTTGCATTGCACCGGGTCACCTTGCGAATCACCTTGCTTCGTGCGTGATTTCCTGCCGATTCTTCCCAATGGTCCTAGCCCATTGGTATAGTCGCGCCGCCTTCGGGCGGTGCTACAGTGGTGCCACCTGTCACACGGCTCGGGGAGACCCAACTTGAAGCGCTCGAATCGCCTCGTCCTGCTCATCGGGGTGTTCCTGGCGGTCATCGCCTTCGTCGGAATCGCGCTGTTGCTGAACGGCACAACGCAGCCGACAACTGGCGGCCCAACAACACCGCCGACGACCCTCGCGACGGTCATGGCGGCCAAGGACATCCCGCTCGGGGCGCGGGTGACGGCGGACATGGTCACCGTGGAACAGAAGAAAGTCGACACCGAGCGCAAGCCGAATGCCTTCGGCGACCCATCCCAGGTGATCGGGCAGGTCACCCGCCGGCCGATCACGACCGGCGCCCAGCTCGACACCGCGGACTTCTCGACCGCCTCGACCGGCTGCGCCACCGTGGACGTTCCGGCCGGGTTCCGAGGCATGTCGGTCCAGGTCGACCAGGTGTCGGGCGTCGGTACGGTCATCAACACGGGTGATTACGTGGACATGCTCGTGGCGTTCACGGGCGACAAGTTCCCGCTCGTGACCCTCAACCCGCAGGACCAGTCGATCACGGTCGTGGCCGGCCTGAACGGGACGAGCGTCAAGCTCCTCCTCGAGGGCCTCCAGGTCCTCTGCCGCCAGATCCCGCCGCCGGTCCAGACGCAGCAGCAGCAACAGCAGGGGCAGCAGACGACGACCGGCAATCCGACGACGTCGCTGACGGGCCAGCAAGAGATCGTCATCCTCGCCGTGCCGACGGCGACGCAGGCGGAAGTCATCAAGTTCGCCCAGCTCGACGGCTCGATCAGCCTCGTCCTCCGGTCCGTGGCCGACTTCCACGACCCGACCACCGGTGAGCTGATCATCCCGCCGCCGAGCGGCTCGCAGGGCATCACGCTCAAGAAGCTGACCACCGACTTCGCGGTTCCGATCCCGGAGCTCGTCGAGGCCATCCTCCCGGCGAAGTTGCGCTAGGTAACCGCTCGCCAGACCAACGGTCGCCTGGAGCGACTCCCCTCACCCAGCCCAGCGCGACGGGCGCGTCGGACCACCGGTCCCGCGCCCGTCCAGTTCTCCGGAGACCCGCCTCCACCACCATCGCAGCATCAAGACCGATCGGACCCACTGAACGAATGGCCGACCAGATCCGCGTCCTGATCGTGGACGACATCCCCGAGACCCGCGACCACCTCACGAAGCTGCTCGGATTCGAGACGGACATCGAGGTGGTCGGCGCGGCTGCGTCCGGCAACGAAGCAGTGACCGTGGCGAGCCAGGTCAAGCCCGATGTCGTGTTGATGGACATCAACATGCCGGACATGGACGGCATCGCCGCGACGGAGAAGCTGTCGGCCCAGGTCCCGACCGCGTCGGTCGTGATGATGTCGGTCCAGGGCGAGGCGGACTACCTCCGCCGGTCGATGCTCGCCGGCGCCCGCGAGTTCCTCGTCAAGCCGTTCAGCAGCGACGAGCTCACCGCCTCCATTCGGCAGGTCTACACGCGCGAGCAGGAGAAGCTCAGCCGGATGAGCGCGATGCCGGTCGCCGGGGTCCCCGTCGGGGCGTCGTCGAACGGCACCGAAGACGGCGGCCGCGACGGGCAGATCATCGCGATCTTCAGCCCGAAGGGCGGCGTCGGCCGGACGACGGTCGCGGTCAACCTCGCCGTCGCCGCGGCGACGGAGCTCGGCAAGTCGGTCGTCCTGGTGGACGGCTCCTTCCAGTTCGGCGACGTCGGCGTGCTGCTCAACCTGAACCCGAAGAACAAGTCGATCGCGGACCTGGTCCCCGAGCTCGATGCCGGCGAAGCCGACTCGCTCGACACGTTCGTCATCAACCACTCGGCTGGGATCCGCGTCCTGCTGGCCCCGCCCTCGCCGGAGATGGCCGAGCTGATCACCCCGGCCGGCGTCCGCCGCGTCCTCGACGCGCTGCGCCACGGCCACGACCTGGTGATCGTCGACTGCACGTCGTGGTTCAACGAGACGACGCTGGCGATCCTCGATGCCGCCGACCTCGTGCTGACGATGCTCAGCCTCGAGATCACCAGCATCAAGAACATGCGGCTCTTCCTCGAAGTTGCCGAGCAGCTCGGGTACGAGCAGGACAAGATCAAGCTGGTCCTGAACCGGGCCGACTCGAGCCTCGGGATCCGCGTCTCCGATGTCGAAAGCTCGATCGGCCGCAAGGTCGATCACACGATCGTCAGCGACGGGCGGTCCGTCGTGTACGCCCTCAACCGGGGCGTGCCCTTCTTCCTTTCCAACCGGGAGGCGCAGGTCTCCCAGGACATCCTGCGTCTGGCGCAAGCGGTTGCCGGTGAACGAGTTGCAATGCCGCGCGAAGATGTGCGCAAGACGGCTCAGAAGAAGTCGTTGTTCTCATTCCGATGATGTCGTCGGACGTAGCGAGCCTCGTGGGGCGATAAGGGGTTGATGCAATGTCTTTGCTGAAGCGGATCGAGAGCGCTCGGCCGGGCGCCGGCCCGGCACCGGCCTCGCCCGGACTCCCGGTCGCCCCGGGCGGCCCCGCGGGTCCCGGTGGGCCAACGGCGGCGGCGCCGCCGCAACGCCTGATGACCCAGACGCCGGTCCGGGAGTCGTTCCGCGACGTCAAGTTCCGGATCCAGAGCCGGGTCATCCAGGACCTGGACCCGAAGCTCGACCTGAGCAACCAGGTCGAGGTCCGGCGTCAGATCGAGGAGATCTTCGGCAAGGTCATTGACGAGGAAGGCCTCGCCCTGACCCGCGCCGAGCGCGTCCGAATGCTCGAGCAGATCACCGACGAGATCATCGGCCTCGGCCCGTTGGAGCCCCTCCTCCGCGACGAGTCGATCTCGGAAGTCATGGTCAACGGCCCGCGCCAGGTCTACATCGAACGGTCGGGCAAGCTCGAGCTCACGAACGTCGTCTTCCAGAACGACGACCACGTCATGCGCATCATCGACCGCATCATCGCCCCGATCGGTCGCCGCGTTGACGAGTCGTCGCCGATGGTCGACGCCCGCCTGACCGACGGCTCCCGCGTCAATGCCATCATCCCGCCCCTGTCGCTGGTCGGGCCGGTCATCACGATCCGGAAGTTCTCGGCCTCGCCGTTCACCGTCGACGACCTCGTCCGGTTCGGGACGGCCACGCCGGACATGTTCGACTTCCTCCGCGCCTGCGTGGAGGCACGCCTGAACATCTTCGTCTCCGGCGGCACCGGCTCCGGCAAGACGACGACGCTCAACGTCCTGTCGTCGTTCATCCCGAACGACGAGCGGATCGTCACGATCGAGGATGCCGCCGAGCTCCAGCTCCGCCAGGAACACGTCGTGACCCTCGAGTCGCGCCCGCCGAACATCGAGGGCAAGGGCGCCATCCCGATCCGCGAGCTCGTTCGGAACTCCCTCCGGATGCGGCCCGACCGGATCATCGTCGGGGAATGCCGCGCCGGAGAGGCGCTGGACATGCTCCAGGCGATGAACACCGGTCACGACGGATCGATGTCGACCGGCCACGCCAACAGTCCGCGCGACATGCTGGCGCGCCTGGAGACGATGGTCCTCATGGCCGGCGTCGACCTGCCGGTTCGCGCCATCCGCGAGCAGATCGCCTCGGCGGTCGACCTGATCGTCCAGCAGAGCCGCCTCAAGGACGGGACCCGCAAGATCGTCAACATCACCGAGGTCCAGGGCATGGAAGGCGACGTCATCGTCATGCAGGACGTGTTCGTTTTCGAGCAGACAGGTGTCGTCGAGGGCAAGATCCAGGGCCGTCTCAAGGCGACCGGCATTCGCCCCAAGTTCGTCGAGAAGTTCGAGGTGATGGGCATCCATCTGCCGCCGGGCCTCTTCGGCTTCAGCTACTGATCGAGGAGGAGGCCTGGCAGTGGATGTCATGACGCTCGCCGTCGCCGGCGTGGCCGCCGCGGCGATCTTCCTGATCGCCATCGGGATCGCGACCTCGGGGAGCGGCTCGGGCGTGAGCGCGCGTCTCGAGCGCTACGCGTCCGCTCGCCAGAGCGGCAAGCCGGAGGGCTCGGGCCAGGGCGGCATCGCCGAACTGCTCGCCCAGAGCGTGGCGCTCGCCCAACTGAACAAGGTCGTCGAGCAGCGCGACTTCGGCGCGAACCTCGCCCGTGACATCGCGCGGGCGGACCTCAAGCTGAAGCCGTCCGAGTTCCTCGCGATCTGGGCGGCCTCGATCGTCGGCGTGCCGCTGCTGTTCATCGCCCTGTCGCTCGGCCTGCCGGCCCTGCGCAATCCGATCGCGCTCCTCGTGGGAGCCTTCGTCGGCTTCCTCCTGCCCCGCTTCTGGCTCGGCCGGCGCAAGGGCGGCCGGCTGAACGCGTTCAACAAGCAGCTCCCGGACACGATCACCCTGCTGGCGAACGGTCTCCGCGCGGGCTCGTCGTTCCTCCAGGCCGTCGAGCTCGTCGTCCGAGAGTCGCGGCCGCCGATGTCGACCGAGTTCAGCCGCGTCATCCGCGAGGTCAACCTCGGCCTGCCGTTCGAGCAGGCGATGGAGAACATGGTCCGCCGCGTGCGGTCCGACGACCTGGAGCTGATGGCGACCGCCATCAACATCCAGCACACCGTCGGCGGCAACCTCGCCGAGATCCTCGACTCGATCGCGTTCACGATCCGCGAGCGGATCCGGATCAAGGGCGAGATCCGGACCCTGACGGCGCAGCAGCGGCTGTCGGGCTACGTCGTCGGCTTCCTGCCGATCGGCCTCGCCGGCTTCCTGTTCGTCGCGGCCCCGCACTTCATGGATCCCATGTTCCAGAAGCCGCCCGAAGCCCTCGGACTGCCGCTCGGCATGATCATCCTGTTCTTCGGCGGGTTCATGATGTTCATCGGCTTCATGTTGATCCGCCGCATCGTCGACATCGAGGTCTAGCGAGATGCCCCCCTTCATCCCGATCCTTGTCGCCGCCGCCGCGGCGGGGGCCATCCTGCTGATCGCCTTCGGGCTCGCCGGCAGCTCGCCGGTCGACCCCGTGCAGGCCCGGCTGACCCAGCTGGGCACGATGCAGGCGAAGAACCTCGAGGAGCTGGAGCTCCAGGCGCCCTTTCTCGAGCGGACCCTCCGTCCGATCGCCGCGACCCTGTCCGGCCGGATGTCGCGGGTCGCGAGCAGCTCGTTCCAGGAGCGGACGGAGAAGCGGCTCGCCCTCGCCGGCAATCCCGGCAACCTCCGCGTCGCCGACTGGCTCGGCATCAAGGTCGTCGCGGCGATCGTGGGTGCCCTGCTCTTCGGCTTCCTGTTCCTCATCATCGGCGTGCTGGGGCTGCCGTTCATCCTCCGCATCCTGATGATCGGCATCGGCCTCCTGTTCGGCTACACGATCCCGGAGTTCTGGCTGGGCGGGCGGGTCAAGAAGCGCCAGCACCTGATCCTCCTCCAGATCCCGGACGCCCTCGACCTCCTGACGATCTCCGTCCGAGCCGGCCTCGGCTTCGACGCCGCCCTTGGCAAGATCGTCGAGAAGATGGAGGGCCCGCTGGTCGACGAGTTCCGGCGGGCGCTGGCCGAGGTCCGGGTCGGCAAGGCGCGCCGCGAGGCGCTCCGCGACATCGTCCCCCGCACCGAGGTCCCGCCGCTGACGAACTTCCTCGGCGCGATCATCCAGGCCGAGCAGCTGGGCGTGTCGATCTCGAAGGTCCTCCAGGTCCAGTCCGAGCAGCTCCGGATCGAGCGCCGGCAGCGCGCCGAGGAGCAGGCGGCGAAGGCGCCGATCAAGATGCTGTTCCCGCTCGTCGGGTGCATCTTCCCGTCGCTGTTCATCGTCATCCTCGGCCCGGCGATCATCCTGATCATGCAGAACCTGACGGCGACCAGCGGCAACAGTCCGTGACCTCGCCGGGTGAAGCCGCCCGGAACGGCGGCGCAGCCCGGAACATCACGCGGGGGACGGTCCTGGCCTCGGCGGTTGAGTCGGCCGACGGCCCGTGGGCCAAGTTCATGGGGCTCATGGGCCGGACCTCGTTACCCGACGGCGCGGCGCTCTGGCTGCCCGACAGCAACGGGATCCACATGATGTTCATGCGCTTCCCGATCGACGCGGTCTTCGTCGGCCGGACCGACGGCGAGGACGGCGCACGACGAGTGGTGTCGGTCCATCCGGCGCTGCCCGCCTGGCGCGGGTTGGTGCCGCTGGTCCGCGGGGCGCACGGCGTGCTGGAGCTCCCCGTCGGCATGATCGCCGCGACGGGAACCACGGTGGGAGACCGGCTGCTGATCGGGTAGTCCGCCTTTGCCCGGGCGTCGTCGCCCACGTCAGCGGGCGTCATCGCCCACGTCAGCGGGCGTCGTCTTATTTGTGTGGCAGCGACACAAACGCCGGACCGGAGGCTCGTTCGCGTTTTGGCTGTGTGCGTGACACACAAGGCGGAGGTGGCGATCAGTCGGTCACGCTCAAGTCGGATCCACGCCTCTGCGCCCTCGCCTCTTGCTGTGTCTCACTGCCTCATCTGAGACGAACCACAGCGCCGAAACATCCTCGGCCGGGTCGCGAAGCCATGCGCGCGCCGACCGTGATCCAGCCGGAAACGTCGTGTCGAACAACGACTGGTGGCTTCGGACCACTGAGCGATTCGCCGTCGTACCCGCCACCACGAGCATCCGGCCGAGCACGTCGCGCCGCCAGCCACGGGCCGCGACGAGACGAGGGACGACGCGGACTTTGCGAGATAGCGACATGAGCATGGCCTGGAGGTCCGTCAGGGACGTCTTGACCTCGACGATCAGGAGCGCGCGCCGTCCCGGTTGCCACGCCAGAAGGTCGACGGATCCTCGGTCTCCGTAATCGTTGAACGTGAATTCAGCCTCCACGATCCATCCCTCGCGAGTGAGGAGGTCCACGAGATACTCGACCATCGCGGCGTGGCCCTGGTCGAGGAGTCGGTCGACGGCTCCCCCGCGCCAGCGCGCTTCGATGACAAGGTCGATGCCGAGAGCACCGCACAGCCGACGGGCCGCTCGGAGCGACACGACCTCGAGGCGACCGTTCTCGAGATCAGAGAGGACCGATCGGTCGATTCCGACCTTGTCGGACACGGCCTGCTGCGTGAGTCGCAGGCGACGCCGTACGGCGCGGATGATCCGGCCGACGCGGAGGTCGTTCATCGGTGCATCTTCGGACGACGGATTTCACCGGCGATCACCTGGGAATTCACCGATGAGGGGCGGGTAAGCCGCGGTCGCGATCATCGGGCCGGTGAGCGTCGTCACGTCGGTTCCGGGTCGGATCCTCGACCTCGCGTTCCCGGCCCGCTGTCCGGGTTGTGGTCGCGAGGGTCGGCCGATCTGCGAGGCCTGCGAGCCGGCAATCGATGCGCGGCTGGAGCGGCCCGCCGGCATCCCGATCGGGTTGCCGTCCGACGTGCCTCCGCCGCTCCTCCAACTCGAGTGGTGCGCCCCGTTCGGTGGCGTGGTACGTCGGGCCCTCCACGAGCTCAAGTACGGCGGAGAGACTCGTCTTGCCGTACCGCTTGGGCAGGCAATCGCGCGGCGCTGGCAGCGCGTCGGCGCGGGCGGCGACCTGCTCGTCCCGGTGCCGGTCCACGCGGAGCGGCGGCGTCGCCGCGGATACGACCAGGCGGAGCTGATCGCGACAGCGGCCGCGCAAACCCTGCGCCTACCCATCAGCCCGCTCCTCGAACGCGTTCGGGCAACGACGGCCCAGTTCGACCTCGACCGCCGGTCCCGCGCGACGAACGTGACCGGCGCCTTCGCGCTGCGGCCGGGCGGACCGCGCGGTCCGGCGCCCCTCGGCGGCCGCTGGATCGTCCTCGTCGACGATGTCGTCACGACGGGCGCCACGCTGTCGGCGTGCGCAGCCCCGCTCCTCGACGCGGGAGCGGTCGGCGTCTCGGCGGTGACCGTGGCTCGCGAGCGGTGACCCAGGAAGGGGTCCGACGACGCCCGAGGTGTAGACTCGGCTGACGACGGGCCTGGACCGTCGACCGCCCCCGGACTGCCCGATACCACGCGGATGAGGCGCCAGACCGCCTCTCGGGAGGTGACCGTGAGGACGATCGTCAAGGGCAAGAACATCGACGTCCCCGACAACATCCGGGCGTACGCCGAACGAAAGATGGCGCGCCTCGAGCGGATCCTCGACGACCGGAGCGACGCCCTCGTCGAGCTGTCGGTCGAGCGCCATCGGAGCCTCTCCGACTCCCACATCGTCGAAGTGACGCTCGTCATCGATGGCCGCACCCTCCGCACCCACGCGGCTGCGCAGAACCATCGGGCGGGCGTCGACGAGGTCGTCGACAAGCTCGAGCGCCGGGCGGTCGACCATCGCGAGAAGCCCCGGCTCCGAGCTCGGCCGGTCGAGGAGAAGCAGCTCCTGCGGCGGATCGCCGACGGGACGGCGGAGCCCGCGCGCGAACGCCAGATCGTCAAGATGAAGCGGTTCGCGATCGAGCCGATGTTCGAGGAGGACGCGGTCGCGCAAATGGAGGAGCTCGGACACACGTTCTTCGTCTACGTCGACGCCGAGTCGGAGCGGGTCCACATCCTGTATCGGCGGAACGACGGCGATCTCGGCCTGATCGAGCCGATCGTCGGCGGCGAATACACGAAGGGCCGAGGTCGAGCGGCGAACCGCTCGAACGGCCGCCACTAGAGGGTCTCTAGCCGGGCTCGTCCATCGGCTGCGCCCGGCGGTAGATCCCCGCCTCGCGCGTCATCAGCCGGCCGTCGACCAGGTACCTCCGCAGGGCGGCGACGTCGGGATGGAGGAGGGCGAGACGCATGTTGACCTCCTTCTCCTCGTAGTCGCGATCCTCCGGGAAGCACCGGTCGAGGATCACCGGGAGGAGCAGGTCGCGCTTGCTGGGCTTGGCCGGGATCGACACGAGCCGGTCGTCGCGGAAGAACGCTCGGACGACCTTCTCCCGGTCGCTGAGGCGACGACGCGGCGCCTCCTCCCCGCCGGGCGTCGATGGATCGGGCATCGCCCGACGCTAGCAGAACCTCGACCGGTACGATGGCGACGATGCTTCCCGACGGTCGACGGCTCGGCGCCCACCTCCCGGTGGCCGACGGGATGGTCAAGGCCGCCGAGCGCGCGGTCGAGATCGGCGCCAGCACTCTCCAGGTCTTCAGCGACAACCCGACCGCCTGGGACCGGCGCGGCGAGTCGTCCCCCGAGATCCCGGCGTTCCGCGACCTCCTGGCGCGCCACGACATCGCGCCGCTGGTCATCCACGGCTCGTACCTGATCAACCTCGCGGGCGACGACGATGCGTTCCACGAAGGATCCGTGCGGCTGCTCGCAGCTGAGCTCGAGGCTGCCCGCCGGTTCAAAGCCAGCTACATCAACATCCATGCGGGCTCGCATCGCGGGACCGGGCTCGACGCCGGCATCGACCGCCTGGTCGACGGGATCGCCGCCGCCCTCGCCGCCGAGGAGTCAACGGGGGACGAAGCGGCCCCGATCGTCACGCTCGAGAACTCGTCCGGCGGCGGCGGTGGGATCGGCGTCGACGTCGCCGAGCTGACTGCGATCGCCGCAGCGCTCGAGCGCGGCGGTGTGCCGAGGGGCCGGATCGCGTTCTGCCTCGACATCGCCCACCTGTGGGGGGCCGGCGCGGATCTCACCGACCCGCAGGTCCTCGACCGCCTGCTCGGCGCGTTCGCCGACGAGATCGGGCTCGACCGGCTGCCGCTGATCCACCTGAACGACACGAAGGTCGACCTCGGATCGCGGATGGATCGCCACGAGCACCTCGGTGCCGGCCGGCTCGGGCCGGAGGGCATCGCCTCGGTCCTCCGCCATCGGGCCCTCCTCGGCGCGGCCTACATCATCGAGACGCCCGGCATGGACGAGGGCTACGACGCGATCAACCTCGGACGCGCCGTCGCCCTTGCTCGCGGCGAGCCGCTCGAGCCCCTCCCGCCCGGTGCCCTGAGCCTCCGCGGCAGCCGATCGCGGGCGACGGCCGCCCGACGCCGCGTCGCCGATGAACCGGTTGCGGCCGTCGCCTCGGGCGAAAACGTCGGCGGTCGCGCTCGCGTCGAGCCCACGTGACCGAGGCACGGGCTCGAACGATCGAGCTCGTCGCGTTCACCGCGATCCTCGTCGCCGCCGCCGTCCTCCGCTTCGTCGACCTCCCAACCCGAGGCACCTGGGACGCCGACCAGGGACACGACATGCTCGTGCTGCGCGACCTTGTCCAGCGCGGCGTCATCCCGCTCCTGGGGCCGCCGACATCGATCGGGGACTTCCACCACGGGATGCTCTACTACCTCCTCCTCGCCCCGGCGGCGGCCGTCTCCGGCGTCGATCCGACCGCGGTCACGGCCTGGATCGCGCTCGGAGGCGTCGTCGCGGTCGGCGTGACCGGCTGGCTCGCGCGGTCGATCGGCGGGCCGGTCGCCGGCATCGTCGCCGCGACGCTGATGGCCGTGTCGGCGAGCGCGGTCGAGGAATCGACGTTCATCTGGAACCCGAACCTGATCGCCCTGACGAGCTCGATAGCCCTCGCCGCCGCGTGGCAGGCCTGGCGGGCGAGGCGGC
This sequence comes from Chloroflexota bacterium, assembly GCA_005882635.1. Classification (GTDB taxonomy): domain Bacteria; phylum Chloroflexota; class Limnocylindria; order Limnocylindrales; family CSP1-4; genus CF-46. The sequence goes on along the minus strand of VBFG01000060.1, from coordinate 1,351 downwards.
CCCGGTGGTGGATCGTCGCCGGCGCCGCGGCCGTCGTGACGATGCACTGCCACGTCCTGGGGGTCACGCTGACGCCGGTCGTCGCGGCGCTGCTTGTGGCGGACGTTCGACGGCGCCGGGCAGAGGGCGATCGCGCGGGCGCCCGAGCGGTCCTCGTCGGGGCCGGCTGGTGGATCGCTCTCCTGCTCGTGAGCTACGTCCCACTCGCGATCCATGAATGGACGAGCGACGCGTCGGAGCTGCGGGCCGCGATCGCCTTCCTGACCGGCGGGGCCGGACCGGCGTCGGTTGCGCTTCCGGCGCGGGTCCCGATCGTCGGCCTTCGCGTCCTCGGCTGGCCGCTCGCCGGTCTGATCACGGCGGCACCGGTCGAGTCGGTCCTCGTCTCGACGCTCGTGGTCGTCGTGGCGGTCTGGCGAGGCTGGCTCGTGCCCCCGTCAGACGAGCGCAGCGGGATCCGCTGGCTGGGGGCCGGCCTCCTGTGGACCGTCGTCGCGCTGGCCGTCGGCGCGTCGAGCCTCGCGACGGTCGTCCTGGGCCTGCCAAACGACCACTATCACGCCTTCGCCGACCCGATCGTCTTCGTTCTCGTCGGCGTCGGGATCGCGGCGCTGATCCAGGGCGCGAACCGATCGTCGACGTCGCCCGACGACCGCCCATCGAGCCTCCCCGCGCCGGTGCGGATGGCCGGAGTCGGGCTCGGCGCCGTCGTCCTGCTCGGCCTCGTCGGGTGGAATGTCGGCCGCCAGCCGCCGGCCGTCGCGGCCGACGGCGGCTGGCCCGCGGCCCAGGTCGCCGCGGCCAGGGTGCTCGTGGCGACCCATGGCAGGCCGCTCACCCTCGACAGCCTGCCGGCGGTCAAGCCGGCCGATGCCCTGCGCTTCCCGGTCGAGCGGCTCGTGCCGACCGCGATCGCGCCGGCACCGACCTCGCTCGGTACGGGCGGCCACATCGACGAGACCGCCCGGGTCGTCCTGTGCGACCAGCTCTTCCACGAGACGATCGGGTCGGACTGCGGCGGTCCCGCGGAGGACGCCTTCGCCTCGTCGATCTTCGGGGAGCCCGTGCTGCCAACGTTCGTCGTCCTCCGCTTCGAGGCCGCGCCGGGCCGCTGGATCTCGGTCTACCGCCCGACGACCGGCCGCTGAGAGGGCCGCCAGACCGACCGCGTTCGTCGTGGACGGCCGTCGCTCGGCAGGCGATGGTCGGTTCGTCGCGCATGGGTGCGTCAGCGCACAGCGATCCCCGGTTCGTCGCGCATGGGCGTCGAGGGCAAGGCGCCGGCGAGGACCGGAACGAGCGCACTTCAAGGTGCGTGAGTGAGGACCGAAGCCGGCAACGCAGCCATCGG
>VBFG01000170.1 GCA_005882635.1 Chloroflexota bacterium | reverse complement strand
GGTCTCCCTGCCGCTGATCCTGCATTCGACCCTGCCCGACTCGACGATGCCGTTCGCCGCCCTGACGCTGGCGGCGGTCCTGTTGATGAGCCGGCTTCGCTCCCGAATCGCCCGGGATGGGGCGGTGGGCGGCTCGACGGCCTGGCTCGTCGCTCTCGGGCTGATCCTCGGCCTCGCGGCCCTTACCAGGAACGAGGCGCTCTGGCTGGGCCTTGTCTGGGCCGCTTTGGCGATCGGCCTGCCCATCGCCGGCCGGGACCGCTTGGCGGCGGTCGCGATCCCGGCGGTCGTCGCCCTGGTCGTCTTCGCCCCGTGGCTGATCCGCGACCAGCTGGCATTCGGGAGCCCGCTGCCGGGCCAGGCGCTGAGCAACGCCCTCTCGATCGACGGGACCGACATCTTCGCCTGGCAGGACCCGCCGACGCTCGGCCGCTACCTCGCGATCGGTCTGCCGCGGCTCCTGGACCTTCGGATCACGGGCATTGGCCACAACCTGTTCGACGTCCTGCTGCTGCCCGGGGCGCCACTGTCGTTCATCGGGCTGGCGGGCCTGCCGTGGGCGGCCCGCCTGCGGTCGCTTCAGCCGCTGGCCCTCGTCTCGGTCGCGATGTTCCTCGTGACGGCCCTCGTGTTCCCGGTATCGACGACCTGGGGCACCTTCCTCCACGCCGCGGGAGCGATCCACGTGCTCCTGATCGTGTCGGCGCTGCTCGCCCTGGACGCGCTCATCGCCGCGGTTGGGTGGCGCCGAGGTTGGTACCGCCCGGTCGCCTGGCTCGCCCCGACGCTGACCGCGTCGGGGGCCATCCTGTTCTCGGCGCTGCTCCTCCCGTCGTTCGGCGAGGCGTCGCTGCTGACCCTGCGGCGCTTCGTCGACCTCGACCTCCGCCTGGACGAGATCGGGCTGACGGCCGAAGCCTCCCGCCCGCTCATCACCGACACACCCATCTGGCTGCCGTACACGCATGGCGGAACGGCCCTTGCTCTGCCGTACGAGTCACCGTCGAGCGTCCTCGACCTGGCCCGCCGGTTCCATGCGCCGGCCGTGGTGACCCTGACCGGAGATCACCCCTTCCGGGCGGCGATCGCGACCGGGGACGACCCGGCGGCCGGCTGCTTCGAGGACATCACGCCGCCGGCGACGACCGCGCTCGGGGGGGACGACGCGGATCTGCTCCGTGTCTACCGGGTCTCGTGCCCATGACCGACTCGTATACTCCGCAGCGAATGGACGCCGCCCGATCGAGCGACGACACGCATGCGGTTCGCGACGTACGGATCGACGGCCTTCGCGCCGAGGCGTCGGAGGCGGTCGACTACAGCGCGAGCACGCTGCGGGCAGTGAGCCAGCGCTATCGCCAGGCCTATGCCGACGAGCTGATGCGCTGGCAGTCCCTCCGTGACGAGCTGGATTCGCTCGAGCGCGGCCGGCCCGACCCCGGCGCGCGGCTGCGGTCCGTCCCCAACCTCGCCTTCGCCGGGGGCGAGGACGCGCGCCGCGACATCGGCGCCGACGCTGCGGCGGCGGCCGCGGAGCATCTCGCCGAGGAGGCCCGGGTTCGGGCCCTGCGGTCGGAGGTCGAGAGCCTCGGTCGCGAGCTTGGCCTCCAGCAGACGGAGCTCGCCAAGATCGAGATCGCGTTGCGGAACGTGGAGTCGACCCAGGTCTTCCTCGAGCGGGCCGACTCGACCCTCGCCGGCGACGGCCCCGAAGCCCTCCCGACCGACGTCCAGATGCGGGTCGTGGAGGCCCAGGAATCCGAGCGGTCACGGCTCGCCCAGGAGGTTCACGACGGACCGGCCCAGGTGCTGTCGAACGCGATCTTCCAGGTCGAGTACATCGAGCGGGTGATCGACACGGACCAGCGGACCGCCCGGACGGAGCTCCGCTTCCTGCGCGACCTCCTGCGCCGCGAGCTCGGCTCGGTCCGGACGTTCATCAGCCAGCTCCGTCCGCCGGTCCTCGACGAGATGGGGCTCGACGGCGCGATCGCCGACGTGATCGGCCGGGTGACGGCGCTGAGCGGCCTCGCGATCGGCTCGGACCTGGAGGCGCCGGCCGAGCGCCTGACCGAGGCCCAGCAGACGGTAGTGCTGCGCGTCTTGCAGGAAGCACTGCAGAATGTACGGAAGCACGGCGCGGCCTCGGCCGTCACGGTCGCCAGCGCGATCGACGGTGGCGACTGGGTCCTGACCGTCCGCGACGATGGCCGAGGGTTCGATGTCGGCGCGGTGGCCGCCCGAGGCCGGCGGAACTTCGGTCTGCAGTTCATGCGCGAGCGCGCGGAGTTGATCGGCGCCCGTTTCGAGGTGCATTCACGGCCGGACGGTGGGACGCTGGTGCGGCTGGCGATCCCGGTGGGAGCAGAGGAGACCAGCTGATGGCTTACGCGGGACCTGAGCGCCGCCGAGGCGGACCGGATCGACGCGGGGACGGCGAGCGGACGAGGATCCTGATCGTTGATGACCACGCCCTGTTCCGCGTCGGGATCAGCAACATCCTCGAGCGCGAGTCCGACTTCGAAGTCGTCGGCGAGGCCGACGACAGCCGGTCCGCGGTCGACCGCTCACTGGAGACGTCGCCCGACATCATCCTGATGGACCTGTCACTGCCGGCGCCGGGCGGGATCGAGACGACCCAGCGGATCAAGCGCGAGCTGCCGTCGACCGGGATCATCGTCCTCGCGGTCAGCGAGGACGAGGACGCTCTGTTCGACGCGATCAAGGCCGGCGCGGCCGCGTTCATCCTCAAGGACGTCGGCCCGGACGACCTCGTCACGATCATCCGCCGCGTCGTCTCGGGCGAGTACCTGATCAACGACAAGGTCTTCAGCAAGCCGGCCGTCGCGTCGCGCGTCCTCAAGGAGTTCCGCGAGCTCGCCGTCTACGGCCAGGAGGCGGCACCGATCTTCGCGCCGCTCTCACCGCGCGAGGTCGAGATCCTCGACAACATCGCCCAGGGCATGACCAACAAGCAGGTCGCGTATGCCCTGTCGATCAGCGAGCAGACTGTCAAGAACCACATGAGCTCGATCCTTCGCAAGCTCTCCGTCAACGACCGGACCCAGGCCGTCGTGTACGCGATGCGCCAGGGCTGGATCCGGATGCCCGAGGACTGATCGGCGACCGTGGCCTCAGGCAAGGGCAATCCGGCCGACGACACCGCCGGGGAGTCGGTCGCTGATCTCGGCACCCGTCTGGAGCTCGAGGTCCAGACCCTCGACCGCGAGCTGGCCGAGATCGAGATGCTCATCGCCCAGGCCCGGACCGAGGCCGGCCGGCACGAGCAGAAACGGATCCAGGCCTCCGAGAAGATGACCGCGACGGTCGGCATGCCGCAAGAGGACCTCCTCGCCCTCAACACCCAGCTCGTGACGCTGACCCGTCGGGCGGCGGTGATGGAAGCCCAGGTCGACGTCCTCGAGGGCAAGCACAAGACCCTGACCCGGTTCCGCGAGATGCTCGCCGAGTTCGCCCGGGTCTACGGCGGGATCGAGGCGGTCGGCGGCGGCGCGCCGCTCCTCACGGCCGGAGGCGGCACCGACGGTAGCGGCCCGATGTCGCGGATCGTCCTCAACGCCCAGGAGGATCTCCGCCGCGAGATCGCCCGGGCGATGCACGACGGCCCGGCCCAGAGCCTGACGAACATCACCCTCCAGGCCCAGATCGTGGATCGCCTCCTTGGCCGCGATCCGGAGGATGCCCGCGGCGAGCTGCGCCTCCTCGTCCAGATGGTCCAGCAGACCCTCGAGG
>VBFG01000059.1 GCA_005882635.1 Chloroflexota bacterium | reverse complement strand
CTCCGGCGATGCGGCGGCGTTCGAGGTGCTCGTCGATACCCGCATCGATCGCTGCTACCGCCTCGCCTGGTCGATCCTGTCCAATGACGCCGACGCCGCCGATGCGACCCAGGAGGCGCTCGTGTCGGCGTGGCGACAGCTCCCCCGCCTTCGCGATGCGGCGGTCTTCGACGGCTGGCTCAATCGGATCGTCGCGAACGCCGCCTTGATGGCACGCCGGCATCGGGGCCGGCTCCGCGAGGTGTCGGTTCGGCCCGCCTACCCGGGCGCAGAAAGCCCCCCACCAGAACCGCGGCAGGACCTCCGTGCCCGAACGCAGATGGACGAGATGGTTGACAACGACGCGATCGGCCGCGCCTTCGACCGCCTCCGGCCGCAGGACCGAATGATCCTCGTCCTCCACCACGTCGAGGAGCGGCCGGTCGCGGAGATCGCCCGGTCGCTCGGGATCCCGGTCGGGACGGCCAAGTGGCGGCTGCACGCTGCGCGCGGCGCGCTCGAGAAGGCGATGGAGGCCGAGGCATGAACGGCCGACAATTGACGGACGCCCAGATTTCCAAGGCGCTGCGAGTCCATCTGCCCGAGCGCGCCTATCCGGGACTGCGCGAGCGGATCCTCGAAGCAGCCGAGGCGACCACCCAGCAGCGGGCACTGCCCTCGGTCATCGGGGCTCTCAGCAAAGCGGATCCGATGACCCGCCGACGGACCCTCCTCATCGCTGCGGCGCTTCTGGTCGCGGCGGTGCTCGCGAGTGCCGCGGCGGTCGGGGCACTGCGCCTCCTCCAGCGTGACCCCGTCCAGGACTTGAGCCTCGAGGCCAGGCCCAGCCTTCCGGGCGTCGTCACTCCAAGTTCGACGCCCAGCCTGCCATCAGCTGGGCCGACCCCGTCCGCCGTCACGAGTCCAACAGGCGTCTGGATCGCCACGGGGACGATGGGTACGCCTCGAGATAGCAACACCGCGGTGCGGCTCCTCGATGGCAGGGTGCTCGTTGCGGGCGGCTCCGATGAGGAAAACGACACCTCCACGGAGTTGTACGACCCGAACAGCGGGACCTGGTCCGCGACGGGGAACATGCTCAAGCCTGAGGATGGTTTCCCGGCCACGCTGCTGCTTGATGGCAAGGTGCTCCTGGGGGATGTCGACGACCCGACGGTGTATGACGGGATCCCAGGCGCAGAGGTGTACGACCCAGCCACCGGGACCTGGTCCTCCACGGGGAAGTTGGCCACCACCGATTCATGGACCGCGGCCTCGACCGCCACGTTGTTGGCCAACGGCAAGGTGCTTGTGACAGGTTACGACGGCGCCCAGTTGTACGACCCCGACACCGGAACCTGGTCCGCCACTGGGAAGATGGTCACACCGCGCTACAACCACACGGCCACGCTGCTCCCCGACGGCGGGGTGCTCGTGGCGGGCGGCGACGTTCCCCCCGACCTCGCGACGGACTCGGCCGAGCTGTACGACCCGGTCACAGGGTCGTGGACCGCGACCGCGAACTTGCGCGCGACCGGAAACCCGCGGTTCGATAGCATCACGGCCACGCTGCTGCAGGATGGCACGGTGCTCGTGGTGCGCTCATCGACCGCCGAGGTGTACGACCCGGCCACCGGGGCCTGGACCGCCACCGGGGAGCTGCCCAGCCCAGGCACCGCCTACCGACCGGCCACGCTGTTGTCGGACGGCATCGTGCTCGTGCCTTTTAGTGGGTTCTTCCCCGCCACGCCGGGATCTACGGTCGCCGACCTGTACGACCCGGACACCCGGTCCTGGAGCACCACCGCGCCCATGCTCCGGTCGCACGGAACTCCGGCGATCCTGCTGCTCGATGGCACGGTCCTCGTGGCCGGTGGTCGTGATTGTCTAGAAGGAGTGTGTGTCGCGACGGGCTCGGCGGAGCTGTACGTCCCTCGAGGCGTGTCGCCGCCCACGTTGCCGGCCTTCCCGAGCCCGGCTCCGCCAGTCTTCCCGACCCCGACCCCGATCCCGACCCCGTTCCCGCCCGCGGCTGGTCCCATCCCGACGGGCGCACGGCCCTGGACGGTCACCGTCGTCAACAAGAGTCCCGAACCCGTGACACTGTTCCTGGCCGAGGAGGGCGAGAACGCCATGGGGCCGCTGTGCGGGTCGGTGACCCCCAACGTCGTGCCAGCCGGCGTCACGGAGAAGGTGACCTTCCTGCTCCCCCCGAAGACCGTGAAGAGCTGCTGGATCTGGGTGAACCCGCCTCCAGGGGGAGAGTTGTTCCAGACGTCGGACGCCCCCCTGGCGGGCGAGATCTTCATCCAGGCCGGAGGTCCGGTGGGCTGGGTGGGCCCGTAGCCAGCTTGCCAGTGACGGGGCGCCACGGCGCCCTGGCGCTGGCGGTACCGAAAGTCACCCGTCCAGCACGCAGATCCCCGGCGACCTGGGACCTCCTGGGCCTGGTCGTGGCAGGCGGGCTGGTGGGCATGGCCTACCGCGCGTGGTAGTGAACGGTCAACCGGCGCCGACTCATTGGCGCCGTTGCCACGATGAGCATGGCTGCGGTCGTCGCCGCCGTAACGGTCGTCACGACGAGCCCCTGATCGTGAGAGTGACGGCAGGCGCCGGTCCGTCGTCCGCGCGTGAGATCGCGGGAGCCCGGGCTGCCGAGCGGACCCACCCGAGCCGGCGGACTGAACCCGGTCAGCTCGCGTTGTCAGCGTCTGTCCAGGTCTGGGGGCGCACGCGGGCATGCCATCGCGCCTGGCGCGCACGGCCGGGATTCAGCGGGTCAGGACGGCGATGAGCTCGGCCCGATGCGGCCAGCGCGCGATCAGCTCCCCCGCATTCGCGCCCTCGAAGTCGCTGATGGCGTAGCCGGGTGCCATCGTGTTGCCCCACACCCCGTACTCGCCGCCGGGTCGCAGGCGAGCGCCCATCCAGGTGCCCGCTGGGACGACGTGCTGGATCACCTGGCCGCCGAGCACATCGGGGCCCAGGACGACGAGTTCGTCCCGACCGTCGGGGTGCAACAGCAGCAGCTCGATCGGATCGCCGAGATGAAAGAGCCAGAGCTCGTCGGTCGGCAGGCGGTGCATGTCGGAGAACATGGCGGCGTCGTTGGTGACGAGGGCGATGATCGCGGAGCAGAGCGGCCTGCCCTCTGGCCCTGCCTTGGGATCGATGTAGGTCTGGCGGAACCAGACCCTCTCGGTCTCCATCTCCGCGAGGCCCCAGTATCGCTTCAGGTCGTTCGCGCTCGGCCGTGTCGCCATGATCGTTTCTCCTTGTCGGGCCATCCTGCCCGGGTCTTCCAGATCAGGATGACAAGGACCGCCAAGTATCGCTACGACGTCGCGGGCGGGACGGTCGGAATCACCGCCGCCCCCAGCCCGGTGTTCGCGTTGCACGACCCAGAGGTGCTCGACCAGAAGACCGCACACCTATCAGGACCAGGGTCGACGGCGGTTCCGAGGGGCCGTGCTGCCCCACGCAGGGACCTGGCCGGCTTCACAAGTCGATCGGTGGATCGTGCCCACCTTGAGATCACGAACACGACGGAACGCGCCTATAACATCGCGATCAGCACCTGGCAAGTGACGAACGCCGTCGTCGGCGACTCGCCCTGTCGCTCGCCCGCGGGCGCATCAGGGAGGAGGCGTTCCTTGCGGCCATGCGCCGCCTGAAGGCGTCCGAGTCGCCGCCCACGCTGACGGACGAAGGACGATCCAGACTGGTTGCCTCGTCAGACGCGGCTGAGTACTTCCGCAACTTCGCGACTGCGTGGGCAAAGGCGAAACCGGCCGTAAGGGCGACGATGCTCCAGTCGGGGTACGAGCGGGTGACGGTGAAGGGGGGAGTTCGTCAGCGTCCGTCTGACCCCGGATGCCTACACGCGCGGATTCGCGCTCGCACTCCCGAGGGAGGTCGCAGTTCCGGCCCTTCCCATACGGGGCGGCAACCGGTGCGCGGATCAAAACTGGTGGGCGCGCCCGACAGGATTCGAGGGCGCGGATGCCATAAATATCCGCATCCCCATCGAAGGCGGGAAGATCGCGGTGGTCGCGCGAAACGTTGCCCGGTCGAACGGGCCGCGCGTGTGGGCGGCGTCAGGGAGTGGGCCATTGATCAGCGTTGCGTGCGCTATCTCCCGGAGAAGATAGAGGCTCGTCCCAGCCGACCAGCCGACGGGTCGACCAGCCGGGCGACGCTTGCTCGCATGGCGACGAGCGGGGGTCCGAAACGGACTCGGCGCTACCGGGCGGGTAGTCCTGGCCAGCCATACCCGCCAACGTAATCCGCTGCGACGGACGAAGTTAGTTGTCTCTGTCTGCTCCCGTCCGAATTCATGATCCAGAGGGTCACGGCATCGCCGACCTTGCGCTGAAATAGCAGTTCCCTTCCGTCGGGCGACCAAACGGGAGTCACAGCCGTCGACCCGCCCGGTCCTTCCGTGAGCCGGCGGCGGTTCGAGCCGTCGCTGCTGACCAGCCATACCTGAGGTGCGTCCAAGAGCTCGGGTCCGGCCGGTGTGTGGCGCCTGCCGAGATGACCGCTGGTGAACGCGATCACGTTCTCGCGCGGCGACCACCGCACAGAGAGGGCGCCAAGCTCGGGCGACACGATCGTGTGAAGACCAGTGCCATCTCGATTCACGACGTACAAGCCCGAGGCACCACGTTCGTTCTGCTTCAGCTGAACCTGCCCAGACCCGTCCGGAGGGACGAAGCCAGCGAACGCTACCTTCGAGCCGTCCGTAGACCAATCGGCGGAGATGGCATCCCAGAAGTCGAGATCGACCGGGATCACATTCGACGGACTCAACTGTCGCAGACCCATACCGTCCGCGTCGACGACGAAGATCCCAGGACCGACACCAATCCGACTGAACAGGACCCGTGAGCCGTCCGCCGAGTAACCCTGCGAACTATCGCCGTCGTCGTCTGGAGTGGCAACGAGCTGAACCAGATCTCCGCCGTCGCTCGAGCGCACCGTGTGCAGCCCATTGCCGGTCGGCGTGACGTCCGGGCCACCGGTCGCGACCAGAATGCGCGACCCGTCCGGGGACCAGGCAATGGGTCGGAGCTGCATCTCGAGGCCCGGATAAGCTTCGAGTACATTCAAGTCTGAACCGTCCGCATTGGACACGGCGGGCCGAGCCCAGTTCCCCTCGCTGACTGTCAGCAGCTTGCTCCCGTCCGGCGAGAGGACGCCGACGTCGTGACCAAGCTGGGTCTCGTGGGATCCGTCCCGATTGACGATGAACGGGGTGTTGACTTCTCGTGCGACATCGGTTCGGAAGAAGCCGATCGTCTCGCTGCCGCCGAACCCTCGCCGGCCGACGGTGAAGAGCAGCCCGGCGATCAGCGCGAGAACGAGTCCGACGAGCGCCAAGAAGTACACCAATCGGCGAACCGGGTGACCGGCGACGAACTTCCACAACTCGGGGCGCATCGTAGGACCCGAGTGGACCTCCTCGATGATAGAACGGCCGTTCGCGTGTACGCGTGAGGATCGCGCCTTGGTCTCTACAGTTATCAGCTATTCGAGCGCTGTGCTAACGATTCGTGCGCACTTCCCGCGGATCGTGTGAGAGCACAAATAGCTGCTGTCCTCTGAGCAGCACCTATAATCGTGCGGCGCCGACATAGCTCAGCGGTAGAGCAGCTGTTTCGTAAACAGCAGGTCCGCAGTTCGAATCTGCGTGTCGGCTCCACTCTCCTTCTCGCACGAACCCGGCCACTACGCCACGATTCTCGGCGGACGGCGCTGCCACAACGCTGAAGACCTGCTAACTGATCCTCTCGCGAGAAGCTCGGTTTCGTCCGGATGAGTGTTTGGGCGCCTTAGATTGTCAGCGCCGAACAGGCCACCACCACGAGCGATGCAAAGGCAAGGATCAGACCGACGTCGTCGCGCCGGGTGTGCGCGGGTGGCGCCTCCTGACGGACGAGAGCTCAGAGCCGGATCTCGACCGCGGACTCGAAACTGGCGATCCCTGGCGAACTCGGCGGACTGCTCAGCTTGACGATCGCGAGGGCGATCGCTGGTCGGCTCGATCCGTGGGCAAGTGCGTAAGCGTCGGCGGCAATCTCGATCTGAGCGCGTATGCGATCCGCCCAGCGCCCGATCGGCCGGACCCAGCCCAACACCGCCGCCACGCCGAGAAGGGCGACCAGCGCAACTGGGGCGCGACTCAACTCGTGATGCTGTTCGTGAGGCCCCGTCCTGCATGCTCTCATGCCAGGCGCTTGGCCGCCGCGAGCCACTCATCGCGGCCCTCCATCGGCACGCGGGAGGTTGTTACCGCGCGCCCAACACCTGTCGGGCGCGCCAATGCAATAGGCAAACCCTGATCACGTTGATGCGGTCGTCAGGACGACGTTCGCGTCGATGTCCAGGGTCCCGTCTTTCACGAACGAGCGCAGTCCGATCACGACGTCGCCCTGCAACGCGGCCCGACCCGCGTCGTCGATCTGTGCGACAGCCGCCGCCAATGGAGTGCTATGAACGTATTGCCAGAGAAACTCCTCGGGTCCGGGAAAGGTGAGGGTCAGTGCCGTCGACCGAACCTCAACGTCGCGGAATCCGGCGCCGCTCACTAGCCCCTCGAGCTCCTCCGGTTCATGCAGCGAGAACACGACTCGCATGAACGCCGCTGCCTCGGGCTTCACGTAGCGCGCAAGCGCCTGCTCGAGGATCGCGAAGGGCGGCGGTGTGGGTCCGACGGTTGCAACGGCCAGGTGCCCGTCGGGAGCGAGGACACGCCGCATCTCGCGCAGCGCAGACGCCTTGTCGGGCACGAACTGCAGTCCGAGCGAACTGAGCACGACATCGAAGGACCCGTCGGCGAGCGGCAACGACTCCGCGGTTGCCTCGTGCCATTCGATCGCGGCGCCCGACGAGGGTACCGAGCGGGCGACCGCAAGCATCGCGGGATTGATGTCCACTCCGGCGACGGTGCCACTCGGACCGACGCGTTCAGCTGCCAGCCGCGTCACGACACCAGTGCCGCATGCAATATCGAGGATGCGCTCACCAGGCTGGAGCCCCGCCGCGTTGAGCAGCGCGGTCGCGAAGGGCAGTCCGATCGTTGGGACGAAGTATCGTTCGTAGTTGTCAGCCGCAGTGCCGCCGTACTGCTTGAATGAGACCGCCGTTGTCGATGTGCTCATGGCTTCCTCCTTCTCCCATGCCGTTTCTCTCTTTGCCCATTCAATGAGGTGCAAGCAGCATCGGCTCGAGATGGGCACCTGACCATGACGCCGAAACCGGGAATGCTGATCGAAACGCCAGAGTTCGCCGGGCGATGATCGAACGGACTCGGGGCGCGGTCGGACCGCTCAACGAAGCGTTGGAGCGCTTACGCCTCGAGGGCGCCATCTTCCTTCGCGCCGAGTACACGGAGGGTTGGGCTCTAGCCGACCAAGGCGGGCCCATGTTCGCCGCGCTGATGCATCCCGGCGCCGAGCGTCTCATCCTCTTCCACGTCGTCGCGTCCGGACGCTGCTGGGTATCAACCACCGACGGCGAGCGCTACTGGGCCAGTGCCGGCGAGGTGATCGTGTTGCCGTACGGCGACGCGTTCCTGATGGGAGGCGTCGAGCCGGTCGAGCCCGTCTCCATCATGAGTGTCGTCCCAGCACCCCCGTGGACCGAGATGCCGATCGTTCGCCACGGCGAGGGCGGCTCCCGCACGGAGGTCGTTTGCGGGTGCTTGTACTCCGAGGATCCGCTGTTCGACCCGGCCTTGAAGGTATTTTCTCCGGCCTTCGTGGTCCGGCCGCCGCCGGGACCGTCGCGCGCCTGGTTCGACGCCAGCATCGCGTATGCCCTCGAGGAATCGTCAGGGGAGAGTCAGGGGGTTCGGTCGACCAAGCTGCCCGAACTGCTGCTGATCGACGCCCTGCGCCTGCACCTCGCCAATGCTCCCGCGTCCGAACGGGGCTGGCTCGCGGGACTGCGTGATCCGGTGCTCGCACCGGCGATGAAGGCTATTCACACGGCGCCAGATCGCAAGTGGACCGTCGCCGATCTCGCGATGGAAGCAGCCGTCTCTCGGTCATCGCTCGATGGTCGCTTTCGCGATGTCCTTGGTCTGTCGCCGATCCGCTACGTGAACGAATGGCGCATGCGCATCGCCCAAGACTTGCTCGCAACCACCGAAGTCACGGTCGCTGAGATCGCAAGACGCGTCGGCTATGAATCGGAGGAGGCGTTCAGCCGGGCGTTCAAACGAGCACACGGGCAATCGCCTAGCCCGTGGCGCGTGGGCCGCTCGCTCCGCCGATCGTAGGAGCGGGCTAACGCGTTGCAGAGTTCTACCCGGCAACGCCGGTGAGGCGCTGACTACCGTCTCGACAAGCGGCTGCAAACCACAAGCGGAAGGAGTCCCATGCTGAGGCAGGTCGCGGATGGTGTGCTGTCGCGAGTTACTTCAGAACAACACCGTCGTCGTGCAAGGCCGGGCCGGCGTGTTGCTCATCGACCCGGGGTACAGGGCGACGAAATGGCCACCCTTGCGAACGACCTTCGCGAATTGGGCCAGCCCGTTTTGACACCAGGCAACCATACACTCGACGTTGATGGCGACGATGGCCTCGCGACTGGAGCGTGTCGTAACGGGTTGCGCGGCTCCTCCGAATCGAAGACCTGGTAACTGAGCGCCCTACGCTCGCAAATCCGCGCTTCCCGTCAGAATCGCCGGTTCAGCCCCGAATCTCGTCGCCGTTGTCCGCCACAACGCTGAGGACCTGCAAACTGACCGGTCGTCGCACGTCCCACACGCACCCGAGGCTTCGTAACTGACGCGGCGTGTCGCCCTTGCCGTCCCGACGTCGGTCATTGCGCGGTGTAGCCGCCGTCCACAGGAAGAGCCACGCCCAACACGTAGCTGGAGCCGGGGCTGCAGAGCCACAACACGGTGGAGGCGATCTCCTCGGCTCGCCCGAAGCGACCGATGGGCTGGTCGGCCAGGGCCTCCGCCGGGTCGAACTCTCCGCTCGAGATCATGTTCGCGACCATCGGGGTCTCGAACGTGCCTGGACAGATGGCGTTGATGCGGATACCTCGCGGGGCATACTCCAGCGCCGCGCTGCCGGTGAGCCCGATCACTCCATGCTTCGAGGCATGGTAGGCGGCTCGGCCGGGGAGCCCCACCAAGCCCCCCAACGAGGAGCAGTTCACGATCGCGCCGCTGCCTTGGCCACGCATGTAACGCAGCTCGTGCTTCATGCAGGCCCAGACGCCGCGGAGGTTCACCGCGTTGACCCTGTCGAAGGTCTCGGCGGGCTCGTCGGCCGCGTCGGATGGCGGAGCCTGGATGCCGGCGTTGTTGAACGCCATGTCCAGGCGGCCGAAGGCAGCAACCGTCTTGTCGACCATCGCGGCAACCTGGTCCTCATCCGACACATCGCAGGTGATGCCCAGCACTCGATGCCCGCTGGCTCGTAGGTCCTCGGTGACTAGCCGGACCGCGTCCTCATTGACGTCGGCGAGCCCGACAGCGGCGCCGGCTTCGGCGAACGCCTGCGCAGTCGCCAAGCCCATGCCCGAAGCAGCGCCGGTGACCAGGGCAACCTGCCCGGTGAAGTCATAGGTGGGATTCATCGCGACGCCTCCTGCGCCGCAGCCGCGTACTCGGGATCGCTGACCTGTTCGCCCCAATCGGCTTCCTTGCCCTCGGCGGACGCTTCCCACATCGCGAGATGGGTCATGAAGCGCTCTGGGGCAGCCCCATGCCAGTGCCACTCGCCAGGAGGCGTATGTACAGTTTCCCCGGGGCGGATCTCGACGGGCTTCTCGCCCCGCGACTGGATGAGCCCGACGCCCTCGGTCACGTGGACGGTCTGACCGACCGCGTGCGAATGCCAGGCATTCCGGGCGCCGGGTGCGAAGCGGACGACACTGACGCGGATTCGCGATGGTTCCTCGCCGCGGATGAGCGCGTCGTACCAGGCGTCTCCGATGAAGTTGTCGGCCGAGGCCTTCACCGTCGGCTGCTTCGGCAGCATTTTCATGTCATGTCTCCTGTGCATCGTGTCGTCCAGGTCGAGAGCGCATCGTTTGCATCAGATCGCTCCCACCCGGATCAGCGACTTGATCGCGCGCCGCTCATCCATGGCGCGGTAGGCATCGGCGATGTGGTCGAGGTCGGTCTCGTAGTCGAACACGCGCCCCGGGTCGATGCGCCCGGCGAGGACGTCCTCGAGTAGCTCGGGGATGTACGCCCGGACCGGTGCCGGGCCGCCCTTCAGGCCGACGTTGCGGTAGAACATGTCCGGGACCGACAGCTCGACCCCGTGCGGCACGCCGACGTAGCCGACCGTCGAACCTGGCCGAGCGATCGCGAGCGCACTGGAGACGGCGTCGTCGGTCCCGACGCACTCGAGCGCCGCGTCGGCGCCGATCCCGCCGGTAAGGCCGCGCACCGCCTCGACCGCATCGTCGCCCCGTTCCTCGACGATCTCGCTCGCACCGAACTCGCGGGCCAGGGCCTGCCGGGACGGGTTCCGGGACAGAGCGATGATCCGGCCAGCCCCGAGGCGCTTCGCCGCGAGCACGGCCGACAGACCCACGGCGCCGTCGCCGACGACCGCGACCGTGTCTCCGGGCGTCACGCCGGCACTCACCGCGGCGTGGTGGCCGGTGCCCATGACGTCGGACAGGGTCAGCAACGAGCGCATCGTCGCGTCGTCGTACGTGCCCGCCGGGACTTTGACGAGCGTCCCGTTGGCCTGCGGGACGCGGACGCGCTCCGCCTGGGCACCATCGACCCCGTTGCCCCCGAAGAAGCCCCCGTTGACGCACGCTGTCTGGATCCCGGCGAGGCAATTCGGGCAGGTCCCGTCGCTGAACGCGAACGGCGCGATCACGAAGTCACCCTCGCGCACGGCCGTCACCGCCGACCCGACGGCCTCGACGACGCCGATGAATTCGTGGCCCGTGCCATCGTTGTCGTGGGGCGTCTGACCGCGCCAGAACCACAGATCGGAGCCGCAGACACAGGCAAGGACCACGCGGACGACGGCGTCCGTGGGTGCGGTGATGCTGGGATCGGAAACGTCCGCGACGGTGATGTCGTGCGGTCCGTTGAAGATCGCTGCTCGCATGGTTACTCCTCCTCGATCAGCTCGATGGTTGCTGCCAAGGAGCCCGGCGTGCTCAGTGTCTCGAAGCCGGAGTCGATCGTCCCGAGCTTGATGAGGCCCGCCGCGTAGCCGGCGTCGCGGTGGAACAGCGCGAGGTTGCCCCATGGGGCGTCGTAGGTGATGTCACCGACCGCCGGATCGACACCCGGGAGCAGAGAGACGAAGTCTCTCGACGTGGCGTTGTCGATGAGGCTGGCGGTGATCGGCGCGCCTTCGACGGTGATGCGTACCTTCATGGTTACCTCCGACGCTGTCGTTGCGAGAGGAGCCGGACTCGCGGTCAGAGTTGCTGTCTCTGCAGGCGAAGCGGGGTCCGCCACGACTGGCGACTGGGCACAGGCGGACGCCGTGGCGGCGAGGACCAGTACCGAGACTAGCCACCTCGGTCGGCGGTTTGCTCGGAGTGACCTGCGGCTCTTGTCGTTGGTCATGTCGGCGACAATCAAAACAACCTGGCGCGCCTCGAGGAAGTCATGGCTGTTAGGGGTACCGGGAGTAACTCCCAGCGAACCGGTGACCACGCGTACGGTGACCTCGTGAGCAACGCCGACGAGGTCCGCGAGTTCCTCACCACGCGGCGATCGAGAATCACGCCCGAGCGCGCGGGACTCCCGCGCTACGGGCGGCTGCGGCGCGTGCCCGGGCTGCGGCGTGAGGAGGTCGCACTCTTGGCCGGGATCAGCGACGTCTACTACACCCGGCTCGAGCGCGGCGATGCCAGAGGCGTGTCACAGGACGTGCTCGACGGGATCGCGCGCGCGCTCCAGCTCGATGACGCTGAGCGGGCGCACCTCGACGATCTCGTCCGGATCGCCAACCTTGAGCGCCCGCCGCGCAGGATGAAGCGGCAGGAGAACGTGCGTCCCGGCGTGCAGCGCATCGTCGACCTGATCGGCACGCCCGCGCTCGTACGCAACCGACGTCTCGACATCCTGTACGCCAACCGACTCGGGGCGGCCTTTTACGCCGAGGTGTACCGGGACCCGGCACGACCACCGAACCCGGCACGGTTCGTGTTCCTCGATCCCCGCTCGCGCGACTTCTACGTCGACTGGGATGTGGCGGCTCACGACATGGCCGCCCTCCTGCGAGCGGAGGCCGGGCGCAACCCGTATGACCGACGGCTCTCCGATTTGGTGGGCGAGCTGTCAACCCGGAGCGAGGAGTTCCACGCCCGCTGGGCTGCTCACAACGTCCTGTTCCACCGCAACGGAGTCCGACGGTTTCGCCACCCGACCGTCGGCGAGGTCACGCTGGCGTATCAGGACCTCGATCTCCCCCAGGATCCCGATCAGACGATCCTCGTTTTCACGGCGGAACCAGGTTCGCCATCTGAGGCGGCACTGCGCCGCCTCGAGCGATCGACCTCGGCCCGCGTGGACACACTTGGCGAGGTTTGACAGTCCCGAACGTTAGGCGCCCACCGCGCGGTTCGCAGCCCGCCTCGAGACGCGGTCTTGCGGATCGACTGTGCCATCTGGCTACGCCGTCACGCGTTCCCCTGATGCCGCCGACCGCTCGATGGCGGCGATGACCTCGTGGCGTCGGACGGCATCGGCGAAGTCCGGCACCGTATGAGTGCCCTTGTCGATGTCGGCCGCGAACGCGGCGTAGGCACGCCCGACGTTGTAGGCGGGCGCTCCTTGAAGGCCGCTGAGCGTCGGCCATTTCTGGATCAGCGCCCCCGGAGCGGCTAGTTCAGTTGGCTCGCCACCGCCACGCGCACCCGCGACGGTCAAGGGAAAGATCTCGGGTAACGCGGCGTCCGCGGTGATGCGCAGAGTTCCGTCCGTTCCGTTGATCTCCCACAGGAACCCTGTGCCGCCAGCGACTGCCTCGCGGACGTGGACGCTGGCGGTCACTCCGGATGTGAGGGTGCCGATCACCGCGACCTGGTCGGGAGCTGTCTTGACGATCTGCTCTCTGGTCTTCTCGGCGGTGATCAGCGGTCGGCGGATCGCCGATACCGACGACAGGTCGGCGAATTCGCCGAGCGCGAAGTTCAGGGTGTCCAGGCTGTGGCCGAAGGCGACCGTGAGCAGGTTGGCGCCGTTGTTCGCGTCCAACATGTAGACGTTGGGCTGGACCACGACATCGCCCGCGACCGACACCCCGATCATCGTCGTCGACAGGACCTCGCCGACGTATCCGTCGTTCAGGAGCTGCCGGACGAACTCGATGGCCGGCGCCTGACGGGCCTGCAACCCGACCACCGTGCGCACGCCCTTCTCGGCGGCGAGCGTCGCCATCGCTCGCGCTTCGTTGAGATCACGGCCCAGCGGCCACTCGCAATACACGGCCTTGCCGGCGGCGAGCGCGGCGCTGACGAGCTCGCGATGATGGGGGACCTTGACCGTGACGGCCACGACATCGACGTCCGGCTGAGCCACGAGCTGCTCGTGATCCGAGAAGACGGCGGCGACGCCGAATGCCTCGCCCGCGGCGCGGGCCGCTTCCGGGCTGCTGGCGCTGAGTGCCCGGACCTCGTAGTTCGGTAATGCGCGCAGAGCCGGAATGTGGGCGGTGGCTGCCCAGCCCCAGGCAGGATTGACGCCGATGATCCCGACGCCCAACGTCGAATCAGGCACAGCTAACGAATCCGCGCGGCGGGAAGCGCCGGGTCGCCGAGCGGCCGCTCGCGCTTCTGCAACGCCGGTTGCTGAGTTCCCTCGGCCGGCCGCAGGACGGCGCTCGCAACGACGAGGGCGACGAGGACGAGCCCGGCGCCGATGGCGAAGCACAGTCGGTAGCCGCTCGTCAGAGCCGCCGGCTCGGCCACCGACGCGGCGAGCAACCCGTTTGTCTGTGCAGCGGACACCGAGACGAAGACCGACAGGCCCAGCGCTCCACCGACCTGCTGGGTCGTCATGAGCAGCCCCGAAGCAAGGCCGGAATTGCGCTCGCCCGCGCCCGACATCCCAAGCGCCATCAGCGCCGGGAAGGCGAGGCCGAAACCGACGCCAAGCGGGAAGAGGGCAGGGAGGACGTCCGTGCTGTATGCAGCATCGACCGGCACTCGCGAGAAGTACAGCAACCCGATGCCCATGAGGACCAAGCTCGGCAGGAGCACAGAGCGAGCCCCGAAACGGGTGATGAGCGGCCCGGACGCGAACGACAGCATCGCGATCGAGAGGCTGAACGGCAGAAACGCCAGCCCGATCCCGAGCGGGTCGTACCCGCGGACCCGCTGGAAGTAGAGGCTGCCGAGGAAGAACATCCCGAACAGAGCCGCAAAAATGAGCACCAGCACGACGTTCGCGCCGGAGACATTGCGCGATTCGAAGATACGGAATGGGACGAGCGGGTTCGCGGTCCGCGACTCGCGGACGAGGAAGGCCATGAGCGACGCGATCGCGGCCGCCCCGAACCCGACGGTGTGGGCCGATCCCCATCCGAAATCGGTGGTGCGGATGATCGTGTACACCCCAAGCAACAGCGCCGCCGTCACCAGGAACGCACCGATCACATCGGCGCCCTTCCCGAGCCCGATCCCCCGGTCGGCCTCTAACAACCGCAGGGCCAAGACTGCGGCGATGATCCCTATCGGGACGTTGACCAGGAAGATCCAGTGCCAGTTGAGCGCGTCGGTCAGGAATCCACCGGCGAGAAGCCCGATCGATGCACCCGCTGCTGCGACGAAGCTGTAGATGCCGATCGCTCGCGCCTGCTCGCCCGGCTCAGTGAAGAGCGTCACGACCATCCCCAGGATGACGGCAGAGGTCATCGCGCCACCGACGCCCTGGACGAACCGTGCAGCAACCAGCATCTCGGGGCGGATGGATAACCCGCACAGCAGGGAGGCTGCCGTGAACACGGCGAGACCGGCAAGGAAGACGCGTCGCCGACCGACCAGGTCGCCGAGCCGCCCGGCCAGGAGCAGGACACCACCGAAGGCGATGAGGTAGGCATTGACGACCCAGGCCAGGCTCGACTGGGTGAAGCCGAGGTCGCTGCGGATCGAGGGCAACGCGACGTTCACGATCGTCGCGTCGAGGACGATCATCAGCATCCCGGCACACAGGACAACAAGGGCGAGCCAGCGCGAATCGCGGATGGTGGTGGTCGTCGTAGTAGAAGGTCGCGAGAACGGGCCCATGATGGAAGTCATTCCTTCGTGTTCGTCGCTCGTCAAAACCCGAGGACCTCGTCGACGAAGACGACCGTGATACGACCGGGCGTGATCTCGCGGTTGATGATCAGAACCTTGTTCACCGCGCTGTGGATGCCATACGCTGCCTGGGCGCGAGCGTCCTCGAGGGGGAAGGCGTAGTCGTTGATCCGCCGGAGGCCCTCCTCGAGATCGGACACGATCTTCTGCGTCCCAACCACGAGGATCACTCGGCCGGCGCCGCTGACGTACGGCCCGAGCTGACTGCCACCCATGGAAGCGGCCATCAATGAACCCGTCTCGGTCACGGCGTGGACACTGCCGAGCATCACGTCGGGGCCTGAGTTCAGGCGGCGGATTTCGTCCGCCTGAGTCTGGCGGTCCATGCTCCAGGTTCGTGGCCGAATGGCCTCGTATCGACCGGAGTGGTCGATCTCCTCGGTGATGCCCGCGACATCGAGCGACGTCGAAGCGCCGTGATTCACTTCGGATCCTTCGGCGATCAGGCCCAGCACGACCCGCTTCGCTTCTGCCGCGCTGGCGGCTCTGAGCACGCTGATTCCGTTTCCTTCGAGGGCGGCGGCCGCGCGGCTGACCCGCGACTCGTCGGGCCTGGTGCCGAACCGGCCGGCAGTCTCAGGATCAATGGCGGGTGGGAGTTCAGCGATCACGGTTCTTTCCTTCCGGCACTTACGATGATATATTTGCGTTCGCAAACACCCTACGCCTATCTGGTTGCACATGCAAGTACATTCGGGAACGGACCTGGCAGGACTCGCTGATCGGCTGGTGGGGAATGAACTACCAGGCGGACGCGGGATGGGCGCGTGGCGGTCGCTGCTGCGAGCTCACGCCACCCTCATGCGCCAGCTCGAGACGCAGCTCGAGCAGCAGACCGGTCTGGCCCTGGCCGACTACGACGTGCTCGTCCAGCTGGCCCTCGCCGGCGGGGAGCTGCGCATGACGGAACTCGCGGGCCGGGCCCTCATCTCGCGCTCCGGCATGACCCGTCGCGTTGCGCGGCTGGTCGATGAAGGCCTGGTTCGCCGAGCCGACGCTACTGCCGACGGACGAGGCGTTTTGGTTGCCCTCACCGATGCCGGCGTGGCCCGGCTGACCGAAACGGTTCCCGCCCACGCACGTGGAATCGCCGAGTATTTCGTGTCCCGACTCGACGATGAGGAGCTCGCGGTTCTCGAGAACGCCCTGGGCAAGGTCACGATCGACTGCACGTTCGGTTGAGCCGGCCGCCCGTCATTCGGCGGGTGGTGCAGAGTTGAGCCTGTTGGGACTCAACCGCTACGCCGCCACCGCGACGGCAGCCCGAGCCTCGTCCGCATCGACCACGTTGCCGTTCAACCCGCCGTACTGGTGGAGGTCACCAGCCACCTCGATGCGCGTTGCATCACGCAGGCCGCCCACCTTCACGGCGTCGAAACCAGCGGTGGCGATGAGGTGCTCAACGGTAGCCGCAGCGGCCTCGTCGTCCGTCGCATAGAACAAGGCTGCGGGCCGCGGCTTTCGATTCGCGCTCGAGGCGAGCGCCTCGGCGCCAAGCGTGCCAAAAGCCTTCACAAGATGAGCGTCGTCGGGGAGGAGACCCGCGATCACGGACGCAGCGGATTGTCCCTCGGGAAGCGTTCGACTGAACCCGCCCTTGCCGTCGAGCTGGATCGGATTCGACGGGTCGACGACGACCTTGCCGTGGAGCAGATCTCCGTTCTCTGCGATCAGCGTCTTCGTCGTGTCAAGCCAGACGGCGAGGACCACCACGTCCGCCGCTGCGATCGCCTGCCGAACGGACGCCGCGCTCGCCAAGGGGCCGAGTTCGTCTGCCAGTGCCGCCGCGTGCGACTCGTCGCGGGCGGCGAGAACCACCTGCTCCCCTCCGGCCACGAGGTGCCGCGCCACTTGTCCGCCGATATTGCCTGTCCCGATGATGGCCGTGGTCATGGCTGCTGCTCCTGACTCCGCAAGCGTTTGGATGTTACTTGCTTATGCAAGTATCCGCCCAAGTAGTTGCGCTGTCAAGCATTTCCTCGATCACTCGCGTGGGACGACGACCTCCCGAGCAGACCGTCCAAATCCTCGATGCCGCCCTCGCCCAGAAGCCGCAGCCAGCCCTCGCTGCCGACTGGGACTCCCGTCGGGTGATCACGTGCCTCGGCCATGAGTGCTCATAGCAGCCGTCCCCGCGCGGACCTGCCGGTTCGCCGTTCAGAATCGGTCGTCGAACGGTCGCCCGGGCGACCCACCGCGCGACCTACCCCGCCACCGACCCGACGACCTCCTCGCAGCGCGCGCATGGATCCGTTCTCACCGCCGATTGGCGGCCCGACGTCGCGCGCGTGCCCGTCCTATCTCTCAGCCCGATCCCGCCTGGGTCAGCACCTTCGTCAGGAGTCGTAGCAGGGCCCGCCCCTCGTTGGCGGTGAGCCGTTGCAGGATCGCGTCGTTGACGGCCATCGCGAGCGGGACCAGCTCGTCGCGGAGCGACCACCCCCGCTCTGTGAGGTGGATCCGGCTCAGGCGTCCGTCATCCGAGTCCGGCATACGGATGACGAGTCCGTCGCGGACCATCCGGTCGATCGTCCGAACCATTGTCGGCGGCTCGATCGCCACCAGCCGCGAGAGCTCGGCCTGGCTCAGCCCGTCGCGCGCCCACAGGAATAACAGCACCGCCCATTGGCCGATGGCGACGCCGGCTGGTCGCAGCCTCTCGGCGAGCTCGTTCGCCATCAGCCGGGCCGTCCGGTTCAGGAGATAGCCCAGGCTGTCCTCGATGGCGAATGTCTCCGACCCCGACGCGGGCCTCGAGCCTTCAGCGTCATCGCCGCCAACGTTCCCGGGCAACCGAACCGACCACTCGGTCATCGGGTCGTGACTGCCGCGTCGCGGACTCGGATGAAGCCGTCAACGCCGGCGAGCCGCAGGAACAGGCGCTGGACCGGGTCAAACGCGGCCCGACCCTCGTCGGCGCCGATGGTCTCGGGTCCGGCCACTTCATAGTCGCGGCCCCGCCAGCGGATCGTGCCTCCACCAGCGACGACGAGGTTGCGGTGCCAGTCGACCTGCGCGCCGAACGCAAGCGGGATGATGAAGCCATCGGCCACCCGCCGAGCGGCCACCGGTGTCGCGTACGGGCGACCGGAGCGGCGTCCCCGATGGATGACCAGGCCAAGGATGGGATTCCATCGCCGACCAGCCAGGGGCAATGCCCACCCGTTCGTGCGCCGCGAGAGGCGCCACAGGACACCTCCGAATCGGGGCGGTCGCACCGGAAGCTCGACGGACGGGTTGGGTTCTACATGAGCGGCTTGGGTAAGAGCGGTCATCGCTTGGTCCTTCGTTAGCAAACTACTGAGTTATACGTTAGCATACTAACGATCTGCCGTCAAGGGATCCCGGCTCAACCAGTGCCGGGATGTGCGCTTGACTCATCCCGGAACGGGACAGGGATCGCTGTCCTCTTGGTACGATGGCTGCGACCAATGCGCATACCTCGGAAGCTGGACCGCAAGTCGACAAACTCCCTCGAAACGAAGACCTGCTAACTGAGCGCCGTACGCTCGCGATTCCGCGCTCCGGCCACAACGCTTAGGCCCATCTAGTTCGTAAGCAGCAGGTCCTCGGTTCAAATCCGAGCGTCGGCTCCACTCCCTCATTCGTGCTCACGAGAAGCAGCTGTCTGGAGTTACCGCGGTCTTCGCGACGACCGAGTCCGCTTGAGGACCTTGCTAACCAACGAAGAGCAGCCAACTGGTGGCAACAGACGCCCGGACTTGAAGGCGTCAGGGCTCTCGCCGGAGGACGGCTTCCCTGGCCGACGGAGTTCAGCTCGCCATGACATGGGCCGGTGCTGCGATGTTCGCTCCGGCTCTGGCGCCCTCGGCGGTGGCGTCGAGGAGCGTCCTTGGCGACAACGCATCGCCGACGACGACGACGGGAAGCCCGGGTGCGGCCGCGGCAAGCTGGTCGGGTAGCGCGCACAGCGCCATCCGGCGGCCAGCGATGACCACGACTGCGATGCGCTCGCGTTGCTCGTCTGCCTCGCTGTACAGGTGACGGAGCGTCACGGCGCGCCCTGAGCTGGCGACGCCGGTGACGTTGGGCGTAAGCCGTACGCCGTCCCGGGCGAGTCGCTGCAGGACGAACGGCAATTGTGTCGCGTCGATCAGGTCACCGACCGCCGGATGGGTTGTCGCGATCTCGACCTCGAATCCGGCCGCGACCAGCATCTCTGAGGCGGTCGGCGCGAGCTGGTGGCCGTCGTCGTCGAGGATCAACGCGGAACCGGACGATGGATCGGGAAGAACAGCAAGTCCATCGTCCAGCAGCTCGTCGACGTCGAGGACCGGCACCGGACCAGGGAGTCGTGCCTCGGGTCGGAGGATCGACCCCGTCGCGACAATGACCACCTCGGGCTTCCCGGCAAGGACCCTGTCTGCGTCGGCATCAACGCCCAGCCATATCTCAGCACCAGTGGCCTCTGCCTCGTCGCGCAGCCAGTCGATGTATCGATACCAGCGTTCACGTCCGGACCGTTGGGCAGCCAACCGAGCGCGACCGCCGAGAACCGTACGCCGCTCGAACAGCACGACGTGGTGGCCCCGAAGAGCCGCCGCCCGTGCTGCCTCCAAACCGGCCACCCCTCCGCCGACGACAACGACGCGCACCGGCACCCCGGCCTCCACGACTTCGGCCAACCCCGGATCGCGGATCGCCGGATTGACCGAGCAGTACATCGGCATGCCCGTATACAAGCGGCCGATGCAGCCATCGTTGAGCCCGATGCACGGCCGGTGATGACGGCCATCCGCGATCTTCAGCGGGAGATCCGGGTCGGCGATCAACGCCCGCGTCATCGCTACGAGCTCGACCCCTGCCGCGACGACTGCCTCCGCCATGTCGGGCTCGACGTTCCGACCCGCGACCAGCGTCGGCACGCCGACCTCCTGACGGAACCGGATCGCCCGCTCGTTGTAGACGCCCTCGGGCAGCATGTCGCCAGGGACGAAGAAGGCGGTGGCCAGGCGGGTCGCGCCCGTACCGCCGCTGACGCTGAAGAGATCGACTGCGCCGGTCGACGCCACGCTACGGGCGATCTCGATCATGTCGTCCGGACCCAGGCCGCCGGTCAGGCACTGATCAACGGCCATCCGGAAGCCGACGATGAACGTGTCAGACACCGTGGCCCGGACCGCCTCGAGTACCTCGCGCGCGAACCGGGTGCGGTTCTCCAGGGAGCCGCCGTACTCGTCGGTGCGCGTGTTGACCCGCGGGTCGAAGAACTGCTCGATCAGGTGCCCGCCGAACGACGTGACCTCGGCGCCATCGAGGCCGCAGCGCTCCAGCCGGCGGGCCGCGTTCGCGAAGCGCTCGACGATCGCCGGCAACTCGTCGGTCGCCAGCGGCACGGGCACCTCCATATGCACGCCCTCGGGCAGGTCCGACGGCGCGCGCAGCGGGATGCCCGAGATGGCCGACGTGCCGCGCCGGCCCATGTGCGTCATCTGCGACATCACGAGCGCGCCGTGCTCGTGGACGCCGTCGGCGAGCGCCCACAGCGCCGGCTCGTTGCGCTCGTCCCAGAGTGCGACCGAGCCGTACGACGCCTCGGTCGACCTGTCGACCGACGCCGATCCGAATGTCATCACAAGCCCGCAACCGCCGGCGGACTTGCGCACGTGGTAGTCGACCTCGCTCCGGTCAATCAGCCCGTCACGGCTCCAGCCGGTAGCGTGTGGCGTTGAGACGATGCGATTCCGCAGCCGACGACCGCGGATGTCGAAGGGCGACAGGACCAGCGGGTAGCGGTCGGAGGCCTCCACGGATGAACCGTGCAATCCATGCCGCCACGTGTCAACTCGGCCTCGCACCGCCATGCGCCACATATCGGCAGAGCGAGTTGGGTTCCCTCGCGACATCCTCGGTCCGCTCGCGCGATGCATTCCGGCTACACCGTCACGCGTTCCCCCGATGCCGCGGACCGCTCGATCGCCGCGATGACTTCGTGGCGCCGGACCGCGTCGGCGAAGTCCGGGACCGTCCGAGTTCCGTTATCGATGTCGGCTCCGAACGCGGCGTAGGCACGCCCGACGTTGTAGGCGGGTGCTCCCTCCAGGCTGGTGAGCGCGGGCCATTTCCCCGTCAGTTCCGGGGGGATGGCAAGCACGGCCGGCTCGGCGCGGCCACGCGCTCCCGCGACCGTCAACGGGAAGATCTCTGGCAGTGCCGCATCAGCCGTGATCCGGAGCGTTCCGTCGGTTCCATTGATCTCCCACAGGAACCCGGTGCCACCGGCTACGGCCTCGCGGACGTGGAGGCTTGCGGTCGCCCCGGATGTGAGTGTGCCGATCACCGCGATCTGGTCGGGAGACGTCTTCACGATCTGCGCGCGAGTCTGTTGTGCCGTCATCAGCGGCAGATCCGCCACAGCCGACAGGCCGGCGAACTCGCCCAGCACGTAGTTCAGGGTGTCCAGGCTGTGGCCGACGGCGATGGTGAGCACGTTAGCCCCGTTCGCCTTGTCGAGCATGTAGGCGTTGGGCTGGCCCACCACGCCGCCCGGGACCGACAGCCCCACCATGGTCGTCGACAGGACCTCGCCGACGTATCCCTCCCGCAGCAGTTGCTGGACGAACTCGATCGCCGGGGCCTGGCGGGCCTGGAGCCCGACGACCGTGCGGGCTCCCTGCTCGGCGCCCAGCGCCGCCATAGCTCGTGCCTCCTCGAGGTTGCGGCCGAGCGGCCATTCGCAGTACACGGCCTTGCCGGCCGCCAGCGCCGCGAAGACCAGCTCTCGGTGGTGCGGGACCTTGACCGTGACCACGACGACGTCGATATCGGGCTGGGCGACCAGCTGATCATGGTGCGAGAAGACCGCAGCGACTCCGAACGCTTCCCCGGCCGCGCCGCGGCTTCGGGGCTCGTCGCGCTGAGGGCCCCGATCTCGTAGTTCGGCAGCGCACGCAGCGCCGGGATGTGCGCGGTGGCTGCCCAACCCCAGGCTGGGTTGACGCCGATGATCCCGACGCGGAACTTCTGACGAAGCATCCCCGGCCGACCTTGGGTGCTCCTCGCTCGCGCTAGAACCCGAGGACCTCGTCGACGAAGACCACCGTGATGCGCCCTGGCGTGATCTCCCGGTTAATGATCAGGACCTTGTTGACCGCGCTGTGGATACCGTACGCCGCCTGGGCGCGGGCATCCTCCAGGGGAAAGCTGTATTCCTCGATCCGACGGAGGCCCTCGTCGAGGTCGGACACGATCTTCTGCGTCCCGACCACGAGAATGACTCGGCCGGCTCCGCTGACGTACGGTCCGAGCTGACTGCCGCCCATCGAGGCGGCGAGCAGCGACCCGGTCTCCGTGACAGCATGGACACTGCCGAGCATCACCTCGGGGGCTGAGCTCATGCGGCGGATCTCGTCGGCCCGGGTCTGGCGGTCCATGCTGAAAATCCGCGGCCGGAGGGAGTCGTATCGACCGGACTCGTCGATCTCTTCGGTGATCCCTGACACGTCCAGCGACTGCGAGGCGCCGTGATGGACTTCGGATCCGTACGAGAGCGCCCTGGACAAGGTCACAGTCGACTGCACCTTTGGCTGAGGCCGTGCCCGTCATTCGTCAGCTGGAGGGCAGTTGGGACTCGACTGCTTCGCCGCCCACTGGGACCGCGGATCACAGCTGCACCATCCCCGAGGTCCCATCCACGACCACCGGTGTCCCGTCGGCGATCACCCGCGTCGCATCGATGGCGCCATCGACCAACGGGATCCCGAATTCGCGGGCGACGATTGCGGCGTGTGAGAAGGGGCCGCCGACCTCGGTGACGGCTGCGGCGGCGATGGCCAGCAGCGGCGTCCAGATCGGGGACGTCGCATGGGCCACCAGCACCTCGCCGGGATGGAACCGGCCGAAGTCGTCCGGCCCGGCGACGACCCTCGCGATGCCCCGGGTTACACCAGGGCTGGCGGGCGACCCGACCACGACCCGTCGCCCGTCGCGGACCTGCAGCCCGCGCTCCAGGAGCTGCGCCCGGATCTCCGGCGGCATCATCTTCAGCGCGCGGTCCTGGGTCCAGCTCGGATCGCTGACGGGCGGGATCATCGGCGGTGGTGCCAGCTTCTTCCGTCCCTCGCGCTCGGCCCGGCGAGCCTCGACGAGGTCGCGGCGGTCACCCTCGGCAGTCCAGAGCTCGTCCGCCTCGAGGTAGAAGACGTCCTCGGGCTTCGCCAGGACTCC
This sequence comes from Chloroflexota bacterium, assembly GCA_005882635.1. GTDB lineage: Bacteria > Chloroflexota > Limnocylindria > Limnocylindrales > CSP1-4 > CF-46. Next base: position 20,033 of record VBFG01000059.1, on the reverse strand, counting down.
GGCAGCGACCAGGCGACTTCCCTGCGCCAGAAAGGCGGCCCGCACCAGGGCGAGGATCCGTTGGAAATGGAACACGGCATCATCCGTGTGGGCGGCGTGCGTCTGACCGGCGGCGGTCGCCCGACGGACGAAGAACCCGCGCGGCCCCCCAATCGAGTGGAGCGCTCGCTCGGCCGCTGCTCGCTCGCCACGGTTCCGAACGAGCCGTTCGTCCGGTCCTTCGCGGTCGGCCCGGGCGGCGGCGAGCTGCCATCGTTGGGCCTCCGGCGACTCGGCGAGCGTCGGATGGATGGGGTCGGCGCTCTCGACCATGTGGCCGAAGCGCGTCAGGTAGCCGGCCATCGCCGCTGGATCGCGCGCCGCCTCGCGCAGCGCGCGCTCGGACTCGAGCAGCTGCGAGTCGTTGCCGCGGAACAGTGCGCCCGGATCGGGCAGGCCGGGGGGGCGGCCGACGAGCATCTGGCCGACCCGCACGAGCGAGGCGAAAAAGCTGATCTCCATGAACCACCAGCCGAGCCCGTCGAGAAGCCGATCCGTGTGGCGGCGAAGCGCACCGTCGTCCATCTCGGCCGGCCGGGCCCGCGACAGTCCGTCGAGATCGGCCAGCCGAGGCGTCCACCGCCGCTCGACCCGACGGTGGCCGTCGAGGCCGACGGTCACGAGCGTGAGCATCGCGCTGACGGCGTTGGCGAGGATCGTCCAGAGCGGTCCCCCGACCCGCATGTACAGCCAGCCGTTGATCAGGAGGTGGCCGGGCTCGTAGGACCGGGGGATGGGCGGCCAGCCGCGATATCGCTCGCGGGCGACAGCCATCACCTCGAACGTCGTAGTCGCTCCCAGGGGCGAGGGCGGCTCGGTCTGCCACTCCGCGGTCTGGAAATCCTTGGCCCACTTGGCGCCCGGGATCGGACTCTGCCAGCTCACCTCGGGCGGCAGCGCCGTCATCGGTCGCGCCTGCAGAAGCCACAGCCCATCGGGGTCGATCGCCCATTCCACGTCCTGTGGCACCCCCTCGGCCGCGGCGATCCGGCGGACGAGCGCCGCGACCTGCCGCGCCTCGTCGTCGGTGATCGGCGGACTCTCCGCGCCGGAGCGTTCGACGTTGACCTCCCCTCGCGGTGTCATCCGGTAGCGGTCTGGGTCGACTTCGCCGGACACGAGCACGTCACCAAGCCCTCGCACGGCATGGATCACGACCTCGTCCCGAGCGCCCGTCAGTGGGTTGGCCGAGAAGGCGACGCCGGCTGCCCGCGCCGGGACCATCCGCTGGACCAGGACCGACATCGTCAGGCCGGCAGCGTGACCCTCCAGCCCGCGCCGCTCGACGTACGCGGCGACCCGCTCGCCCCAGAGCGACTCCCAGCAGACGGCGATCGCATCGGCGAGTGCCTCCTCACCGCGAACGTCGAGGACGGTCTCGAACTGGCCGGCGAAGCTCGCGTCGGTGCCGTCCTCGGCGGACGCGGAGGAGCGGACGGCGACCGGGGTGTCCGACCCCATCCGTCGATAGGCCTCCAGGGCGAGCGAGACGGCCCGCTCGCCGCTGCCGATCAGGCTGAATCCGTCCGGGACGTGCTCCCCCCGCCGCATCAGCTCACCGAGCCGTGCGGCCTTGCCGCCGACATCGAGGTGGCCGCCGGCTTCGGACAGCGGGACGATCCGGATCTCGACCTCGTTATCGGGCCTCATTGTCGTCTGCATCGCTCTCCTCCCATCACGACAAGCCGGCCGGTCACGCGCCCGCCAGCGGATCAGGCACATCCGGGACCTCGGGTTGGAACAGGAGCGTCTCGCGGCGGTACTGACGTCGCAGATACGCCTCGAGCACGCGCAAGCCGCGGTTGGCGAGCGTTGCGCTCACCTGTTCGCGTCGCCCGGCGGCCATGGCCGGTCGGATCAGGTGATGGAGGAGAAAGGCGAGCTCCTGTTCCGCCAGCTCGGTGTAGCGGCGGACGAATCGCAGCTTCTCGAGCCCGACACCCTGCTCCAGGATCGTCCGAGCCGCTTGGGCCGCCTCGGCCTCCGCGGCCGTGTACACGGGTTGACCGTCGACGACTTGCGGCCGCAGGACACCCAGCGCCTCCAGCCTCGCCACGTCCTCCGGGGACAGCCCGGACCGCGCCGCGACCTCGGCGACGGACAACGGCGGCTCCTCCCCGTCGAGGCTCAGGAACTCGGTGACGACGGCGACGGCCCGTTCCACGGCGGCTGGCGTTTCCGGCGATCCGTGCTTCGAGAGGCCGGCCAACTGCTCGCGGATCCTCGCCAGGGGGATGTGGGCCTGCTGGAAGGCCTTGATCAGCCGGATGCGAGCGATGTGGGCGTCGTCGAAGTACGACACGCGGGCGTTCACCTTCTCGGCCGGTGGCAGGAGCCCTTCGCGAAGGTAGAAGTGAATCGTCTCCCGGCTCACGCCGGCTGCTTGGGCCAGCTCCCCGACCCGATAGCGTCGAGCCACGTTCGTAGCGACACTATGCATAGTGTGACTATATACATGTTGAAACCGGGCAACGTCAAGCCCTGGAATTCCGAGGTGTGTCGACCCGTCAGACCTCTTGCGGCCTTGGAAATTCGGTGCCTGCGCGCACCAAGGCAGCCTCCGCCGCGCTGGCGGGTCCCCCACGCCTACCGGCAAGGTGTAGAACAGTCGTGCACGCGCCGGGAGTGACCTTGGAGGGGTCAGATGAAGAGACGTTCGCTCGGAATGCTTCTTGGGCTCGTGCTGAGTCTGGGCATCGCCGGGACCGCGCTAGGATCCAGTTGCGCCAACGTCAGCCGAGCTCCCGCGCCCTGCGGGTTCACGTGTTCGACCGTCGTCGTTCAAGGCAACTGGGTGTGGCTGCCGAGCCTCGCCAATGTCGGCATTCCAGGCCTGCCGCCCTTCTGGGGATTCATCCCACCCGGCACGCCAGACGCCGTGTTCATCGGGAGTCCTGACGCCAATGGCAACTACACCAACGGCTTCACGGTTTCGCTTCTCGGCCACAGCGCCTACTGCCTCAAGGGAGTGAACGTCGACAAGAGTCACGGGATCGTCAGCGGCTGCGAATAACGTTCGCGACATCGGCCCCGCCGCGCTCGAATTGCGTGGCGGGGCTTCTTCGTGCCCGATGCCACGAAGGGACGGCCTCAGCCGGTCAAGCGCTTGCTGCGTGCCTCGGCTGGATTGACCGCCTTCCCGCACAAGGGGGGCATTTTCCTCGTTGGAGCGATTGTTCAGGCGGGCTGGGTGGTGAGGGCGTGCGGTGGCTCCTGCTGGCGGAGTTGGAGGCGCCGCAAGAGCTGGGCGTTGGCGGCAACCACGATCGTGGACGCGCTCATGACGATCGCACCGACGGCCATCGGCAGGTCGACACCCCACGGGACCAGCACGCCGGCGGCGACAGGGATCGCAATGAGGTTGTAGCCGGTCGCCCAGACCAGGTTCTGGACCATCTTCGCGTAGCTCGCGCGCGAGAGGCGGATCGCCCCGACAACGTCGCGCGGGTCGTCCCGGACCAGAACAATCCCGGCCGACTCCACTGCGACGTCGGTGCCGGCGCCGATGGCAATGCCAACGTCGGCGGCCGCGAGCGCCGGCGCGTCGTTCACACCGTCGCCGACCATCGCGACCTTTGCGCCACCCCGCTGGAACGACGCGACCGCCGCTGCCTTGTCGGCGGGAAGGACCTCCGCGCGGACCTGGTCAATCCCGAGCCGACGCGCCACTGAGTCGGCGACCGCCTGCGCGTCGCCGGTGATCATGGCCACTTTGACGCCGAGGCGATGGAGCTCGGAGACGGCCTCTGCGGACTCGGGCCGGATCTCGTCCTCGAGCGCAAGGACGCCCGCCACGTGGCCGTCGACCACGACGTGGAGGACCGTCCGCCCGGACGCATCCCAGCCAGCCGCACGATCGTCCGGCGCGAGGCCAAGGTCGGCGAGCATGCGCGGCCCGCCGACCGCGACCGCGTGGCCCTCGACCTGAGCCCGGGCGCCGCGTCCCGCGAGCGGCTCGAAGGCGGACGCGACCGGGATGGAAATCCCGCGGGCCTTGGCGCCGTCGGTGATCGCCCGGGCCAGGGGGTGCTCGGAGTCGGTCTCGACGGCGGCGGCGAGGGCAACGGCACGCTCTTCGCCGGCGACCTCGACCAGGGCCGGCTTGCCGCGGGTGAGCGTGCCGGTCTTGTCGAAGATCACGACATTCAGGTTGCGGGCGCGCTCGAGCGCGAGGCGGTCCTTGACGAGCAGACCGTTCCGCGCGCCGAGCGAGGTACTGATGGCGATGACGAGCGGGATCGCGAGACCGAGGGCGTGCGGGCACGCGATGACGAGCACCGTCGCGGTGCGGACGAGCGCTCCCTCGCGGTCGCCCTGGAGCCACCAGAAGGCGAGGGTGATCGCGCCCGCGGCGAGGGCGACGTAGAAGAGCACGGCGGCCGCGCGATCGGCGAGGGCCTGGGCGCGTGACGCCGAGGCTTGGGCTGCGGCGACGAGGCGCATGATCCCCGACAGCGCGGTCTCCTCGCCGGTCGCGGTGACCCGGATCCGGAGGCTGCCACCCTCGGCGACAGTGCCGGCGATGACCGCGCCGCCCGGCTCCTTGGCGACAGGTCGGCTCTCGCCGGTGATCATGGACTCGTCGACGTCGGCGGTGCCCTCTGCGACGACGCCGTCTGCCGGCACGCGGCCACCCGGCCGGATGAGCAGCACGTCGCCCACCCGCAGGCCTGCGACCGGCACGGTCTCGGTGCCCTCGTCCGTCACGCGCTCCGCGGTATCGGGTAATAGGGCAGCGAGCGCGTTGAGGGCGCCCTGGGCCTGGGCGATCGAGCGCATCTCGAGCCAGTGGCCGAGCAGCATGATGGTGATCAGCGTCGCCAGCTCCCACCAGATCTCGACCGAGAACAGTCCGAGAGACCCGGCGACGCTCGTGATGAAGGCAACGCTGATCGCCAGCGAGATCAGCGTCATCATGCCCGGCTGCCTGTCGCGGAGCTCGTCGCGACCACCGCGCAGGAACACCAACCCGCCGTAGACAAAGACGATCGTGCCGAGAACAGGTGGGATCAATTCGGAGCCCGGGAACGACGGAGCCCGATATCCGAGCCACTCCTGGAGGTCGCCGCTCCAGACAAGGACGGGCAGGGTCAGCAGGAGGCTCAGCCAGAAGCGATCGCGGAACATCGCGACCGAGTGCCCGGCGTGTCGATCATGAGCAGCGTGAGCGCCGAGGGTCATCGAGGCGTGGCCGGCGTGATCCATCCCGATGTGGTCGTCGTCGGACACCCGCGGCGCCACGTGGCTTTTGTGGTCGGAGTGGTGGGCGGTGTCGTCCATCGTCAAGTCTTCCGTGCCCTTGTTGCGCGAAGGGTCGAGGTGGGATCGTCGGATACTCCTGGGGAGTATCACACGAACCCGACGATCCGCCAAGCGACCCAGGCGCGGACCTTTAGGAAAGGTCGAGCGTCGCTCAGCCGGTCCCGCGCAAGTGAGCTAGTACCGCGAGCACCCGTCGGTGGTCATCCGCGGCGGGCTGGAGTTCGAGCTTGGAGAAGATGTTCGCGATGTGGGCCTCGACGGTCTTGCGCGCCATCGACAGTCGGTCGCCGATGGCCTGGTTCGATCGACCTTCCGCCATCAACGCCAGGACGGCCCGCTCCCGCTCCGTCAGGTCGTCGAGCGGGACGCGCGCGCGCCGGCCGACAAGGACCGCGACGACAGCGGGATCGATCACCGAACCACCCTTGGCGATCCGTCGAATCGCGTCGGCGAAGTCGTCAAGGTCCGTGATCCTGTCCTTGAGCAGATACCCTACGCCGCCGGCACCATCGCTTACTAAACGCAGAGCGAAGGAGGGCTCGACGTGCTGCGACAGGACGAGGATGCCGACGGCCGTTCCGAGCTCCTTCCGGATTGCCTCTGCGGCACGCAACCCTTCGTCGGTGTGGGTCGGTGGCATCCGGATGTCCACGATCGCCACGTCCGGATGATGGTCCCGGGTGGCCCTTAGGAGCCCATCCGCGTCGCCCACCTGAGCGACCACCTCGAATCCTGCGTCGACCAGAAGACGCGCGAGGCCTTCGCGCACAAGGATCGAGTCGTCAGCGAGGACAAGCCGCAAGGTCATCCGCGGTCGACCAACGCCCGGATGGCGGCGCCAGAGATCCGCTCCTTGGGGATGAAGCCCAGGAAGTGACCATTTGCCAGGCGACGTCCGTACGCCCGTGCATCCCGGCTCGAGGTCAATACCACGAACGGAGGCGGTCCGTTGATCGAGAGGGCTTGGGCCACCTCGAACCCCTCGATGTCCGGGAGACCGATATCGAGGAGCACGAAGTCTGGCTGAAGCGACCGGGCCGCTTCGAGGCCGGAGGCGCCGTCAACGGCCTCGCCGACGACCACGAAGCCGTCCGACCCCAGGACGTCGCTTGCCTGCGTCCGGAACCTCGGGTCGTCGTCGACGATCAGGATCGTGCTCATTCGTCCATCGTGTCGTCCAGATGAGTCGCCGCATACCGTGCTGGCACGGGGGGCGGCACCGGTGGAAGGGTCGGGATCGTGGCCGAGACCGTCGTCCCGCCGCCGATCGGACTGTCGATCGTGATCGTCCCGTCAAGCACCGCCAGACGATCGGCTAGACCGCGCAGGCCGCTGCCCGCGCGCGGATCTGCGCCTCCGATCCCATCGTCGGTCACCCCGATCGTCATGTGGTCCGCGAGGCACCGAACGCGCACAAGCGCCCTCGTTGCATTGGCGTACTTCGTCACGTTGGCGAGTGCCTCCGAGATGACGAAGTAGGCGGCGCCCTCTACCGCCGGCGAGTATCGCTCCGGACCGACGTCGACGGTCACGTCGACCGAGGCGCGATCCGCGAGCGACTCGACAGCCTCTCCGAGCCCGCTTTCCGTGAGGATGAGTGGGTGGATCCCGAGCGCCAGATCGCGCAGCTCGGACAGAGCCGCCATGGCTTCGTCCGCTGCCCGATCCAGGCTGCGCCGAACGGCCGGGTCACCAGCTTCACCCAGCGCGTTTCTCGCGAGCCTCAACTCGAGGCTGAGAGAGACGAGTCGTTGTTGAGCGCCGTCGTGGAGGTCGCGCTCGACCCGCTTGCGCTCCAGATCCCCGGCCTCGACGATCCGCGCGCGCGAGGCGCGGACCTCCTGGAGTTGCGTTTCGACCTCGGTCGTCAGCCGATCGTTCTCGACGGCGAGCCACATGGCGCTGGCAACCGAGGCGACCAGACCGGGCTCCTCGAGGAGGATCGCGTCGTGGATGATTGCGGCCTCCCGGACGCCGTTCCGCTCCAGCATCGTGACGGCCTGGCCCGTTCCGTCGTCGGGCAGCTCCACCGGCTCGCCGGCCGCATCGACGAACCGATCCTGGTTGGGCGCCCAGTACGCGACCTGTAGCGAGGGATCACTAAGAGCGTCGGCGAGGGCATCGCGGAGGCGGGCTAGCGTTGGAGTCTGCCCCAGCTCGACCACGAGGTCCGCCACGGCGGCCCGGGCTATCCGGCTACGGAGCATCACGGAGAGGACCGCGATCGGGATCGCGATTTGCGAGAGGAAGATCAAATCGTCCAACAGCTCATGCGATGCCCCGGACGAGAAGAAGATCCACGACGTGGACTGCAGGAGGATCGCGATGGCGCCCGCAAGAACGGGCACCATCCGGCCGCGCACCGGGCTGCTCGACCGCACCCAGCGCCGACCGAGGGCGATGACGAGGAGCGCGGCCCCAATTGAGATCACGACGCGCTGGATCGTGTCGATGACGTGGGCGGCGCTCTCGTTGGGCGCGATCCCCAACGCGTTCAGTCCACTGTCGAGCACAAGGAACAGGAACCAGAGGAATTCCAGCGGGACGGTCACGAACAGGAACACGGCGACGATCGCGAGGTCGGCTCGAGAAGAGAGGCGGCCCGTGGGATATGACAGTAGGAACAGCGCGAAGGCCGGGGCCCAGAGGTCCGTCAGCCAGAGCCCCGCGGTATAGACGAAAGGATTCGGAACCAGCGTCATCGTCCGCCCGAGCAGCCAAAGGAAACCAACGATCGTCATCAGCCGCCCGAGGCGGTTGGCCGGTCGGCGACTCCAGATGAAGACGCCGCACGCGACGAACGACCAGCCGACGAGCACCTCCAGCACGGTTCCAAGGGCGAGGGGACCGCGCTGGGCGTTCCCGACGAGCATCCCCAGACCGAGCGCGCCAGCAGTCATCAGGAGCACGGCGCGAATCCGGTTCGAGATTGCCCAATCGAGCACGATCGCTCCTACCTGGGTCGGACCCGGAATTGACGGCTTCAACCGGGGCGGGTGAGGGACTCGCTCCGCCCGTCTGGATCGGCAGCCCGCGAGCAATCCGAACCCCATCCTACGCCGCCGGCATCCGTGCAGACCCTGTCGCCGGACCCCGAGCAATCACCGCGCGGAGGGCTGTGCTGACTCCATTGGAGGTTGGCGATCGCCGGCCTACGGTCCGACCAGACACGGCGAGCCACATCCACTCGGACACTCAAGGCTCAGCCGTTCGGGAAGGGGACGAAATGACCAACGGATCGTCGACCGATGCGAGCCGCGTGCCTGGCATGAAGACCTTGAGCACAGGCAACCCGCTCGTCCGCATCCTCGGAGGACTTCTCATGAACGACTCGTCCCGCAGCACTAGTAGCCGCTCACCGGTTCTCGCCATCTTCGGCTCGCTCGTCTCCGGGGCTGCCCTGGCGGCCGCCCTCCTCCTCAGCCTGGCATCGGGCGGCTCGGAGCCAGTCGTCACCGGGTCGGTGCTCTTCGCCTTCGGTCTCGGCTGGGGCCTGATGGCCTTCACGTCCTCCCGCTTCAGCGCCCAGCCGCAGACCTGGACCGCGGTGCCGGCGATCGTCCTTGGCTCGATCGGGCTCGGCCTGATCGTCTTCCAGCCAGGCCCTGCTGTCATGGACCTTCTGAGTTGGGTCTGGCCGCCGATCCTCGCAGTCCTGGCCATCTGGATGGTCATCCAGGTTCGCGGCCATCTCCGTGGCCGAGGCCGCTGGCTCGTCGTCCCGATGATCGCGACGCTCCTTGTCTTCGCCATCGGCGGTGGCCTCGCGACCGTCAGCGCGGCCACGGCGTCGAGCGCCCCAACGGCCACCGGCCGCATGATCGACGTCGGTGGACACCGGCTCTACATCGAATGCACAGGCTCGGGCGGCCCGGCGGTCATCCTCCAGGCCGGCCTCGGCGCATCGTCCTCCTCGTGGGCGGGCATCGCGCCGGCCGTCGCAGCAACGACCACGGTCTGCACCTATGACCGCGCCGGCCACGGACGTAGCGACGAGGCAGCCGAGCCGCAGGACGGCATCGCTCTCGCGACCGACCTTCACACCCTGCTCGAGCGCGCAGGCCTCCTCGGCCCGTACGTCCTGGTCGGGCATTCCTCGGGTGGACCCTACGTCCGCGTCTTCGCGGCGCGCTACCCGGTCGACGTCGTGGGGATGGTCCTCCTCGACGCCCAGCCGGCCGACGCGTTCACGGCGCTGCCCGCCTACCCGGGCTTCTATGCCACCTTCCGGACCGTCGCGACCCTGTCCCCGTCGCTGGCCCGCATCGGCCTCCTGGGGCCGCTCCTCGGACTGTCCGCCAATGAGTCGACCGTGGCGGCCGCTCGCGGCGGGCGCGACGAGTTCCTCGCCCTTCCGACGGTGCTAACGCAGTCGTCCGCGCTCACCAGCCTGGGCGATCGTCCGCTCATCGTCGTGACGGCCGCAGCGGAGGCCGACCCCGGCTGGGTGGCGGCCCAGGACAACCTGCCCCGCCTCTCGACCGCGAGCGTCCATCGGGTCCTGGCGGCCGCCACCCACAACTCGCTCATCTCCGGCGTCGACGCCGCGGCATCGAGCCAGGCGATCCTCGACGTCCTGACGTCGATCCGTAGCGGGACGCCACTTCGACAAGGATGACGTGAATGGTCACCAGCAGCCCTGGCGTAGCAAATCGGCCGACGTGATGGGCTCGACTCGCACCCGGCTCGCTCCGCCGTCCTGATGAGGTGGACGGAGGCGCGAGCCGGCAGATTGGTTCCGACTTGGATCGAGGCGACCCCTCGACGGGACCGGGATCAGGTCTGCACCATGGCCCTTGTCGAGCGCCTCGGAGGTTCACCCGGCAGGCCCATCTACGCCCGAAACGAGGACCTGCTAACTGAGCGGCCTACGCTCTCGACTCCATGCTCGAGCCACAACGCTTAGGCCGATGTAGTTCATGAACAACGGGTCCTCGGTTCAAATCCGACTGTCGGCTCTACTACCCTCATTCGAGCCGAGCGCTGTCGAGCTACGCGTTCGAGATCGCCTTCCACTCCCGAAGGCGCAGCGTGAGCAGCTCGGCACGCGCTTGTGCGTCGCCGCCGTCGAGGATGCGCATGTCGTCCGGATCGGCGGGCAGGTAGATACCGGACGTCCGCTCGCGAAGCTGGGGGTCGGCGTCGGACCGGGTGATCCAGTAGCCCGAGGCCCGATCGGCAGACTCCAGGCGGATCTCGCCTGTGCCCTCGAGCTGAGGGGCGTTCGGGTGCCGCGGTCGCTCGCCGTTCCAGTAGTAGAAGACGCTGGGCGGATCGCGGCGCTCCTTCGAGGCCACGCTCCAATACCGTACCGAAAGGGTGCCGTCCTCCTGCCAGCCTCGGCCCGCGACCTCGAGGCCACCCTCGCGATCGCGCGAGATCCGGAGGAGGCTGATCGCCGAGGGCTCTTGCTCGGTGCGCAGGGTCAGCGAATGCTGCCACCAGTCACCTTCGAGCCGGGTCAGTCGGCCTTCGTCCTCGATCGCCTTGCGGAGCCTCTGGTTCACCTCCCGCATGTCGGCCGGGGTGAGGTTCTCCGGGTATCGCACCGCCGTCATCCCGAGGAGATCTGTCGGCAGCTTGGCACCCTTCGAGTGGAGGATGAACGTACGGCGCATGCCCAGCGCGCCACCGAACAAGCCGGCCTCGAAGACCACGTTGTCTCGCGGAGAGGCCTGACCTTGGGCGGTTGTGTCTAGCGGGTTGCTGGTCCAGTCGTCCTGCGCGAAGACGAACGCGGCGAAGTCGACCTCCTGGCTGAGCTCAACCAGCCGGTCGAGCGTGGAGACACCCGGGTTGAAGACCGTGGTCCACGGTTCGACCTCCGCGACCTCCGCCAGCCCGCGGGTCAGGGCCTGCACCAGCCTCGCCTGCTTTCCCGAGGAGCCGAGGAAGATTCGGGGCTTCATGGGGTCGGTCCGTCCTGATTCATTCCTGGATGAGCGTCGCGACCTCGTTGGCGATGACGACATCCTCCCTGGCCGCCACGCGAATGATCGCCGAGCCTGCGGCGGTGCCGCGGATCTCGTCGCCGTCCACCTCCCGTACGTGTTGGTCGGGCTCGCCGAGACGTAGCCGCTCGCAAATCCTCGCGCGGACGGACGCCGCGTGCTCCCCGATCCCGCCCGTGAAGACGACGGCGTCGATCCTGGCCAGGGTCGTGGCGGCCGCGGCGATCCCGGCCGCGGCTCGCCGCACGAACATCTCGATCGCGAGTCGAGCGCGCTCGTCTCCTCGAGCCTCGCGTGCCAGCAACTCTTGCATGTCGGCCGTACCAGCGACGCCGATCAGGCCAGATCGGCGATCGAGGTCCGACTCGAGGGCGGCCGCCTCGCGACCGCCGCGTAGGAGACGGAAGATGATCCCTGGGTCGATCGATCCCGCACGCGTCCCCATCATCAGGCCTTCGAGCGGCGTCATGCCCATCGAGGTGTCGACCGATTGGCCGGCGTCGACCGCCGTGACAGAGCAGCCGCCGCCGAGGTGCGCGACGACAAGGCTGAGCTCCTCGACCGGACGGTCGAGCAACTCGGACGCCCGCTGGACTGACCAGGCGACGGACAGGCCATGGAAGCCGTACCGACGGATTCCTACACGGGCCCAGTCGTCCGGCACCGGGTAGCGACGAGCGGACTCGGGCAATGTCGCGTGGAAGGCGGTGTCAAACGCTGCGACCTGCGACAGGTCGGGAAGGAACTGGCGAGTCGCTCGGATGGTCGCCAGGGCCAGCGGGTTGTGAAGTGGAGCCAGGTCGACGAGCGACTCGATCCCCACGACCGCCTCGTCGTCCAGCCGTGTTGGTCCGGTGAACCGCTCGCCGCCATGGACGACCCGGTGCCCGACGGCATCGATCGGCGTGCCCGCGGCATCCAGGACCTCCCGGATGGTGGCGGCGGTGCCGTCCCGACCGTCGTCGATCCAGTCGATCGTCCGCTCGAAGGCCGGGGCTCGGTTCGGTAGCTCGATCAGGCTTGCCTTCAGGTTCGACGATCCGGCGTTCAGCACGAGGATGCGCACGTTGCGGGCTCCCGTCGCCGTTCAGGCGGTCCAGCGCCAGTCGCGGATCTCCGCCGAGTCCTCGCCGTGTTCGCGGGCGTAGGCACGGGCCCGGAGTCGCTCGTCCTCGAGATGCTGGCGCAGCGATGCCGCGTGTGAGCCCAGGTCGGGCACTCGATCGATCACGTCAAGGACGAGGTGGAACCGGTCGAGGTCATTCCGCATGACCATGTCGAACGGAGTCGTCACGGTGCCCTCCTCCTTGTAGCCGCGGACGTGGAGGTTGCCGTGATTCGTCCGGCGGTAGGTGAGGCGATGGATCAGCCAGGGATAGCCGTGATAGGCGAAGATCACCGGCCGATCGGTCGTGAACAGGGCGTCGAACTCCCGGTCGGTCAGTCCGTGGGGATGCTCCTTTTCGTCGACGAGCCGCATCAGGTCGACAACGTTGACGACCCGGATCTTCAGCTCCGGCAGGTTTTCCCGCAGGATGGCCGCCGCGGCGAGCGTTTCCAGGGTCGGAACGTCGCCGCAGCAGGCCAGCACGACATCCGGCGATCCCGCGTCATTGCTCGCCCAATCCCAGATCCCGATGCCCCGCGTGCAGTGGAGGATCGCGTCGTCCATCGACAGGAAATCGAGCGCCGGCTGCTTTCCGGCGACGATGACATTCACGTAGTTCCGGCTGCGGAGGCAGTGGTCTGCAACGGACAAGAGGCAGTTGGCATCCGGCGGGAGATAGACCCGGATGACCTCGGCCTTCTTGTTGACGACGTGGTCGATGAAGCCCGGGTCCTGGTGGCTGAAGCCGTTGTGGTCCTGGCGCCAGACGTGGCTCGTCAGGAGGTAGTTGAGCGAGGCGATGGGCCGACGCCACGGGATCTCGCGGGTCATCTTCAGCCATTTCGCATGCTGGTTGAACATCGAATCGACGACGTGGATGAAGGCCTCGTAGCAGCTGAAGAGACCGTGCCGGCCGGTCAGCAGGTAGCCCTCGAGCCAGCCCTGACAGAGGTGCTCGGACAGGACCTCCAGAACCCGCCCGGACGGGGCGAGGTGCTCATCGGTTGCACGGATCTCACCCATCCACGCCCGATCCGTGACGTCGAAGACCGGGTCGAGACGGTTGGACGACGTTTCGTCCGGCCCGAACACCCGGAAGGACGTCGGGTTGTCGCGGACGACGTCCCGAAGCCACGTGCCGAGGACCCGCGTCGCCTCACTGGTGGTCGTCGCCGGCGCCTCGACCTCGACGCCGTAGCGGCGAAAGTCGGGAAGGCGCAGCTCGCGGAGGAACAGTCCACCGTTCGCGTGCGGATTGGCACTCATCCGTCGATCACCGCGCGGGGCGAGGTCGAGGATGTCGTCGCGCGGCCGGCCGTCGTGGTCGAATAGCTCCTCGGGACGGTACGAGCGGAGCCACGTCTCGAGCATGGCCAGGTGCTCGGGCTTGGTCCTGACGTCGGTGAGCGGCACCTGGTGGGATCGCCAGGTGCCTTCTGTCGGCTTGCCGTCGACGACCTTCGGGCCGGTCCAGCCCTTCGGTGTGCGGAGCACGATCATCGGCCAGGTCGGGCGCTTGACGGAGCCGCGGCGGGCCGCCGCCTTGATCGAATCGATGTCGTCCAGCACGGCGTCCATCGTCTCGGCCATCGCGGCATGGACGGCCATCGGGTCGTCCCCGCCGACAATCCGCGGGGCGTAGCCATACCCCTCGAGAAGGCGGAGCAGCTCGTCGTCGCCGATCCTGTCGAGGATCGTGGGGCTCGCGATCTTGTAGCCGTTCAGCGCCAGGATCGGCACGACGGTCCCGTCGGTGGCGGGGTTGAGGAACTTGTTCGAGTGCCAGCTGGCCGCGAGCGGCCCGGTCTCGGCCTCGCCGTCGCCGACGACGCAGAACACGACGAGATCCGGGTTGTCGAACGCCGCACCGAACGCATGGACCAGCGCGTAGCCCAGCTCGCCTCCCTCGTGGATCGAGCCTGGCGTCTCCGGTGTGACGTGGCTGCCGATCCCACCCGGGAACGAGAACTGGCGGAATAGTCGCTGCATGCCCGCCTCGTCGAGGGTGAGGGCGGGGTTGACCTCGCCGGCCGAGCCCTCGAGGTACGCGTTGGCGACCGCAGCCGGACCACCGTGGCCGGGCCCGACGATCCAGATGGCGTTGAGGTCGCGCTCCCGGATGATCCGGCTGGCATGGACGTAGACGAGATTCAGGCCCGGCGTCGTGCCCCAGTGGCCGAGCAGGCGCGGCTTGATGTGCTGGGGGGCCAACGGTTCCCTCAGCAGCGGGTTCGCCATCAGGTAGATCTGCCCGACCGACAGGTAGTTCGCTGCACGCCACCATGCGTCGATCAAGGCGAGATACGTCGTCGCCGGTGAGCTGGTTCGCTGGTTCATCGCCTGATCTCCTGAGACTTCGTGCGGCCGATCCAAGTATTGGCTGCTGTTCAGTCCCGAGGGCGCGGAGGCGGTCCGCGCGCTCGTCGCGAAGGGCTCGCTCGGCGGCGGCGTGTTCGAGACGGCGGACTGCCAGATGACGTTCGAGGAGCTGTCGGCGAGGGGCGTGAAAGGGCCGCTGGTTCGTCGTCGACGAAACCAGCGGCCACTCTGCCCGATCGGACTTATTGGGTCGTGAACCGTCGACTGGCTTCTGCAGAGATTGCCAGCTTCGGGTTGTAGACCGCGTTGTTGCTGGCGGACATGACCTTCGTGTCGAACGCCATCTGCACCACCATGGTTGCGAACGCCTTCGACATGAACGTGAGCACCACCGGATCGTTGTTATCGAGGTTGTCGCACCATCGGAACGGGTTGTCGACACAACCACCGTCGAAGCTTGGGACGTTGCCTTCGAAGTTGCCGAGGTAACCGCCGAACAGGTCGACTTCCCCTTGGGTCTTGCAGCAGTCCTGGCCGGTCAGCAGACCGCTGGCAGGAATGCCGGCAAAGTTGAAACTGATCGCATCGGTGCCGACCGGTGAGAACAGCTCATGGTTGCGCCCGATCGAGTCGAAGTACTGGATCGCCTGATCCCGCCCGACGGTCGATGCCTTGTAGACGCGGTTCGGGAAGGTCTGCGACGACGTTCCGCCGAACAGGTCCGGACCGGCCGGATCGAGCACGCCGATCGTGTAGTTGGGCGTTGCCGTGACGTCGGCGTCGAGGTCGTAGCCGATGTGACTCAGCTCGGTCTTGGCGAGGTTCGCAACGTAGAACTTTGAGCCGAACAGGCCGAGCTCCTCGCCACCGAACCAGATGAAGCGCAACTTGTTCAGCGGGGTGACGTTCTTCATCTTCAGGGCGATGTCGAGGATCGTCGCGGAACCGGACGCGTTGTCCAGCATCCCTGCCCCGTAGATCGCATCAAGGTGCGCGTCGACCACGACGATGTGGTTCTTGTTGCCGCCCTTGGAGTCGGCAATGACGTTGTAGTCCTCGCGGTTCGGGTCGACGATCCCCTGGGTGTCCAGGTGGACGACCGGCAGCGCCGTCCCCGCCTGGACCGCGTCCTGGTACTCGGTGAGCAGATGGATGCCGGTCGCGAACGACGTGAACGCGACCGGGATCGTCGGGACGATCCGGTTGCCGGCGGCGTCGACCAGGCTCCCTGCGAGCACGCCGGTGCGGCCGGGGTTGCCCTCGTTGAAGATGATCACGCCGGTTGCGCCCGCAGCTTGTGCGTTCTGGACCTTGACGCCGAAGTTGCACCCGCCGCGCTGGATGAGCGCGATGCGGCCGGAAACGAATCCGCTGAAGTCAGCCACGGTGCAGCCGCTTGTCGAGCTGCTCAGCGGTGTCGGAGGGAGCACGAAGCCCCCGGCCGGTTGGATGTCTGCAGTCGTCGTTCCGATGGCCTGGCCGGCGTTCCACTCGTCGACGACCGTGTAGTCGTGCGCCGTCGGCGAGACTTCGGTGAACACCGGTGTGCCGACGAAGGCGAAGTAGAAGAAGTGATAGGTCTGGATCGTGACGTCGTAGCCGGCGGCGGTCATCAGGTTCGCGACGTAGTCCACCGACGCCTTGTAACCGGCTTCGCCGGAGTTTCGCGAGGGGTGCCCATCGGGGCCCGGATTCGCATCGGCGATCGCCTGGAAGGCCTGCATGTGACCCCAGAGATCGTCCTGCTGGATGCAGGGCAGGAGCTTGCTCGGGGTGTCGTTGACCCGGCTGTCGCACTCAGCCGGCGTCGGGTCGGCCGCGTTCGTCGACGCGACCGCGCTCGCGCCTCCCGGCGCAAAGAGTCCCATCGCGACGCAGAGCGCGGCACCTAACACGAATAGACGGCGGCGTGTCTGAGGACGCACGGAACTCCTCCTGTGCTGTCGCCTTGGCCCCGTCGGCGGACGAGAATCGTAGACCTTCCTCGAAATTGACGAACAGGCCACCGATCGGGACACGGCTGCAAACCACCTCGCAAATGGGCGGAGACTAGAGCGGGGCGATTTGCTCCGGCTTACCCGCGAATTCGCTGGAGATCGGCGGAACGACGACCCACGACTCCTTTTGCGCCGATGACATTCGCGAGGCCGAGCGGTCTGATTCGACGACAGACTGCGTAAGGAGCCCGACATGGAGACGAAGAACCTCGCCGATCTCTACGGCCTGGATCCGATCCCCTGGTCGCGCGCGCTCGAGGCGCTCGAGACGGGCAACCAGCGAAACGAGACCTCGTTCCTCGCCACGACGCGACCAGACGGCCGGCCGCACCTCGCCGGCGTCGGCGCCGTGTGGGACAACGGCAAGGCCTACTTCGTGAGCGGTGCCGGGACGCGCAAGAGCCGCAACGTTGCCCAGAACTCGAATTGCGCCATTTCGATGTCGCTGCCGGGCATCGACCTCGTCATCGAGGGCGTGGCCGAACGCGTGACCGACGACGAGACGCTCCACCGACTCGCGAAACGCTACGCCGACGGGGGTTGGCCGGCCAAGGTCGAGGATGGCGCCTTCACCTACGACTACAGCGCGCCGAGCGGCGGCCCTCCGCCGTGGGATCTCTATGCGGTTAGTCCGACCACGGTCTTCGGCGTGCTCACGGCCGAGCCCGGCGGAGCCACCCGCTGGCGCTTCGACGCCTGAACGTCAGTCGGGAGGCGACGCTGCCCCGCGCTCGGGACGGCCCACTCGTTTGAAGGATCGCGGGCGGCGGGCGTCGAACATCCGCTGCTCGGCAGTCGCCGCGGCGCCGATGACGTCGCCTCCCTCGCCGGGGCTCGCCCAGCCGAGCGCCAGCCGTGTGGACAGGCCGACCGACTCGAGCCAGCTGTCGATCGCGCCGCGAATCCGTTCGACGTAGCCCCGCGCGGCGGTCTCCTCCGTATCCGTCAGGAGGATGCCGAAGCGGGCATCGCCGAGCCGGGCGATCCGGTCCGCCTCGCGGCCCTCCGCGACGAGCAATCGAGCCGCCTCCAGCGCGATTCGGTCGGCAACGCCGCGACCGAACGAGTCGGCGAGGGTGTCGAGGTTCGGCAGCTCGGCGATGACGACGGTCGCTGGATGGCCGAACCGTGCGACGCGCGCCGACTCCTCGCGGATCGCCCGGGACCAGGCGGCAGGGTCGGCGAGGTCCGCGAGGGTCGAATCGGGACCGGTCGCGGCCCTCGCGATCCCGAGCAGCCCACGAGGGGGATCGGCGGCCAGTGGAGGCCGGTCGGCCGAGGCGCCCGCGACGAAGGCCTCGATGGCGGCCGCGGTGCGCGCCTCTCCGGCCGCTGCAGGGTCGACACCAGGCTCGACGCCGGCCGCATCGTCGAGCGGTTCCGTTCGGTCCAGGAGCTCGTCGGCGGGTCGGCGCCCGCGACGAGCTCGAACGAGGATCGAGACCACGAGGAGGACGTTGACGGCGACCAGGGCACCGATGCTCGCCAGGAGCAGCTGATCCTGCGTCACCGCTGCAGCCCGCTCGACGGGACCGCTGCGGCCACGTGCGCAGAGCGCGTGAACAGGCGGCGCCAGCGCGACACCCCGCGCGGAATGGGCTCCGGGAGCTCGCCGCGCTCCAGCAGCTCGTCGGCGAGCAGGCGATAGTCGAGACACGCGCCGCTGTCGGGCGCAGAGGCGGTGATCGGCAGGCGAGCGGCTTCGGCCTCCGCCAGGCGGATGCTCTCGCGGATCGTCACTCGAGCCAGACGCCACCCGTACGTCCGATCCAGCTCTGCGACCACCTGCCTCGCGTGGAGGGTCCGATTCACGCGACAGGCGACGATCAGCGGGTTCCGCAGGCCCGGATTGAGGGTGGACTGGATGCGCCCCATCTCCCGCACGACCGCAGCCACGCCCGTCAGGCCGATGGCATGAGCCTCGACGGGGATGATCACTTCGCGGACCGCCATCAGCGCGCCGATCGACAGATACGAAAGGGACGGTGGGCAGTCGATGATCACGAAGGCCCAATTGGCCGGCAGGCGTTCGATGGCTCGCAGCACACCGAGGCTGAGCTCGGCCTTCCGGGCCTGCTCCGCCGCGAGCAGTCCCGCCGACGAGCGGACGATCTCCAGGCACGGGACGGTCGTCTTGCGCGCGATCGACCGGAGGTCCCTGGTCTCGGTGATCGGGTCATCGTTGCCGCGGTCGTGGCGGGCGTCCGCCAGCCAGGTTGAGGCGCTGCCCTGCGGATCGAGGTCGATCAGAAGCGTGGGAAGGCCGCGCTCAGCCAGCACGGCGGCAAGACTCACCGCGGTCGTGGTCTTGCCGCTCCCCCCCTTCCGATTGACCACGGCGATGGTCCGCACGGCAGTGTCCCCAGAACACCCCGGCGGCCGCACGATCAGCAGGCCCCCGCCACCGGGCCCGCAAGGTACATCAGCCCCGAGCTGGTACGGAAGACCTACCGGACCATAGGAAGAAATGTCCGGTGCGGCCCGTCCACACCTGTACGCGCGACGAAGTTGGAACGATGAGCGTGCGCAGGCAGACAATCGGAGGCACCTCGCCGTTGCCGGCGAGGTGCCGAGGGTAGCGAGATGACGATCGCCGCGGTCGTCGCGGCGATACGGATCCGGCTTGGTCAGCCCTTCGCGATCTCGGACGCCAGCCGGTCGTAGGTGTCGAGCGCGCCGCCGATCATGCCGGTGGCCAGCGCCCCTTCGAGATCCTCGACCGACGGGAACCGGCTCCGGGCGACCAACCTGGTCCGCCCACCGAGGTCCTCGAGGGTCAGGGTGTTGATAGCCGCCTTGTCGTCGAACCCGGGCACGTCGAAGATCTGCGTCTGGACCATGCGCTCCGGCGGCTCGACCTCGAGGTATTCGCCCTTGAACGGGGCGTCCTCGCCGCCGGTCGTGTGGTTGATCCACCGCCAGCGGCCGCCGGGCCGGACGTCCATCTCGACGACCGTCGTCGTGTAGCCGTGCGGGCCCCACCAGTTCGTGACCCGGGCGGGATCGGTCATGACCTTCCAGACGAGGTCCCGAGGCGCATCGAAGACCCGTTCGAAGACGAGATCCTGGCCGTCCGTGTAGGCCGTTGTCCGGTCGTTGCCGAGCTGCTGCTGCACTGCCATCGCTGCTGCTCCTTCACTTCGAGTGGCTGCCATGAGATCCATCGTCATCGGTCGACTCCGTCTGCAGGGTGCGGAGGTATTCGTCGAGGCGGTCGAGGCTCGCCTCCCAGTGCCGTTTGTACTGGCTCACCCAGTCGGCCACGTCGCGCAACGGCTCGGGCGTCAGGCGGCACGGCCGCCACTGGGCCTGGCGGCCCTGCTCGATCAGGCCGGCTCGCTGGAGCACCTTGAGGTG
>VBFG01000058.1 GCA_005882635.1 Chloroflexota bacterium | reverse complement strand
TGTCCTACTTGAGGATGGGGAAGAGCGTGCGGTTCGCATCTGTTCGGCCAGGCGGCATCCCCCTCGGCCGCTCGGGTGGAGGCGTGACCTCGACATATCGGAGCATCGCGTGGACCAGGAGCCGTCGACCGGTTCTGGTCGACGGGCGGAGCGACAAAGCCGGCTGCGGCTGGAGTCCCGAACCGCGGTCCGGACTCCAGCCGTTGCAAGGCCCAGCGGCTACGGCGTCCGAGACAGCTGGCCGCGGGCAACACCCGCTGGGAACTCTGCGTTGTGCGTGTTGACGTAGTAATCCGACGGGTGCCGGATGATGTCGAGTGCAAGGCTGCGGTCGACTCCGGTCG
Organism: Chloroflexota bacterium; assembly: GCA_005882635.1. Lineage (GTDB taxonomy): Bacteria > Chloroflexota > Limnocylindria > Limnocylindrales > CSP1-4 > CF-46. Next base: position 14,890 of record VBFG01000058.1, on the reverse strand, counting down.
TGCAACCTGTACCGCTCGACGGCCCGGTCGGCGGCAAGGGCACCACGACGGGGCCTGCGACGCCCACAACCGCGTGGTGGATATGAGCGGCGAGGATCGGCGTGGCAGCGTTGCTTACGGACCAGCTGTAGCAGACCGTGCCGATCCCAGGATTGATCCAAACGGTGGCCGTGCCCGTTGCGTCTGGATCACCTGGGGGTACCTCGGAAGGCCCTGCCAAGCTCGTGGTGAACGGCCGGCCGCCGGCGCTGACCGGGGAGGCTCCGAGCAACGCCAGAGTCAGGGCCGTGACCGCGATGAATGGGACGAACCGACGGTAGTGCATGGATTCCTCCTCCATTTGCGCCGCGCCCCGGACACGCCGCCTCCACGTGGCGGTACGTCAGGGTCATCCCGCTGGTTCTGATTGCAGCCGGAGCGTCAGGGCCAGTATGGCTGCTGCGTTGAATCGATCCGAAGGAAGACCTAGCCGGTTTAAGGCTGGAACCTCTGCGCGGGCAGCGTTCGGGAGGCCTGCCGACCTGGGGAGCGTGGCCAGGCGCCCACGTCAGAGAACGATTCAGGTATCCGGCCGAAACAGGCCAGCGCGTTGCATCTGCTGGGCCCAGCGAACCGTCCACGTCGCGAACTCTCTTTCAAGCGAGGCAACGGGTCAGTCTTTTGGCGGAAGCGGTGGGCCGACGTACTCCTGGCCGTAGCGGTTCCCGATTTGCATGAGCGCTTCTCGATCAATGAACTGCTCGTCGGCGGGGGGCAGGCCCCCTGATCGTGCCGGCTTCCCGGCCTCGCGGAAGAACCGCTCGACGCCTGCCGGCCCGAAGAACAAGAGCAGACGGGCTTCTGCCGAGTCGACGCGAAAGGCGTGCGCGACATTCCGAGGGCCGTAGACGAGCGAGCCGGCGACCGCTTCTATCACGGTCTCCCCATGCTTGACGCGGACCTCGCCGGAGAGGACCACGAAGAACTCGTCCTCCGTGCGGTGGATGTGGAGCGGCGAGAGGAATCCTTTCGGCGCCAGGAATTCCACGGCGGCAAAGCGCCCATCCGTTTGGACCGCGCTCGCCTTCACCAGGCCCAAGGCGCCGTTGAACCAGAGCGCCTCGCCCTCACCGGGACCCAGTCCGTAGGCTCCTGTCGTTTGCGGAAGCGACACCGTTTCTCCTCTTGTGATCCGGCCACCTTGGATCAGCAGAGCCGACCATGACGAGCCGGCATGACGGCCGCATGTCAGATGCCCTCCCAGCCTAGGACCGAGGCACCGGCCGCCTCGAGCGGCGCCCTCGTGCCGCGGTCCTCGGTGTCTCCTTGCCCGTCGGCGTTACCATGCCGGCGTCACGCCGGGAAGGCCGCAGCAAATGTCCAACGACGCCACAACGCCCGAGTTGCTGGTACCGAGCGTCGACCACGCGGTCATCGGACCGCGCCTGGACGAGGAGCGTCGCCAGGCAAGCCTTCTGGGCGACGTGCGCGAAGCGATCTTCGGCGCCCAGGACGGTCTCGTGAGCACGCTCGCCGTCGTGAGCACCGTCAGCGGAGCCACCGACAATCGTCTCACGGTCTTGATCGCCGGCATCGCGACTGGGCTGGCCGGGATTTTCAGCATGGCCGCCGGCGAGTACCTGTCCAGCAAGAGCCAGCGCGAGATTGCCCTTGCCCGTATCGCCGAGGAGCGGGAGAAAGTAGCCGGACAGCGCGGCGAAGTGCAGGCCGAGCTGGCCTACATGCTCACTGAGGACGGGCTGTCGGAAGAGGATGCTTCTCAGGTTGCGGCCACAATCGCCCGTCACCCCGAGGTGCTGCTGAACTCGAAGGTCGAAAAGGCGTTCGGGATCGCCGTCGAGGAGGCCCACGGCTCTCCGCTCCAGGGCGCCGTCGTCATGGGCTTCGCCTTCGGGCTCGGGGCGCTCGCCCCGATCCTGCCGTACCTGCTCTTACCCCTCGGCGTCGCGGTCTACGTGTCCGTCCTGGCAACGGCGGGCGTCCTCTTTGCGATCGGTGTCGTCAAGACCCGCTGGACGCACGCCGGTCCGCTTGCGTCAGGCCTCGAAATCCTGCTCATCGGGGCGTTCGCCGGTGTCGTCGGCTACTTCTTCGGGAGCATCCTCCCGACCCTGCTCGGCGCACCCGCAGTCGGCGGCTGAGGCTCGTGCGTCGCCATCACCTCGAATCGACCGTCACCATCCGGCGTCCGGTCGAGGATGTCTGGGCGTTCATGATCGACCTGTTCAACTCGCCGCGCGTGCGGGGCATGACCCTCGGCGCGCGAAAGGTGTCGCCCGGTCCGTTCGGCCTCGGTACCGTGGTAGACAACCGAACGGTCCTTCTCGGCTTCGAGACCCACATGAGGTTCACGGTGATCGAGTGGGATCCGCCGCATGGCGTCGTGGCGTCGATATCTGGCCCCCTCCTCCGGTCCGGTCGTGTGACGACCGAACTACTGGCAACGTCGGAGGGCACCCGCAGGGTCAGCAGGTTCGACCTGGAACCGTCGGTTGTGGGGATCCTGCTCTGGCCGTTGCTCGGCTGGCTCCTGAAACGTGACCAGGCGAGGGCCGACCGCAAGCAGAAGGCGCTCCTCGAAGCGAGCCCCTCGGACACCGCCGTCGGCTAAACGACGATGCGGACTCACGAGAGCGTCACGATCAACCGCCCGCCCGACGAGGTCTGGGCGTTTCTGGCCAATTTCTTCAACTCGCCGCGTGTGCGTCCCGGGACGCTGGCGCTCCGACGGATCTCGCCCGCCCGCTGCGGAAGGGGTCGGTCCTCCAGGGCCGAATGACGATCCTCGGGTTCGAGAGACCCGGCTCACGATGACCGTCACCGAGTTTGATCCGCCTCGCAGCGCGGTCGTGACGCTGGCAGCGCGACCGGGCCACGGTGTCATACGCACGCGCTCGAGCCGACCCTCGAGGGAACAAGGGTCGATCGGACATCCGACTTCGAGCTGCGCCCCGGCAACTCGGCGCCCAAATCGACCCTGAGTACCGACCCCGGCCCTCTAGTGTCCGCCGGCCGGGGGTCTGATACGGGCGCTACGGGGACGGACGAGCGCATAGAGCTGTCGCGGCCCGGGGAGGCCTTTCAGTTCGTGAAGTCCACGGTCCACGAACTCGAGCCCCGTCCCGTCAACGAGCTCGCGCACGGTCGCAGAGACCCACACGTCGTCCGGAGGCGCCAGGGCCATGATCCGCGCAGCAGCGTGGACCGCGACTCCGCGGACGTCCCCGGGGGCGATCTCAACCTCGCCGCTATGGACGCCCGCCCGAACCCGGATGCCAAGCGGTCTAAGCGCGTCGCCAAGCGCTGCACCTGCGCGGACCGCCCGCTCAGCGCTATCAAACAAGCCGATCACACCATCGCCCGTGGTCTTGACCAGTCGTCCGTCATGTCGGTCGATTTCCCGTTCGGCCAGCTCATTGTGGCCCCTGACGATGTCGCGCCAGGCGGCCGGGCCGCGTGCGACGGCCTGCGCGGTCGAGTCCACGATGTCGGTCATGAGAACCGAGAACAGCGTGCGCCGCCCGCCTGCGGGCTCGGCGCGTCCGTACGCGCGCATGGCCTCGAAATCCACGGAGACCCATGGCTCGTCACCGACCACCCAGGCATCGTGTCCGGGCGGGATCTCGAAGACGTCACCGGGCCCGATCTCGAGCTCGGTCCCGTCGCGCATCTGAGCTCGCAACTGGCCGCTGAGGGTGACCCCGAAGTGATGGAACTGGCATGAGTCCGTTCCGGCGATTGGCTTGACATCCACCGACCATTTCCACCCCGGGTCGTAGGTCATCCGGCCGACGACCCGGTCGTCGAGCTCGACGACGTCGATGCGGCCGTGGGGAAGCGTCCGGACGTCATCTGGGTCCGAAAATCGGCCTCGCTGCAGTCTCGCCATTTTCCCTACCCGTCTCGTTTGTTGGACGCTGTCCCGTGGGGTGTAGCCGAACCGCCTCAGGCGGAGGAGGCCAGCTCCGCGCCGAGATCGTGGCACGCGGTTAACAGCGACTCGAAATCTTCGAGGCTCGTTCTGAAGTTGACGATGCACGCCCGAAGCGCGGTCCGCCCGTCGTGCGATCCGGAGCGGCTGGAGCAGCTGCAGGGCGGGATCATCGAGGAGCTGGAGCGGCGGGGCATCGCCCTCATCTCGAACGCGAAGCTGGGGAGGAGTTGTGGTAACCGTCGAAGGCGAAATCGACCTCGGGCAGGTCGGGCCGTTTGACCACAGCAGGGGCAGGCTTGCTCACGTCAGGTCACGTCGAACTCGAAGCTGACGGGGACGCTCCGCTCGAACGTCTCGCCGACGGGCGAGGCCTCCAGTGCGGCCCTGAGGTCGGCGACCTGCTCAGGGCTCACGCCCCCCTTCGTCTTGAGGCGGACGGTGTACGAGGCGCGCTGGTACCCGGCACCGGACGGCGCCTCGACACCCAGGTAGCGAGCGACGTTGAAAAAGCCTTTCGCCTCGATCGCCAGGTCCTCGATCTCGATCCCGAGGAGCGTTGCGCGGGTGGCGACCACCTCGACGTCGCACGCCGCGAGGGCCCGCAGCAACATCCCCATCGCGCTCGGGTCGTCGTCGCCGCCCATGTAGACGGGCGGCCCACCCAGCGTCGATACCACTTCGGCTCGGGTGCCGCCGACCCAGCGGGCCGTGACGGTTGGATCGCGGTCAGCCTGCGTGGCATCGACCGTCACAGCGTCGATGTACTCCCGCAGCTCGTCGACGTCCATGCCATTGAGCCGCTGGCCAGTTCGCGTTGTGACCACGTCCCCACCTCTCTTTCCCGTCGACTGCCGAATGCCTGTCACCCTGCCGAGGATCGCACCCGACTCCGCCAGCCGGCAGGTGGAACGGCGTAGGTTCGAGACGAGACCGTACAGGAAAGAGGAGCGAACGGCCAGATCGTCATCGGCAGCGCCGCGCATGCGGCAATCGGCCAGTCCGGCCAGGGTCGTCGAGTCGAAGTGGTCAGCGTCGATCCCGACAGAGCAGTCACGTAAGTTGGCCGAAGACGATCTAGGGTCGCGACTACGCCTCAGGTTAGGTCGCTGGCGTGGCGCACAGCGACCTCTCGCGACTCGACGGCGGCCGACTTTGGACGTCGTGACCGGAACGTTCAAGCTCGCCTTCACGGCCGACCCGTCTTTTTGCGCTCGCTGTGAAAAGTGGATGGCGCGGCACGACCGTCAGATTGTCTCGACCTGAAACGCGGGATGCACGGCGATGTCCGCGGCGAACGCCTCCTGCGGGTCATCTGGGCCGTGGTCGAAATACCTGCGATTCCACTTCCACTCCGTTACGTAGGCCTTTATCACGGCGGGGCCCTCCTCGGGACTCGCTTCGATGAGACGGACCGCCTCGATCCGCCGACCCTGTCGGAGCTGAGCTCGCGGGTCGGCGCGGACGCTGCGGACCCAGTCAGACTGGCCATTGAGTGCAACGAGCCAGCGGCTACCCGCGCGTTCGACGACGATGACCGGCCGGGTTCGGGCGACGCCGCTTCGCCACCCCTTAACAGTCAACATCTGGAGGCGCTTGGGGATCAATCCGAGAGGCACCAGGATGTTGTCGAGGAGGGGGTTGACGAATCGATCGAGCGTCTTCGGCCGAACGAATGGCGGAGCCACGAGAACCTCCTCGCTTAGGCCGAACCACAGTATCGCCGCCGCGGGCTTCGTCAAGCCTGAGCGCGGGCGCCCCCGCCCAGCCGTGATCGCAAGCCGCCTGTGTCGATCATGTACGCTCAGAGATGGGTCGGTTCTCGAGCATCCGACCCTAGGGCGTTGCCTGGTATCGAACGACCGTTCTCCGTCTCCATGGGCACCTTGACAACGGGTCCCGACAGTTATCAGTTGTTCGAGCGTTGTGCCAGGGTCTCGGGGACGATGTTGAGAGTGCTCGCACGATGGCGAATAGCTGACGTTCCTGAGCATCGGCTATTCTTGATCGGCGCCGACATAGCTCAGCGGTAGAGCAGCTGTTTCGTAAGTCTCTGGCCGTCTGCGCAGTGCTACAAGCGTGGAGGCCCGATACAAACGGGCACACTTATCAGCTATTCGATTTGAGGCGTGCCCGTCTAGGATCGACGCCAAGCGCCGCGAGCGTCGAAACCGTCCTTGGACACCTGAAATCGTCTCACAAAACGGTCGGCAGATCCAGAGGTCAGGCCGCTCTGAATCGCTCGCTAGAACGAATTAAGCGTGACGCGGCGGTTCGTCGGCACCACCTTCCTCGAAGAGCCCTGCGCCCACATCAGACGACGATACGGTGCCTGCCCAACAGGCCAACGCGTTGTTTCTGTTGGCCCAACAAACCGTAGGCGCCCTTTTAGAGCTGATGATTCTCAGCGTTCTGAGTGTGGAAGAGCTGATAAGTCTCGCATTTGAGCGTCCGCACGTGCTCGAGAGGATCCCGCGATCATGTGCGTTGGTAGCCACCGGGTCGCACCCTTGAGTAACGGGGACTTGCGCAGTTTCGCGACGGTTGCGGAGCTCTTTATTGGCCGGGCGTGGCCCATACCGTTCGGAGGTCCTGGCCATTGCATCGCCGCAGGGTCTCGCGACGCCGCTGGACCTCGGGGAGTTCAGGTCGGGCCACCTCGCGGAAGCCCAGGCGCACGATCTCAACGCTCGACCCCGACTACCCGTCGACTCGCAAGAAGGTCGGCCGATCCGGAGTCGAGGAATGTCTGCCCGCCTGGTCATCGGCAGCCTTCCTCGACCAGACCGCGTCGACCGGGGATCCAATCGGCCGAGATCGCCTCGAGTCGTCGCTGCGAACGGCGCGCCGGTGCCAGACGTTCGCGAGCCCCGTCAGGCCCGACTGATGTTTTGGTTGAGCCGGAAGACGTTGTCTGGATCGTAGCGACGCTTCAGCTCGGCGAGCCGAGTTAGGTTGCCGCCATACGCGTCGGGCGTCGCAGCCGAGTCGTCGGCGCTCAAGTAGTTGACGTAGCGGCGGCCCACGAGGAACGGAGCCAGGGCCTCGTACGTGGCGCGGGCCCAGGCGGCATTCGCCTCGTCTCCGGCCGGGTCGTTCCACACGCCCGCGATGAGGACGTTGAAGGTCGCCTCCCGATGCGGGACCGCGGTCGCGTCGACGGGCACCCGGGTCACGGCGCCGTGGAAGTGCTCGATTGCGATCCCGGTCATCGCCGATGGGCAGGCGGCGAATCCCTCAACGAGGGCATCAATGACCCCGTCGCCCAGGGCGGCCACAAAGCCGGACTTCCAGTAGTAGCGGGCGCCCCGCGGGAAGCCATCGTCGAGCATCGCGTTGACCGCCGGGTAGGGCATCGGGCCCACCTGCGCCAGGACCGGTGAGCCGAATCCCCGAAGCGGCGCAAGGTCCGTTTCCGCCTGCTCGGGCGACCCAGCGTGGCAGACCGCGACGGCGGCCAGGCGGGTCCCGGAGCCATCGGGGGCGTGGACGAGGAGGGGCATGACAGCGAGCTCGTCGGGCGCGCCGGCCGTGTACTCCCGGACGTACGCGAGGAGGTCGCGGGCAGCTTCAAACGGATGGGCGATGAGTCCCGCCGTGACCGTGCCCAGGGGATGGAGCCGGAACTCGAGCGACGCTGCGATCCCGAAATTGCCGCCGCCGCCGCGCAGGCCCCAGAACAGGTCCGGCTGGGTAGCCTCGGTGACGTCGAGGACCTCGCCCTCGGCGGTCACGAGTTCGACCGCCATGAGGTTGTCGACCGACAGGCCGTGCGTGCCCATGAGCCAGCCGAGCCCGCCGCCGAGGGTCAGCCCGGCAACGCCGGTCGACGAGATGACACCGCCGGTCGTGGCGAGGTCGTGGACCGCCGCCTCGCGGTTGAGCTCGCGCCAGGTCGCGCCGCCCTGGACCCGCACCGTCCGCGTCGTCGGGTTGACGACGATCCCCTTCATCGGCGAGAGGTCGATGAGAACGCCGCCGTCGGTGGTCGACCGCCCGGCGATGCTGTGACCGCCGCCCCGGACGGCGACCTCGAGGCCGCTCTCCCGGCCCACGGCGAGGGCTGCCACGACGTCCGCCGTGCTGCGGCACCGCAGGATCAGCGCCGGTCGCTTGTCGATGCTGGCGTTGTGGACGCGTCGGACATCCTCGTAGCCTGGGTCCCCGGGTCGGACCACCTCGCCCGTGAACGACGCGTCCGGCACCCGCAGCTGGTCCAGAGTCGCCTTGTCCGTCATCCCACCGTCCTCCTTGCTCGAACCCATCGTCTCCACGGGCCTCTGTGGCCGGTCAGGCTGCCGGCGAGCGATTGGCTGTACGCACCCGTGGCCATGCTGGCCAGGCCGTCGACCGTGAGATGGCCGGAGGCACCCGCGAACCGGCCGGTCCCGCGCTGTTCATGGCTCTCCTCCCGATCCCGGCTGTCGTCGGGATACCCCGACACCGGGCACGCTAGGGGCGGCAAGAGCCCCCGTAATCGGGGAAGTCCCTACATCGGTGGGTCGGTTTCCCCCGCGTCGGCGGCCGGCCCGGGCCGGGAGATGGATGCCGCGAGCTCGGCCCGCGTCCGGATATCGAGCTTCCGGTAGACGTGCGTGAGGGTGGCCTCGACGGTCTTGTGGCTCACGAACAGCCGATCGGCGATCTCGCGGTTGGTCCGGCCCTCGGCGACGAGGCCGGCGACCCGCGTCTCCACCGGGGTCAGGTCGTGCTGTGGCCCGCTGCGGACTCCAATCCGGTCGAGCTCGCGGCGGGCCCGTTCCGACCAGGCCGTCGCGCCGTGCCGCCGGAACAGCTCCTCGGCCCGCCGCAGCGCCGCCTGCGCCGCGGCCCGGTGACGGCGGCGGCGCTGGACGATCCCGTCGACGAGGAGCGTCCGGCCCAGCTCGAGCGGCATCGCCAGTCGTTCGTGCTCGGCCAGCGCTCGCCCCAGCTCGCGACTGGCTGCCTCGATGTCCCCGTCCGCGGCGAGGAGCAGGGCCCGGCAACGGCCGCCGGTGGCGAGGGTCCACGGCCGCCGCGTGCTGCCGCCGACCTCGTCCATCCAGGCGACGAGGTCACGCGCTCGCTCCAGGTCGCCGAGGGCGATGAGCGCCTCGATCTCGTCGGGCACGAAGTGGGCGTCGCCGAACTCCCGGTTCCAGCGAGGCCGGAGGAGGTCGACCGCGGGCCCGAGGTGGGCGTGGGCCGGCCCGTACCGCTCGGCCGAGAGCTCAACGAAGCCCAGGACGTGGAGGTTCTGCATCCGGTCGACCACGTCGTCGGTCCGTTCCGCCTCGGCCAGGCCGGTTTCCGCCTCCGCCCGAGCCTCGTCCGCCCGGCCGAGGCAGGCGAGGGCCATCGCCCGGACGTAGCGCGGCGCTGCCGGCCGATCGACGTGCTGACGCAGCAGCAGGCTCTCGTCGGCGTGGTCGAGGGCCGTCGACCAGTTGCCGGCCCAGACCTCGAGCTCCGCGAGGTGGACTTCGTGGATCGCCGCGGCCTGGAGGTCGCCTTCGGCCGTCGCGTCGGCCACGAGGCGCTCGAGCATCGGCCGCGCCTCACCCAGCTCTCCGGAATCCATCAGCACCTTCGCCAGGTGGCTCCGAGGCGCGTGGGCCCCGGGGGATCGGTCCAGGTCCACGGCCCGGTCGAACAGCTCGCGCTGGACGCCGCCGCCGCCGCAGAACGTCCAATGGCCCAGCTCGGCCGTGGCCATGGCCACGGCCGCGGGATCGCCCGCCGCCTCGGCCAGCCGAAGCCCGATCTGGGCGTGCTGCCGGGCGTCACCGACGTTCCCCACGAAGTACGAGAGGCCGGCCCGGGCCCGGTGCAGCCGGCTCTCGAGGGATCCGGCGAGGCCGCTCTGGTCGAGCGCCCGGTCGCACAGCTCGATCCCCGCCTGAAGCGGCTCGGCCACCTCGGCCATCCGAAGGAGGGTCTCGGCCCGCTCGGCGCCCGGTTCGGCCGCCTCGAGCGCCTGCGCGAACAACTCGCGGCCGCGGACCTGGTCGCCGGCGGCCACGGCGAGCGAGCCCGCGACGAGGGCCCGTCGCGCGGCGCCGACGCCGTCCGCTGGAGTGAGGGCGAAGGCGTTCTCCGCGAACTGCGCCGCGACGTCGGTCGAGCCACGGGCCGTGGCCGTCGCGACGGCCCGATCCAGGATGGCGGCGACGGCCTCGTCGGGCTCGACCGTGCTCAGCGCTAAGTGGTGGGCCTGGGCCTCCGGGTCGGCCACGACCTCCGCCAGGCGTCGATGCAGGCGCCGCTGCTCGGCCGGCGTGGCCGTGGCGTACACGACCGAGGCGAGGAGCGGGTGGCTGAACCGGACGACGGTCCCGCGGATTTCGATCAGCCCCGCCCGCTCGGCCCGCTCGAGCTCATCAGGCAGGCGCGGGCCGGGTGGCAGGTCGAAGGCGCGCCGCAGCTCGTCCAGCCCGGGAGTCGCCATCGCTGCGACGCCGAGCAGGACGCGGCGGGTCCGGGCCGGGAGCCGGCCGAGACGCTGGTGGAGCAGGTCATTGAGCCGGCCCGGCACGGGCAACGGGCGTCCCGGTACGACGCGGCCGCCGCTCTCGATGAGGGCCCGAGCCAGCTCGAGGGCGAAGAGGGGATTGCCGCCCGACGCCTCGTGGACCCGGACCAGCGCCGGGTGCCCGAGGGTCAGGGCAAGCCGCTCGTGGAGCAGCTGGTACACGGCCTGGATGGACAGCGGCCCCACCCGGAGCCGGGTGATCGCGTCGCCGCCGAGGGCCGCGATCATCGACTCCACGGTCTGGGTTGTCGAACCGGCGGCGGAGCTCGGCCACTCGACGGGCGAGGACACGGGCCGCTGGCTCAGGAGGACGATGACGGGCTCCGCCTGGAGGCGGCGGATGGTGAACTCGACGGTCCTTCGGGTGGGCCGGTCGAGCCACTGGAGGTCATCGATCGCAAGCAGCACCGGTCGGACCCGGGCCAGCGCCCGGACGACGCGGACCGCCGCGACCGAGACGGCGCCCGGCTCCGCGGCCTCCTCGCTGTCCCGCCGGAGGAGGGCGACCTCGAGCGAGCGTCGCTGCGGCGGCGGGAGCTCGGCCAGGACGGCGTCGTCGATGCCGTCGAAGAGATCGATCAGCCCGGTGAATGACAGGTCGGCGTCGCCCGGGGTCGGTTGCGCCGCGAGGACGTGCCACGACCGCCCGATCGCCGCGCTGACACCCGCCTCGAAGAGCGTCGTCTTGCCGATCCCGGCGTCGCCCTCGAGGAGCACGCCGGCGAGGCCGTCGTCGACGGCATCGAGGACGCGCTCGATCGCCGCGAGCTCAAGAGCCCGGCCGATGACATGGGGAGCGGAAGCCCCGTCGACGCCACCATGCGCGGCCGGTCCCACTCGAGAACGGCCGGCCCGCACCTGGACCGTGGTCGAACCTGCCCGATCCGCCAAGCCTGGTCCCTCCGAGCCGAGGGCCAGAGTCTGCGACCCGACCCAGCGGATCGCAAGCTGGCGCAGGGACCCCGAGTCGGTCCGGAGGGTGTCGGTGGCTATCGGCTCCCGGACGTGTGACCGTCGTGTCGCGTCTTGCGTGCGCAGAGGCTCCGGAGAGCGTTACAGATGCTGATTCCGACGCTCGCACGCTCAGTAGAGCTGATAACTATGCACGCGCGGATACGTCCGCCACGATGAGGCGCTGGCGGGTGTGGGTACGTGCTATACGTGAACCACGTGCCGGAGATAGGGCCCCCCGTCGGGAGGGACGCAGAGCTCGCGCGGCTGGGGGCGGCCATCGAGGCGGCATCGCGGGGTCGAGGCTCGCTCGTGCTCCTCGAAGGCGAGGCCGGCTTCGTTTAGACCCGCCTCGCGGAGGTCGCTGTCGAAACCGCGATCCGGATCGGCATGCGCACCGCCTGGGGCACCGCACGCGCATCGCACCATTGACAGCCAGATCATTAGCATGCTATCGTTCCCCGGTAGATAGCTTGCTAACGGATTGGAGCCCAGCGATGACGCTCAGCGCATCACCGACTCATACCACCACCGAGCTTCGTGAGACTGCGGGGCCGGCGCCCAAGCCGCGATTTGGCGGAGTTTTGTGGCGCATCAGCCGATTGATCAGCCCGGCCACCCTGCCTCTCGCGGGGAAGCACTGGAATCCGATCTTCGCGGTGGTCGAGCATCGCGGCCGGAAGACTGGCCGCGTCTACCACACGCCGGTGGCCGCCCGGCGCAGCAGTGACGGATTCATCATCGCGCTTGCCTTCGGCGCACAGGTCGACTGGTACCGGAATCTGGTCGCCGCGGGCGGCGGGACCATCCGCTGGCGCGGCGATATGTATTCCGTGACGGCGCCGGAGCGAGTCGACGCCGCGACCGTCCTCACCACGTTCGATCCCGTGCAGCGACTACTGCTCCGGATCGCGGGCATCGACGGCTACATCCAGGTGCGCGACGCCGAGTCCTCTCACGCGTGAGCGAGTGGTCGGTTCGGACTCGGGCCCAGACGCAGGGGCGGGGTGACGGCGACACCTCAGGCGACACCGCCGCCCCTGGTGAGTTCGTGATCGAGGACAGCCTCGGCTATCTCGTCAATCGGGTCGCACGTTCGATCGCTCATCAACTCGCGGAGGAGATACGACCGGCCGGCGTGGCCATCGGTCAATGGGCCGTGCTCATGTTCTTGTGGGCGCGGGATGGCATGAGCCAGGCCGACCTGTCGCGGGTGGTCGCGATCGAGCCACCGACCATGGTCCGGACCATCGATCGCATGGTCCGCGACGGACTCGTCACCCGTATCGCCGATCCTAGCGACGGACGCGTCAGTCGGATCCATCTCACCGACCGCGGTCGGTCGCTGCGCGATGAGCTCGTCCCGAAGGCTGTCACGGTCAACGCCACCACGTTGGGGCCCCTGTCGACCAGTGAGGGCCGGACGCTGCGACGACTGCTCGTCAAACTTCTCGAGCGGACTGGCGACTCGACTTCACGGAGCGCGTGAGCAACTTGCCTGCTCCTCGAATCCCGGTGTAAGTCGATCCCCCGTCACAGTGGCCCGTCGGCGTCTTCCCCGCCGATGGCTCGTGGGACCGCCGTTGCAAAGCAGCCTGTCTCGGCGGTGCGGTGGCTCAAGGTGCGTGGACGTAGCCTGAACGCACGGACGGCGGCGTTATCCTCGGGCTACTCGTCGCGCTCCTCGCACTCTGGGCGGCCCTCATCGTCTGCTCTGGCTCCGCGCAACACGGAGCGCGTGCGGGTGGTGCCCGACCTCGTCCGACTCGTCCGAGGTCTGCTCAGGTAATGGTTCTTAGCTCCGGGCCGAGGGCGGTGCCGGTATCGAACGACCGTTCTCGTATCGGTGTGAGTCTCGACTTCCGAGTCCTGACAGTTATCAGCTGTTCGAGCGTAGTGCTACGTGTCTGAGCATGATCTCAAGCGTGATTGCACGAGGGCGAACAGCTGATTTAATCGAGCATCGGCTATTCTTGATCGGCGCCGACATAGCTCAGCGGTAGAGCAGCTGTTTCGTAAGTCTCTGGCCGTCTGCGCAGTGCTACAAGCGTGGCGGGCCGATACAAACGGGCACACTTATCAGCTATTCGATTCTGGGCCTCCCTGCCTCAGATCGACGCTAGGCGCCGATTTGGTCGAAACCGACCCAGATCACGCGAGGACAGGTCCCCTGAGCCACCCCAACGCAGCCTTCGTCCGATCTCGCATTTTCAGAGCGGTTCCGCTAGGAGGCGGCCAAGCCGGCCGATACACGATTCGTCACAAGGTCCGAATCGGCGCTTCCGGCACCGACCACGCGCCACCAAGACCGCAGTTCGGCGCGACTTCCTGACATGTGCCGAGCCCGGCACTCGTCAGGAACTGCCAAGCCATGGGATAGATGTCGATTGGCTTGCTCTGCACCAAGTACTAGGCGTGACTTTCGCCTTTGAGCTTCGTTCGGCTCCACGTGCCCTCCGTGCCCTGCCCAACACATTTCGAGAACGGGAGGTCCTGCTGCCGATGCCGCCACCAGGGCGCCATCACCAGACGTTCTGGCCGACGCAGAGCCGACGGGACCGTGAACGGCTTGGCGCTCTACGGCATCGAGCCTAACCGCTAGAAGAAGCCGGATGTGCTCGCAAGAACGCGTCTTCACAGGCAGCGGCAAAAGCCGCCTGATCGATCTGGCGAAACTCATCCAAGATGCCGGGTGACGCGACTACCGCCACAGCCCAAGAGGTTCCGCCGCTCCCGAGCGGTCGGTATCCGGCGGCTCGGATGCGCGAATCCAGCCATCCTGGGGCGGGCTCCGCGATCCTGAGCAGATCCATTTCGAAAGCAACCGCGGTCCGATTGTCCGGACTGCCGCACCACTCGCTCGCCTCGGTCGACATTGCTGGAGCCGACGCGCTTGCTCCCTGGTGGCCAGGGCCGCATGCGGCTACGACCCACGCCAGCAATCCTCCTAGCATCACAATCCGGGCGATTGCAGGATAGCGAGGCATCGGTTAAGCGCAGCTCCTAGGGGAGAGGCGCCATTCCCCACGTATCGATGAGGGAATTGGCGCCGGCCGACCAGACGCGGATCGCCATTACCGTATTGCCACACTTCGTATGACGGGTACTTGGTGCCGAAGGGGGAAACGACCTGCGCCTGACCATTTCGTTCCTCGATCTTGAAGACGTAGCCGACCGGGGGTGCTTGCACCAGCAACGAAGACGAGCCAGCGGCTAGCAGCCCGTCGCTGGCGCTGCAGGACACGGCAAAATCGCGTCCTCCTAGGACCTTAGCCTTCTGTCCGCCACAGATCCAGAAGTCTGCCTGTCGCTGCTGGGATCCATCAACAAGCTTCGAAATGCCGGCAACATGAGATTCGGTCGTTGTGCCGTTCGGGAGTTGATATATCGATTGATGGAAGCGGTATGTTCCTCCGTTTGCCATCGGTCCGCGGTTGTCGCCGACAAAGTCCGACCACTTCGTCCCGTACGATGATGCGGTTGCTTCCGGGATG
>VBFG01000174.1 GCA_005882635.1 Chloroflexota bacterium | reverse complement strand
GGCGGCGAGAAGGGACTTCACGGCAAGCGCCTCGGGTTCGTGAGCGGCACGCGGGCGGCGCCATCATTGTCCGCCCGTCGGCCCGTCCGCGCCTTCCGGCAGGAATCCGATCGCCCGTCGCAGCTTGTGTCGCGACGGGCGATCTGATGACGGTGGGATGATCCCGCGGATGCGGTCCGGTCCCCCGTGCCCAGGGGACCCGACCGATTTGGCTCGTCCTCTCTGGGGAGGACGGTGGCTTGATGCATACGATGCCCGGCCGGCGGCTGGTGCTGCATCATCCATGCGGCGTATTTCCGAGGGCGACTCCCGCGTGGGGGGTCCTCGCGAGCGCATGCGGAATCGGCCTCGGCCGAAGCGGGTAGCATCTTGCAACTCACTCCCCGCCTCGACCGCGAGGCGGGTCGATGCCCGGAGGACCCAGTGAAGCTCGGCATCCAGATCCCCTCGTTCAGCTGGCCCGGCGGCACACCGGAGATCGGGCCGACGCTCGCCCGGGTCGCCCGCCAGGCGGACGACATCGGCGTCGATTCGATCTGGGTGATGGATCACTTCTTCCAGATCCGTGGCGTCGGTCCGGCCGAGGAGCCGATGCTCGAAGGCTGGACCGCCCTCGGCTATCTCGCCGGCCATACCGAGCGGGCGAGGCTGGGGCTGATGGTGGGCGGCGTCCACTACCGCTACCCAGGATTGTGGGTGAAGGCGGCGACCACCCTCGACGTCCTGTCGGGCGGCCGCGCCTGGCTCGGGATCGGGGCCGCCTGGAACGAGGATGAGTCGCGCAGCCTCGGCTTCCCGTTCCCGCCGCTGGGCGAGCGCTTCGAGATGCTCGAGGAGACGCTCCAGATCGCCCACCAGATGTGGCAGGGCGAGCGCGGGACGGAGGGCCGCTTCGACGGCCGCCACTACCAGGCGCGGCGGCTGATGAACTCGCCCCAGTCGATCTCCCGGCCGCGCGTCCCGATCATGATCGGCGGCGGCGGGGAGCGGAAGACGCTCCGCCTCGTCGCTCAGTACGCCGACGCCACGAACGTCTTCGGCGGGCCCGAGCAGATCCACCACAAGTACGAGGTCCTGCGGGAGCACTGTGAGTCGATCGGTCGGAACCCCGACGAGATCGAGCGCTCGACGCTCCAATCGATCAACTTGGGGCGCCATTCGGCGAGCGAGATCGTCGACTGGTTCGGGGAGCTTGCCGACGCCGGCGCCCAGACGGTGATCGCCAGCGTGGCCGCGGTCTCCGATCCGGCGCAGCTCGAGGCGATCGGCCGCGACATCATCCCGCAGCTCCGCGGTCTCTGATCGGGACGCGTCCTCGATCCGGGGGATGGTTCAGGCGCCATTTCTTCCCAGACGACAGCCACGATGACCTTCGCGATCGAACCCATTCGCTCTCCGGCCTCACGAACCCCGCCGTTAGCTTCTGATGGCTAACACCAATCGAGAATCGCCGGCGAGCGGCTCAGCTAGCCATCGAATGCTGTGCTGGCTGTCATTCGAGAGAACCAACCGCGGTAACGCGCGTCGCGGCGGGGCGCCCCGCGAGATCTGACTACGTGAGCGCGCTTGTCGACTGGCGCTGGCGCTCCTGCCGCTCCATCTGCTCGATGGCGATCACGATCGTCAGGGCCAGTGGATCGTCGAAATCGTCGGCGACCCGGACGCCGTACGTGTCATGCATGCTGAACCACGCCCGCGACGCCGAGACGACCTCGGTCCCGTCCCGGGTGACGACGAACTCGTGGTCGAGGAAGTCGCCCTTCGCCTCGAGGTGGCCGCCGTCGGCGAGGGTGATGGTGAACGTGTCAGCGAACATCGAGAAGAGCGCCTTCTCGATCGTCGCGACGACGGCGCCACTCCGGCTGATCTCGAACTTCGCCCGGATCGTCATCACCGGCTGGTGGAGCGTGTAGAGCAGGTTCCCCGCGGGGTCGAGCAGGTCGAGTGTTCGGCCGATCGTGAAGGTCTTCCCGTCGACCTCGAACAAGCGGTTGCCGGCGTCGTCCTCGATCCAGGCGTCGCCGCCGAACGAGAAGAGGGCCTGATGGAGCGCGTACAGCTTCGGCACGGGGCGAGTGTGCCCGACCGCCGTCTGTCCGCGCCGGGTCGATACCCCCCGGGGGTATCGGGATCATGCTAGGATCGGCCCGATGACCCAGCGCGACGACGACAAGAACGAACCGAAAGCGGCCGACCCCTTCGCCGGCCTGACGATCGATTTCGGTGGTGGGGACTCCGCCAACGGCAATTCCGGCGGCCCGGTCTCGTTCGGCGCACCGATCGCCTTCAATGCCCCGCCGACGGCCGTCGAGCTGCCGCGGGCCAAGCGACCCGGCGCCGGCGGGCCGAATGACGGTGGCGATCGCGACGAGCACCGGACGAAGCTGCTGATCATCGGGTCGGGGCCGGCCGGCCTGACCGCGGCGATCTACGCCTCGCGAGCCAATCTCGAGCCGATCGTCCTGGCCGGGGTCGTCCCCGGCGGCCAGCTGATGATCACGAGCGACGTGGAGAACTATCCCGGCTTCCCCGAGGGCATCCTCGGCCCGGAGCTGATGGCGAAGTTCCGCGAGCAGGCCGAGCGGTTCGGAAGCCGGATCTACGACGTCGACGTCGAGCGCGTCGACTTCTCCGAGCGTCCGTTCCGGATCTGGGCGCGCGGCATCGAATATCGAGCCGATTCGGTCGTCGTCGCGACCGGGGCGTCGGCGCTGTGGCTCGGACTCGAGAGCGAGACGCGGCTCCGTGGACGCGGTGTCTCCGCGTGCGCGACCTGCGACGGCTTCTTCTTCCGCGACAAGGAGATCGCGGTGGTCGGCGGCGGCGACACGGCCCTCGAGGAGGCGACGTACCTGACCCGCTTCGCGTCAAAGGTCCACCTGCTCCACCGCCGCGACTCCTTCCGGGCGTCGAAGATCATGGTCGACCGGGCGTACGACAACCCGAAGATCGAGGTCCACACGAACATCTCGGTCGAGGAGGTCCTGGGCGGGGCCAAGGTCGAAGGCCTCCGGCTGCGGAACATAGCCACGAACGACCTGACCGACGTCCCGATGGAGGGGCTGTTCATCGCGATCGGCTACCGCCCCAACACCGAGGTCTTCCGGGACTGGCTGGACGTCGACGAGAAGGGCTACCTGGTCGTCCACGACGAGACGGGCTCGAAGGTCGACGGCGTGTTCATCGCCGGCGACGTCCACGACCATCGCTACCGGCAGGCCGTGACGGCGGCCGGCGACGGCTGCAAGGCGGCCATCGACGCCGAGCGCTGGCTCGAGGCGCAGGGGATCAGCGAGGCAACGACCGCGACGGCGTGGTAAACCGGACGCCGTGGTGACCCAGCACCGCGACGGCCGGTGAGCGGCGCGTCTCCGGACGACGCCCGGGCCGGCGGCGACTTCCGCCCCGAGCTCGAAGGCCTCCGCGCCGTCGCGGTCGGCCTCGTCCTCGCCTACCACGCGGGCATCCCGAAGGTCTATGGCGGCTACGTCGGAGTCGACGTCTTCTTCGTCCTGTCGGGCTTCCTGATCACCGGCCTGATCGTTCGCGAGCTGCGCGCGAACGGGCGGATCGACCTCCCGCAGTTCTACGCCCGCCGCGCCCGACGGCTCCTGCCGGCGGCGCTCGTCGCGATCGCCGGGACCCTCGTCCTGTCGGTCATCCTGCTCCCGCCGCTGCGTGTCCCGGACGTCGCCGGCGATGCCGCGGCGGCCTCGGTCTACGTCTCGAACATGCGCTTCGCCTTCCAGGCAACCGACTACCTGGCGAGTGACCTGCCGCCGTCCCCGCTCCTGCACTTCTGGTCGCTCGGGGTCGAGGAGCAGTTCTACCTGTTCTGGCCGGCCCTGCTGGCGGTCGTGGCGACGATCGGGCTCGGCACGATCGGGCTCGGGCGGCGG
>VBFG01000173.1 GCA_005882635.1 Chloroflexota bacterium | reverse complement strand
TTCGAGGGCGCGTTTGCGGTCGGCGCCGTCGTCTGGTCGGCGGCCAGGAGCGCGTCGATGTCCGCGGCGAGGGCCGGATCGTCGGACGAGCTGGAGGAGCCGACCGGAACGGACCGCGGCGCGTTCGAGCCGATCGCGACGCCGGCCTCGACGAGGCCAACGGCCGCAAGGCCGAGGAGGAGGACGGCGGCGGCCGTCACGGTGATCCGGCGGAGCGTCGATGTCATCGTCGTGAACCTCGAGCCGTGGAGGTGTCGATGCTGGTCGGGGCGGCCCCGAGTCGAGCCACCTTCGAGTCTCCTGAGCACGCGGTCCACAGCGCCGTGTAAGGCGTCGGTAAGTCTGCGACAGCCCTAGTTCGGGAGGCGGAGGACCTCGCCGGAGTGGGCAACGAGCGACTCGCCGCCCCCTCGCGGGAACCACCACGCCGCACCCGGTCCCGAGACGAGCCAACGTCGCGGCTGATTGCCGTTCGTCTCGGCCATCACGCCGGTCCGCTCGTCGAGGCCGAGGTAGCCGATCCCGCCCGGCGCCAGCCGGTCGATCGTCTGCTGCCACGTCGTCCGACGGATGTCGTCGTAGTGCGGAACGACCGCCAGGCCACGAACGAAGCCGAGGCCGCGCATCCCACCCCGTGGCGTCCAGGTCCACTCGGCCAGCGCCATGGCCCCGGCGCTCGCCCCGGCGAGGACCGCTCCGCGCTCCCACGCGCGGCGGATCGCGGCCAGCGCCTGGCTTCCATCGAGGATGGTCGGGACCAGATCCGGATCGCCGCCCGGGAGATGGACCAGGTCAGCGGCCGCGATCAGGACGGCGATCTCGTCGTCGGCCGCGGAGGCGGCGTCCACGACTCGCGCGGCGTCGACGCGCACGGCCAGACCGCCCGTCACCGCGCGACGCTCGAACGCCTCGATCCCCGTCGACGCCGCGCGATCCGGCAATCCGCGGCTGGCCGCGGTCGGGACCACCACGATGCGGATCGTCGTCGCCGGCGCGCCGATGGAATGGCCGGTGACGTCGAAATCGGCGAGTCGTCGCGCCGCGGACCGGGCGGCCGCCGCGAGCAGCGCGTCGAGGAACGGCTCGTCGCCGTCGAGGTACTCGCCCCCTCCGTGCAGGCCGATCGGACCGCTCATCGCTCCCCTTCGCGTAGTCGGTGCGAAGCCGGGCGTGAGCGCGTTGCCGTTCGAGCCAGGCACCGCGCGATGATACGCGGGGGTCGTTTCGAGACCGTCGCGCCTAGGATGGCGGCCGATGCGCGTCCATCCGGGCCAAGTCCTCGCCAGGATCGTCGCCTGGACCCGTCGCTGGCAGGCGATCCTCCCGCTCCTCGCGGCGGAGCTGATCGTGTGGCTCGGCTTCGGGGCGCTGCTCCCGGTCATGCCGCTGTACTTCACCGCGCATGGCGTGGAGCTCCAGACGCTCGGGGTGGTCGTCGCTGCGTGGCCCGCCGCGCGCCTGATCGGCGAGCCGATCTTCGGCTGGCTGGCCGACCGGACACGGCGGGTTCCGCTCATGGTCATCGGCAACATCTCGGCCGGGGTGTTCATGTTCCTGCCGCTCGTCTTCGTCGGCGTCGTGCCATTCTCCATCCTTCGCGCGGCAGCCGGCCTCGCGACCGCCATGTACGACCCGGCGGCGCGCGGCTACATCACGGACGCGACGCCGCCCGACCGACGAGGCGAGGCGTTCGGCATGTACGGCGCCGCGCAGATGGGCGGCCTGCTGCTCGGGCCGGCGATCGGGGGCGTCGGCGCGAGCGTGTTCGGTGGCGTGGCGTTCATCTTCGTCTTCGGGGCGCTCGCCACGTTCCTCGCGGCGGCCGCCATCGCGATCCGCGTTCGCGAACAGCCGCACGCCGTCGGTGAGCGATCCCGGCCACTCGAGCTGACGGAGATGGGGGGGCAGCCGGACCACCTTCAGGCCCGGTCGGCGCGAGCCTCGGAGGGCGGCGATGCTGCCTCCGACAGCCCGGCGGCCGCACCGGCGTCGCTGGTGAACCGCTGGCTCATCTCCGCGATCCTGTTCACGATCGGCGGGTCATTCGCCTTCGGGACGTACGAGGTGATCTGGTCGCTCTACCTCCAGCGGCTGGGGGCCGGTCTCGAGCTGATCGGGTTCACCTTCGCAATGTTCGCCCTGCCGATCCTCGTCCTGTCGCCGTGGTTCGGCCGGCGGGTCGATCGGAGCAGCCTCACCCCGTTCCTCGTTGCCGGAACGAGCCTGCCGGTCGCCGCGGCGCTGGCGTACACGGTCATCCGCGATCCATTGCTGTCGGTGCCGCTGATCCTCGTCGAGTCGACCGGCGCGGCGGTCGGCGGCCCGGCGGTCTACACCGTGATCGCGTCGGGCAGTCCGGTCGGGCGGTCCTCGACGGCGCAGGGGATCGTCGGTGCATCCGGAACCCTGGCCTTCGTCGTTGCCTCGCTCGCGGCCGGCGCCGCCGCGGGGATCGACATCCGGCTGCCCTTCTACCTGTTCGCGGTGGTGATGTCCGTCGTGTCCGGCGCGGCGTTCGTCGTCGGCTGGCCGCGGCTGCGAGAACGGGCCGCGACGATGGCCGCGGCCCCGGCCTAGGTCAGGTCGCGCTCAGTCGTCGGTCGAAGCGGCGGTCCAGGCGCGCCCGCAGGCCGATCGACGGCGACGCCGACAGCCGGCCGCGCAGGTTGCGTGGGTCGATCCGCGGCGGATCGGTGCGACGGGTCACCGTCGAGCGGGCGAGGCCGTCGTGGAACGCCTGGGCCACGACCGCGAGGTCCTGGTCCGGGTGGGTGCGGTGGCGTCCGAACATGTCCGGCACGGTGCGCCGCCTGGTGCGCGCAGGCAACCCGATCATTGGTCCGGGCGAGCCCGGTGACTTCCGTACCCCGATCTCGTGTCCCGGCGCGGCGACCGCAGCCCGCCATTTGACCGACGTCGCCCCCATCCATACCATTGGCCGTCGCGGGGTGGAGCAGCGGCAGCTCGTCGGGCTCATAACCCGAAGGTCGGCGGTTCGAATCCGTCCCCCGCAACCATCGCATTCACCTGAACCCCGGGTCCGACCGCCCGGGGTTCATCCCTTTTCCGGCTGCCCTCGGGCGCGCCGTTGTCATCGTTCTGCCGATGGCCCTGAGCCATCCAAGACGCTGGTGCCCGTTGCCGTGAGCCGTCCCCAGGACGACCTCGGGCTCGACCGAGGGGGTCAGACGTCGCCAACGCGGAGGCACCCGGGCTTCGCGCTACTCCCAGCGGAACGTCGCCGAAGCGGTGGCGAGGGCTCCGATCGCCCACGCGCCGAGCAGCACGACCGAGCCGGTCGGGTCCGCGATGGCCGGGCCGCCCGACCCGAGGGCGAACCGCAACACCTCCGACAGCGGCGCGGCCGGCAAGGCCGCACCGACGGCGGCGAGCGGTCCCGGCAGCCGTTCGATCGGGACGATGACGCCGCCGACGACCAGGAAGCCGAGGAACAGGAGGTTGGCGACGGCCAAGACGGTCTCCGCGCGAAGAGTGCCGGCGAGCAGCAGGCCGAGGCCGGCGAACGCGGCGGTGCCGAGCAGGACGGCGACGACCGCG
>VBFG01000057.1 GCA_005882635.1 Chloroflexota bacterium | reverse complement strand
GGAACGTCCGCTGAGGAGTCCATGACGAGCATCGTCGACGCGTCGCAGTACCTCTTCACGTCCGAGTCGGTGACCGAGGGTCACCCCGACAAGATGTGCGACCAGATCTCGGACGCGATCCTCGACTCCATCATCCGCGAGGACCCGGACGCCCGCGTGGCGTGCGAGACGGCGACGACGACCGGCCTGGTCCTCGTCCTCGGCGAGATCACGACCGACACCTACATCGACTTCCAGGCCGTCGTCCGCGACACGGTCCGCGACATCGGCTACACAAAGGCCGAGTACGGCTTCGACTACCAGACGTGCGGCACCCTCGTGTCGGTCAAGGGCCAGTCACCGGACATCGCCCAGGGCGTGAACGCGGCCCTCGAGGTCCGCGACGACGCGGCCGGCGCGGGCGAGCTCGGTGCCGGTGACCAGGGGATGATGTTCGGCTTCGCCTGCCGCGAGACGCCCGAGCTGATGCCGCTCCCGATCGCGCTCGCGCACCGGATGGCGCGCCGCCTCGCCGAGGTCCGGCGGAGCGGTCAGCTGCCCTATCTCCGTCCCGACGGCAAGACCCAGGTGACGGTCGAGTACGACCGCGGCGTCCCGAAGCGCGTCCGGACGGTGGTCGTGTCGGCCCAGCACGATCCGGATGTCCGCGCCGAGCGGCTCCGGTCGGAGGTCGTGGACGCCGTGATCCGGCCGTCGATCCCGTCGGAGCTCCGCGACACCGACCCCGTGATGCACGTCAACCCGACCGGCCGATTCGTCACCGGTGGGCCGATGGGCGACGCCGGGCTGACCGGCCGCAAGATCATCGTCGACAGCTACGGCGGGATGGCCCGCCACGGTGGCGGCGCCTTCTCCGGCAAGGACCCGACCAAGGTCGACCGGTCCGGTGCCTACGCCGCCCGGTGGGTCGCCAAGAACGTCGTCGCCGCCGGGCTCGCCGACCGGTTCGAGATCGAGTTGGCCTATGGCATCGGGATCGCCCGGCCGATCTCGCTGTCGGTCGACTCGTTCGGCACCGGGCACATCCCGGATGCCGAGATCCAGCGGCTGATCGATCGTCACTTCGACCTCCGGCCGGCGTCGATCATCGCCGCGCTCGAGCTGCGGCGGCCGATCTACCGCCAGACCGCGGCGTACGGCCACTTCGGCCGGCCGGACCTCGATCTGCCGTGGGAGCGAACCGACAAGGCCGCATTGCTCGCCGCCGACGCGGGGATCGCCCAGCCGGAGCCGGTATCCGCCGCTTAGCGCACCGCGCCCGAGATCACTCGCCACCGCCGCTTGGCTGCCGAGCAGGGCCGCCTCGGCCGACGGCTCCCAGAGCCATCAACGTCGACGGATCGTCTCGGCGATCACGAGGAGCCCGAGGGTCGCGGCCATGAGAAGGACCGCCGTGGCGATGAGGATCGGCAGCGTCTGGGCGAACCGGAGCTGCCCGTACAGGTAGACCGGGAAGGTCGGATCGCGCCCGGCGAGAAACAAGGCGAGCGCGAACTCGTCGAACGAGACCGTGAACGCCGTCAGCCAGGCCGAAACGATGGCGGGCGCGGCGATCGGCAGGATCACCAATCGGATCGTCGCGAGGTAGCTGGCGCCGAGGTCCATCGATGCGTCTTCGAGCTGGCGGTCGAAGCCGATCAGGCGAGCGAGGACGATCAGGGTGGTGTAGGGCAAAGCGACGACCACGTGAGCGATCGACACCGTCATCAGGGACAGGGAGATGCCGGCCGCGCGGAAGAGGATCAGCAGGGCGACCGCCAGGACGACGTACGGGACGATGAGCGGGAGCATCGCGAGGCCGGTCAGCGCCCCTCGGCCGCGGAACTCGAACCGGCTGAGGACGACCGCCAGCATCGACCCGAGGATCGTCGCGGCCAGGCTGCTCGCCACGGCGACGATCAGGCTGTTGCCGATGGCGTGGAGGAGCGCCGGCGTCGACACGACCCTCGCGTACCAGCCCAGGGTGAACCCCTTCAGCGGGAACGTCAGCGTCGTGTTGGCATTGACCGAGAAGACGAAGAGGATCGCGATCGGCAGATAGAGCAGCCCGATCATGAGCCAGTAGTAGCCGCGGATGATCGGGAAGCCGCGGCGGGCCTGTCGTGCGGTGGGCGTGGCCATCAGCTGCCCATCGGTCCACGCATCATCGGGCCAGGAGGCGACGAGGATCGACCAGCCGGAGGCCCACGATCACGAGGGCCAGTGTGGCGGTCAGCATGATCACCGACAGCGCCGCGCCGATCGGCCAGTTCGCTGCCCGGGTGAAGAAGTCCTGGATGATGTTGCCGTACATCGTTCCGCCGGTGCCCCCGACGAGAAGGGGCGTCACGTACTCACCGACGGTCGGGATGAAGACCATGAAGAAGGCCGCCACGACACCGGGCAGGCTCAAGGGCAACGTCACCCGCCGGAACTGATCGTACGGACCGGCGTAGAGATCCGCCGCGGCCTCGTGGAGCCGAACGTCGATCCGGCCGAGCCCGGCGAGGATCGGCAGGGCGGCGAACGGGATCCAGACGTAGATGAGCGTCACGATCACGGCGCCGCGGTTGTAGAGCAGGGCATCGAGCGGGGCCTGGATCACGCCCGCGGCGATGAGGACGGAGTTGACGACCCCCTCCGAACCGAGCATGAGCTTCCAGGCCATGACCCTGAGGAGGTAGCTGGTCCAGAACGGCACGAGCAGGAGGATGAGATAGAGCGCGGCGCGGCGGCCCGCCCTGAACGCCAGGAAGTAGGCGACCGGGTATGCCGCGATGGTCGCGATCGCAGCGACGCCGAACGCGGTCAGCGCTGAGATCCCGAGCAGCCGCCAGTACCCCTCTCCGGCGAATGCCTGCTGGTACTGCTTCAGCGTCGGACTGAAGGGGGCGAGCAGGTCGCCGCTGAGATCGGCCCGGAAGCTCACCGTCGCCATGAGCACGACCGGGGCGATCAGGAACACTCCGAGGGCGATCGATGGTGGGCTGAGCAATAACCAGAACGCGCCTCGACGATGATCGACCGGCCCGGAGGGGAGCGAGCGGCGGCTCGCCCCGGATGAATCCAAGCCCGATGTCGACGTCACGCCGGTCGGCCGCGTCCGCGGCAACCCAGCGGCGTCGATCGACTCATTGCGAGGCTTTCACCTCAGTCCACATCGCCGTCCAGTCGTCCCGTTGCTGACTCGTCAGGTTCGGCGTGAAGTTCGTGTGCTGGAGGATGGAAGGATCGTTGATCGAGAACGTTTGGGCCAGGAGCGTCGGGGTCGCCCCGGTCGCGCTGTTCGTGTACGCCTTGGCCTGGGACGGGTCCGCGATCCCGCTCATGACGTCGCCGTTGGCATCGCCGTAGAAGTAGTTCGTCACGAGGTTCTGGCCGGTCAGCGTGCCGAGCTTCTCGTCCAGGAACCGGAGCGCAAGGTCGTAGTTCGGGTCGTCCTTGCGGACGCCGTACACGCCGACCCACGAGTTGCGCCCCTCCTTCGGGTTGGCGTACGCCACGGGCACTCCCTGGCCGTTGAGCGTCGCGAACGCGCCCTGCCAGGCATATGCCGCCCAGACATCGCCGGACTGGACCATTTGGTCGAGGTCTGCCTCGGCGGTCCAATACGCCTTGTTGAGCTTTGCCTGTCGCGACCATTCAGCCTTGATGGCCGAGAGCTGATCGGCGGAGATGTTCGTCTCGTCGTAGCCGTGGACGTAGGAGCTGACGGTCACTGCGCCAGGGCCGTCGTCCCACATCGACAGGTGGCCTTTGTAATGTGGATCGAACAGGATCGCCCAGCTGTCGACCGAGCTGATCTTGTCCGTCCGGTAGAGGATCGAGGTGAACCCCCAGTCCCAGGGGACGAAATACTGCTTGCCGTTGATCTGGCCGATCTTCTTGAACGAGTCGGGGACTTTGTCCCAGTTCTTCAGCTTGGTCGTGTCGATCTCGGCGGCAAGCCCCTCGTCGACGTAGAACTGCAGCCAGCCCGTGTACGGATGGAATACGTCCGCTTCGGATCCTGCCTTCATCTTCCCGTAGATGTCGGCGTCAGAGCTGCCGAATTCGAACGACAAGTTGACGTTCTTGTAGGTGTTCTTGAAGTCCTGCCAGAAGATCTCCTGGTCATATCCGGACCAGTCGAGGACCGACAACGACCCGGTGACCTTGTCGGGCGGGATCTCGGTCGGAGCCGGTGTCGACGAGGGAGGGGCCACTGACGCGACCGGCGCGGTGGAGCCCGTCGGCGACGGCGGGTTCGTCGCGTTGGCCCCCGATGTGCACCCCGCAAGCATGAGCACGGTTACCGCGAGGCAGGCGACCTTGCGCCCGGCCGTCCGCGTCGGCCATGGATCCATCGGGACTCCTCCTGCAGCGCTCCTTCAGCAGCGCTTCGGTCATCGTACGGACGGCCGATGTGACAGTCAATGATGAACTGAAGGTACACTTCAGCCGATGTCGACTCGACCGGCGTTCCACACGGACACGCGGAAGCCCGACCCACCGGGCGGCGGAGCGACGGCGACCCGCTCGACTCCGGGTCGCGCGGCGACGGATGGCGAGATCGACCTCGGTGCTCGGATCCGGACGCTCCGGGTCGCCAACGGCGCAACGCTCCGTGAGCTCGCGTCGCGGGCCGGGGTCACCGAGAGCTTCCTGTCGCAGGTCGAGCGCGGCGTCGCCAGCCCCTCGATTGCGTCGGTCCAGCGAATCGCGCGTGCGCTCGATCAGTCGATCGCCCAGCTGTTCGCGGAGCCTGCGGCGGTGGGCCGCGTCGTCCGCGTCGCCGACCGGCGGCGGGTCGCGTACCCCGGGCTCGGTGCCGTCGACGAGTTCCTGACTCATCCGACGGCCGGCCGTCTCCAGGTCATCCTCTCGACGATCGAGCCGGGCGGCGGGACCGGCGACGAGGCGTACACCCACGAATCGGACGAGGAGGTCGTCCTCGTCCTGGAGGGGCGCCTGGAGCTGTGGGTTGGCGACGAGCACCACATCCTTCAGGAGGGTGACACGATCACGCACTCGTCCCGTCAGCCCCACCGCAACCGCAACCCGGGCCCAGGCCGCACGGTGGTCCTGTTCTGCTCGACGCCGCCGAGCTTCTGAGGGACCGAGACCGGACTTCAGTCGGGGTCGGAAGACGGGCGGCCCGCCGGTACACTGGCCCGGATGTACGCGGTGATTCTGGCCGGCGGCGGCGGAACCCGGTTGTGGCCGCTCAGCAAGCCCGAGCGCCCGAAGCCCTTCCTCCCGCTCGTCGGCGACGAGACGCTGCTGCAGCGGACGGTGGCCCGGATCCTGCCGCTCGTCGAGGATCCCGGCGACATCTTCTGCGTGACCGACCGGAAGTTCGGGCACATGGTCCAGCAGCAGGCCCCGGCGATCCACCTCATCGTGGAGCCGGCGGGTCGCAACACGGCGGCCGCGATCGCGTTGGCATCGCGAATGATCGACCGGCCTGACGACGAGGTCATGGCCGTCCTCCCGGCCGACCACTGGATCACCGACGAGCCGGTGTTCCAGGGAGTGCTCGAGCGGGCGGGCCGCAGCCTCGCGACCGGCAGCTTCGGCATCGAGGACCCACTCGTGACGCTCGGCATCCAGCCCACCCGTCCCGCCACCGAGTACGGCTATCTCGTCCCGGAGCTCCTTCAGGGCCAGGTCATCGACGGACTCTCGGCGCATCGACTGCAGGCGTTCGAGGAGAAGCCCACCGAGCAGCGAGCCCGCGAGCTGCTCGGCATGCCCGACGTCTCGTGGAACGCCGGCATCTTCCTGTGGCGACGACGGGCGATCCGGGAGGCGCTCGAGAAGTTCACGCCGCTGCCGATGCTGATCGACCAGGCCGTCGGGTCGGAGCTCGCCCTCAAGAACGCCTACGACCGGATCACGCCGATCTCGATCGACAAGGCGGTGATGGAAGGAGCGGCCTCCGACCATCGCGTCGTGATGGGCGCGATGGACGTCGGCTGGAGCGATCTCGGCAGCTGGACCGCGTTGCTCGCGGCGATGGCCGGCGATCGCGTCGACGGGGCGACGGGGCGTGTCGTCCAGAGCGGCGAGCTGCTCCACGTCGGGGCCGACGACCTCGTCGTCCGAACGGCGGGCGGGCACCTCGTCGTGGAGTCCGGCCACGCGATCGCGGGATCGTCCGACGGGACGATCGTCGCCGACGGCGTCTGGGCGCACCTCACCGGCGCCCGCCATCTCGCCGACGAGGTTCAGGCGCTGCTGGACCGCGTCGCGCACCAGGAGGTCAGCGCGTGACGATCATCGCTCGGCCGCCGACGCCGACGACGATCGTGTTCGGAACCGATGGCTGGCGCGCGCGGGTCGCGGATGAGTTCACCTTCGAGAACGTCCGGCGCTGCGCCGACGGCGTCGCGCGGTACGTGGTCGGTCGGGGCGACGAGGCCAAGGGCGTCGTCGTCGCATTCGATCGGCGGTTCGCCTCCGAGCACTTCGCCGCCGCGGCCGCCGAGGTCCTCCTGGCCCACGACATCCCGGTCTTCCTCGCCGTCGCCGCGGTCCCGACCCAGATGAGCTCCTTCGAGGTCGTCCAGCGGGGCGCCGCGGCCGGGATCGTGATCACGGCGTCGCACAACCCGTGGACCGACAACGGCTTCAAGGTCAAGGCACCGACCGGTGCGGCGGCCGGCGCCGAGATCCTCGGCGTGATCGAGGCGGCGATCGCCGAGAACGGTGGCGCGGCGATCGAGCGGCGGCCGCTGGCGGATGCCGAAGCCGCCGGTCTCGTCGAGCGCTTCGACCCGTTCCCCGGTTACGAGCAGTTCGTCGGGCGGACGATCGACCTCGACGCCCTGAAGGCGGCGGACGTGTCGGTCCTGGTCGAACCCCTCTACGGCGCCGGCTCGACCTGGCTGCCGCGGCTCCTCGGCGGTGGCCGGATCCGGGTCACCGAGATCCACAACGAACGCAACCCGTTCTTCGGCGGGATCAACCCCGAGCCGATCCGGCCGAACGTCGATGCGGCGCTGGCGACCATCGCCGGCGGCGGCTACGACCTGGGCCTGCTCCTCGACGGCGACGCGGACCGGGCCGGCGCTGCCGACGAGCGTGGGAGGTTCATCCACCAGCTCGAGGTCACCGGGCTCCTGATGTACCACCTCGCTGAGCATCGGAGGCTGCGCCAGCCCGTCGTGGTCAGCGTCAACAACACGTCGATGGCCGAACACCTCGGGCGGCATTACGGGATCGACGTCCACGAGACGCCGGTCGGCTTCAAGTTCATCGGCCCGGAGATGATCCGGACCGGCGCGATGCTCGGCGCCGAGGAGTCGGGTGGGTTCGGGTTCGGGATGCATCTCCCCGAGCGCGACGGGATCTACGCCGACCTGATGCTGCTCGAGCTGTTCCTCGCCGAGAAGGCGGCGGGCCGCTGGCCCGTCTCGCGCGCCCTTGCCGCGTTCCACGAGCTGGCCGGGCCGTCGTTCTATCGCCGGATCGACGTCCATGTCGAGCGATCCATCTATGACGAGACCAAGCAGCGGCTGCTCGTCGACCTGCGCGAGCAAGCGCCGAGCCACCTCGACGGGCACGCCATCGCCCGGACGGTGCCGCTGGGGACGAACGACGGCTTCAAGTTCTTCCTCGACGACGGGACGTGGCTCCTGATCCGGACCAGCGGCACGGAGCCGCTCGTCCGTGTCTACACGGAGGCGACCACGGCCGACCTTCGCGAGGAGATGCTTGCGGTGGGCGAGCGACTGGTCCGCGGGTCGTGACGGTCGACCCGGCTGCGGCGATCCCACGCCGCGTCCCGAAGCCGTGGGGCGAGGAGCTGATCTGGGCCCTGACCGATCGCTACTGCGGGAAGATCATCACGATCGAGACCGGGCGCCGGCTGTCGCTTCAGTACCACGAGCGCAAGGACGAGACGATCTTCGTCACCCGTGGCCGGCTTCTGCTCCTGCTCGAGGATGACGGCGGCACCGACGTCAACCGGGAGCTGGGACCGGGCGATGCGGCCCACGTCCCGGTGGGGCGGCGCCACCGCTACGAGGCGATCGAGCGGGTCGAGCTCGTCGAGGTGTCGACGCCGGAGCTCGACGACGTCGTCCGGATCGAGGACGACTTCGGCCGCGAGGGCACGTCGGCGCCGTAGCCGTCGCAGCAGGTCGAATGCGGTCACGATCGCCGCTCTCCCTGGTCCCCGCCATCGCCCTGGTCCTCGTGGCGTGCGGCTCGTCGGGCCTCGGGACGGTTCCCTCCGTAACGTCATCGCCATCGCCCGCGGTCTCGCCAGCGCCGACGCCGGCACCGTCCGATCACGGGTCGCCTCTCCCGTCGCCCACGGGAGCCCTCGCCGAACCCTCCGTCCCGTCGCCCGTCGCCGATCTCCCCTACGACCCGGCGAAGTTCGGCTTCGCCGCGAAGGGCCTGCGCGGCGAGGTGATGGCCTTCGTCACGACGTCGCAGGTCGACGACGCCCTCGCCCGGCTCGACTTCGGATCGGTGTCGACGATCGTCTTCTTCAGCCTCGAGGCGTCGGGGGACGGCGCGATCCGGAAGGACGGTCGCTGGCGGATCTGGACGTCCGTGGCGACCGGCGAGCTCATCGCACGGGCCCACGCCGCCGGGACGAAGGTCGTCATCTCGCTCGCCCGCTTCTCCTGGTCGCCGGCCCAGACCGCGACGTCGACGACCCTGCTGTCGACGACGGCGGCTCGGGCGCGGATCGCCCGCGAGGTCGCCGACGAGGTGGTCCGGCGCGGGGTCGACGGCGTCAACGTCGACTTCGAGCCGATCCCGCGCGGCCAGAAGGCCGCGTTCACCGACGTCGTCCGGAGGATCCGTCGAGAGCTCGACGCGCGCGGTCCGGGCTACCAGCTGACATTCGACGTCGTCGGCCATTTCGAGAGCTACGACGTCGGGCCGGCGCTCTGGCCGGGCGGGGCCGACGCGGTCTATCTGATGGGCTACCACTACGCCGGAACGTTCTCGACGATCGCCCACGGCACGGCGCCACTCGGTGGCGACCGCTACTCGGTCGGCGACGCGATCCGCCTCTTGCGGAAGGTCGCCCGGCCGGAGCAGCTGATCGTCGGCGTCCCGTACTACGGCCATCTCTGGCCGACGAAGAGCGGCGCCCTCAACGCCCGGACGACCGGACGCGGCTACGACGTCACGTACGAGAAGGCGCGGCTCGTCGCCAGGGTCCACCCGACCTCGTACGACCCTGCCGAGGAGGTCCGGCGGGTCGCCTGGCAGGAGCGTTCGTGCTCGTCGTGCCCGCTCCACTGGGTCCAGCTGTACTTCGACGACCCGCGCTCGCTGACCGCCAAATGGACCGAGTTCCGGCGCCAGAAACTTCTCGGAACCGGCATCTGGACGAGCGCCTTCGAGGGCCCGTCGGGGGAGCTGACGGCGGCGCTCCGGGACGCCTGGATGGTCGATCGCTGACGGGCGGATGGTCCCGCCGGGACGGCGGCGATTAGGGGGTGACCCGTCGCGGCGTCGGGGTGTATGGTGGAGCCACGACCGCTTCACCGGTCGGGTGCACGACCGGATGGCGGCCTCGTGAGCGCCCCTGGCGGGGCAGCGGAGGTATGCGTCGATGCACAGTTCCCTGATCGGCAAGGTCGAGAAGGCGAATCGCTACGCGCGCGAGCTCGATCGGATCACGATCGACCGGCTCGCGCTCACCTTCCGTGGCGACAACGACACCCATCACGTCAGTCTCGACTCCGGTCAGTGGCACTGCACCTGCCATTACTTCGACAGTTGGCGCACCTGCGTCCACGTCCTCACGCTCCAGAAGATCATGGGCGTGATGCTGCCCGACACGGCCCAGGAGTCGATCTTCTCGGCCCAGGCCCCCGTCTCCGCCTGACCGCGGCCGGCCTGTGGCCGGCCGCGTCCGTCACCGCAGCCAGGCGATCGTCGCCGGTCCGTCGCCGCCGACCGGGATCGAGGCGGCGTTCGCCCAGCGCCCGTCCCCGAGCAGCCAGATCTCGATGGTCGTCGGGCCGGCCGTCGACGACCGCACGACGGCGGCTCGCGATCCCGTCGGGCTGATCGCGACCCGCTCCGTCGTCTGATCCGGTCGACCCGGGAGGCGGACCGCGCCATCCGCGGCGCCCGACCGCCACGCTGCCGCGTCCTCGATCAGGACAACGCCGCCGTCGGCGATCAGCACGACGCGTGATCCGTCGGCCGAGAACGCGACCTCGATCCCGGGCCCGACCCGGTCGGTGACGGCGCCGCCGTCGACGTCGATCGCGGCGATTCCGGACGCGCCGTCAGGCGTGATGACGTCCGTGACGACGGTCGTCTCGTCCAGCCAGGCCGGCGGCCCGTTCGCACCGCGCTGGATCCTCAGCCGCCGGGCCGTGCCGCCGGGCAGGTCGACGATGACGAGGTCGAAGGCATCTCCCTGCAGACCGCCCGCCACCATCGCCATCCGCCTTCCGTCCGGCGAGACGGCGACGAGGGTCGAGAGATCGTCGACGCCGGACAGGTCGAGCGGCTGCCACTGGACGGGCGAGGCGAGTGCGTCGGCGGTGAAGGCCGTCCCCGGCGGATCGATGGCGATGATCCGGCCGCCGCCCGTCGCAACGGCCGCCACCTCGTCGGGCGATCCGGGGAATGCGACGAGCCCGCCCGTCTCGCCGGTCACCTGGATCGGCCCCGAGGCGGCAATGAGCAGCCCGTCGACGGCCGGCTCGGGATCGGGCATCGGCGAGATCGGCGAGATCGGCGCGGAGGGCGCGGAGGGGCCGGCGGACACGACCGGCGGCCCGGGCGCTCCACAGCCGGCCAGGACGATCGCGGCGACGATCGCCCCGGCCGACCAGGTCGGCAGCGGCAGCGGCGGGCGGCGCCTCATTCGACCACGTCACCGCCGAGGGAGTGCCCGGCGCCGGCGTCGAGCCAGACCTCGACCGATCGAACCGTGTCGGCCAGCGGGCCGGTCGCCTCGAACCGGACGACCCACGCGAGGCGCAGGGTTCCGTCCGGGGCATCCAGCATCGTCCCGTTCGCTCGACCGTTCGGCGCGAGCCAGGCCAGCTCGACTGCGGCGACGCTGAGGTCGCCGGCGCGCGAGCCGGCCCGTGTCGCGAGCGCGCGTTCGGCGAGGCCGAGCGCTTCGTCCCGGTCGAGGATCCGGACCGGCACGTCAGCGAGCGGACGCTCCGTTCGCGTCAGGCCGTGGAACCCTCCGTCGGCGAAGAGCAGGATCCGGAGGCCGTCGCCGCGGACCAGGACGTCGCCGACGAACCGCGGCCACGAGACGACCCAGCCACCGGCGCCGGCCGAGGCATGGACCTCGGGATCACCGCGCGGCGCAAGACCCGCTGCCCGGGCTGCCGCGGTCGCTCGAGCGGCGGCGCCGGGCCCGTCGACGGCACCGCCGCCGACCGGGTGCCAGCCGAGGGCGACCGCCATTCCGACGCTCCCGTCCAGATCCAGGCGGGAGATCGCGACCGGGCGGCCCCGGGAGTCGAACGAGGTCACCTCGTCATAGGTCCGGTGGTCGAAGCGATCGTCGAGTCGCTCGACCGTCTCCCGGACGCCCGCCACGCCGAGGGCCGCCATGACGGCGCGACCGCGGGCCTTCGCGGCATCCGCCCCGGCGGTCGGCAGTTCCACGTGGCGGGCCGAGGGCCCGCCGGCGACGAATGGGTCGGCGGCCTGGCTCGTCGACGCGCCGATCGCGACGAGCGCCGCGACCGCGAGTCCGCCGAGGGTCAGCCGGCGGCGAAGGATGGTGGGGATCATCGCCAGCCTCCTCAGATGCAATAACGGCAGGTGGACCAGGGCCCGGCGACGCCCATCCATTGGTAGGTGCCCCACCAGTCGGCGTCGAAGCCGGCGGCCTTGAACGCCCCGAGCATCGCGACGTCGAACGACGCCCCGACCGACTTGCCCGCAGCCAGGGCGTTCCAGAAGCGCTGCTCGAAGATCCACTCGTCGCTGTCCCACTGGAGGCCGATGTAGCCGACATAGAACTCCGGCCCCTGGACGTTCGCGCCGAAGGACTTCGTCTTCTCGATCGCGAAGGCGTCGGGCATCGTCGTGTTGGCGTCCGCCGCGTGGCAGGTCGAGACGAACACGAGGTTGCTCTGCCGGCCCGCGCGCTTCGCCTTGATGTCCTTCGAGAACACGACCGCCTGGGAGCAGTCGCCGGAGTCCTCGCGGAAGCCCGTGTAGCGGCGGGCGTCGCCGCTGTGCCAGTAGTAGTCGCCGTGGCTATGGACGTAGTAGCCCCAGTCGTAGGGGGTTCGGGCGAGCGTCCTGGCCCGGGTGAAGTCAACGCCGGTGTACGACGTCGCGACATGGCCGAGGCGGCCATAGGCGGCCTTGGCGGCCGTCATCATCTTGGGGACGATGTTGTTGACGTCGGGGTCGCAGGGCGGATTGAACGCGGACGTGTTCACGTCGACGGACGCCTGGTAAGCCCCGAGCGCCGCGGCCGGGGTCGCCGCCACGAGCACGGCGACGGCGAGCAGCGGCGGACCGAGCAGGCGCCACCAGTGGGCACGAGACACCTGGACTGAACCTCCTCCGGCGGACCGATGGCCGGCGGGGAGGCGAGGTCCGCAGTCTGCCAAAGGCCGCTTATCTGGCGCTCACCGGCCCGTGGTAGCATCCGCTCGCTCCCTGATGCCGCGGGGTCGCGAAGCCGGTGAGAGTCCGGCACAGTCCCGCTACGGTGACCACCGCCAGACGGCGCGTGGAAGTCCGGTCGCCGGGCCCGCGGTCGATGCTCAGCCTTCGAGAGAAAGGGCAGGCAACGATGCGACCGTCCGGCTGATCCAACCCCTCCTTCGATGTCGAAGCGAGGGGTTCCGTATGTCTGCGGCCCGCTCGCCGTCCCCCGAACCGGAGCCAGACGTGCCCGCCTTGCCTGATTCCCGATCGACTGTCCGACCATCGCTCGGCCGCGCCGCGCTCGTCGCGGCCGTCGGCCTCGTCCTCGCCGCGTGCACCGGCGCGGCGACGCCGCCTCCCACGATTCCGCCCGACGCGACCGGCGCGCTCGTCCCGGCCGCGACCGCCACGGTGCCGCCGTCCGCATCGCCGGCCCCGGCCTTTCCGATCACTCTGACCGATGACGAGGGCGCGGCCGTCGCCCTCCCGCGCGAGCCGCAGAAGATCGTCTCGCTGACGCCGGCCGAGACCGAGGTGCTGTTCGCCATCGGGGCGGGCGACCGCGTCGTCGGCAAGGTCGAAGACCCCGCCAAGTTCCCGCCGGAGGCCGATCCGGTGCCCGTCGTCGGCACCTTCAGCGGGGTCGACGTCGAGAAGATCGTCGGCCTCGGGACCGACCTCGTCATCGCCGGCGGCAGCGGCGGCACCCAACCTGAGGCAATCCAGAAGCTCCGCTCGCTGAAGATCCCGGTCCTCGTCGTCTACGCACCCGACGTGGCCACCGTCTACCACGACATCGAGCTGACGGGCGACGCCGTCGGCGAGTCCGACGCGGCCGGTGCGCTCGTCGAGCGGATGAAGGCCGACTTCGACGAGGTCGCCGCCGCGACGTCGGGCGTCGCCAGACCGCGGGTCTTCTACGAGACAGGCGACCAGCCGTCGATCTACGGGATCGCCGACGACTCCGTCTACGCGCAGATGATCGGCCTCGCCGGCGGCACGCCGATCACGACCGGCAGCGCCACCAACTGGGAGATGCCGACCGAGAAGCTGATCACCGCCGACCCCCAGCTCATCATCCTCGGGGATTCGGCCTACGGGGTGACCGCCGACGCGGTCGCCAGGCGAGCCGGCTGGGCGGCGATCACCGCGGTCAAGAACCGCGCCATTGTCCCGATCGACGACATCCCCGTGACCCGCCCGGGACCACGGCTCGGTGACGGGCTGCGACTGCTTGTCGCCGCGATCCATCCGGAGCTGCACCTGACCGTGCCGTCCCAGAACCCCTCTCAGAATCCGTAGGGAGGCTGAGGTGGCGGTCGGCCAGGACCTCCTCGCGCGCGGCCGCACGGCCGTTCGCTGGCCGTTCCATCGGCGGCCGTTGCCGCTCGCCGTCATCGGCGCCGCGGGGCTGTGCGTGGCGATTCTGGCGGCCGTCGGACTGGGCAGCGTCACGGTCGCGCCCGGGGACACCCTGGCCATCCTGGCCCATCGTTTGTTCCTCCTCGACCTGCCCCGGACCTGGTCGCCGACCGCGGAGACGATCGTCTGGGACCTCCGCCTGCCTCGGGCGCTCGAGGCGGCGGTCGTCGGGCTCGGGTTGGCCGTGGCGGGGACCACGTTCCAGGGCCTCCTCCGGAACCCGCTGGCCGATCCCTACGTGTTGGGGACCGCGTCGGGCGCCGCCCTCGGCGCGGCGATCGCGGTCCTGCTCCCGGTCCGGGTCGAGATCCTCGGGTTCGGGCTGCTCCAGCTCCTCGCCTTCGTCGGCGCCATCGCTGCGGTCACGCTGGTCTATCGGCTGTCACGCGTGACGGGCGGATCGCCGCTCACGAGCCTCCTGCTCACGGGCTACGCGCTCGGATCGCTGCTGGCCGCCGCGCTGGCCATGGCGATGTACCTGTCGGGGGCCGCACTCCGCCAGATCTTCTCGTACCTGCTCGGCAGCTTCGACAACGCCTCGTGGAGCGAGCTGGGCGGGGCCCTGCCGATCATCCTGATCGCATCCTCGCTGATCCTCCTCCGGTCGCGGTCCCTCAACGGGCTGCTGCTGGGCGAGGACGCGGCGGCGCACCTCGGGGTGGACGTGCGCCGCGAGCGGGCGATCCTGCTCGGCCTC
>VBFG01000056.1 GCA_005882635.1 Chloroflexota bacterium | reverse complement strand
CGCGTTCGTCCTCGTCTGCATCGCCCTGGCCCGACGGCCGACGCCGCAGGCGCTGCTCGTCGGTGTCACGATCCTCGCGATCGCCTTCTTCATCCTGCCGACGCGCGTCCACGAGCGGTATCTGTTCCCGTTCATCGGGCTCGGGGCGATCCTGGCCGCGGCGTCGATCCGCTGGCGCATCGCCTACGTCCTGTTGTCGCTGACGACGTTCCTGAACATGTACGTCGTCCTCACGACCATCTACCGCGACAACCCGCACATCTCGGACTGGCTCGGGATCGGCGGGGCGATCCACTCCACGGCCGGGGTGTCGCTGATCGCGCTGACCGCGGCGGCGGTGGCGGTCTGGTCGTTCGTCCAGCTGCGGTCCCGGGCGCGGCGAAGCCTGGCCGCCGACGTCGTCGCGAGCGCTGCCGCGGACGACGCCGGCTGGGAGGCCGAGTGGGCCGACGAGGTCGAGGCGCCGGACCTGACGGGCGACGAGGCATTTGACCGCGGGGAGCCGACGGGCTGGGGCCGACCGAGGACCGCGCTACTGCCGGCGACAGCCGTGGCAGTCCCGACCTGGTCCGACCCGCCGAGCCTCGCCGAGCTCGGCCCCATCGAGTGGTTCCGGGCGAAGCTCGCCGAGCGGCCCGTCCGCGCGGACCGGTCGCGGGCGCTGCACGATGAGCCGCCCGGCCGCTTCGATCGGCTCGACCTCTGGATCCTGGCCGTGCTCATCGCGGCGACGCTCGGGGTCCGGATGTTCCGCCTGTCCGAGCCGTACCAGATGCACTTCGACGAGGTCTACCACGCGCGGACGGCCACGGAGTTCCTGCAGGACTGGCGCTACGGGCTCTACCGCGACATCTATGAGTACACGCACCCGCACCTCGCCAAGTACGTCATGGCCGGCGGCCTCGTCGCGTGGGGCGACGACCGGGTGACGGCGACCAGCGACCTCGGCGTCCCGGTCGTGGACGCGCTGATCGAGCCGCGGACCGACGACCCGTCGCTGGCCGGCGATCGAGGCGGTGACCGCGTCGACGTGGTCACGGGGGATGAGCTCCGATCCTTCGACCTCCAGACCCGGGCCCTGGTCGCGACGATCCCGATCGATGGGGCGAGCGCGATCGCGTTCGACGAGAGCGGCTCACAGCTGCTCGTCGGAAGCCGGGACGGCTCGATCTCGAGCGTGGACACGACCGCCCTCGATGCCTACCGCAAGCCGGGGTCCGGGGCGGTCCCGCCCGAGGCGGTCGCGATTGGCCAGGTCGACGGTGCCATCCGCCGTCTCTTCGCCGCGCCCGACGGCGGATCCGTGGTCGCCCTGACGACTGACGACCGGGCGATCAGCGTCGATGCCGTCTCGGGTGAGGTCCTCGGCATGGTCCAGCTCAAGGGAGCCGGCGACATCGCGTCGGCCGGGACGTCGCCGGCCCTCGTCGGCTCACCGGATGCCGCCGCCGACCCCGCGGCGGCGGCGAAGGCGATGGCGTCGATCTTCGGCGGCAAGGTGGCGACCTACGCCGAGCGCCTCCGGTCGACCGCCGAGCGGATCGTCCTCGCCCCGATCGCCAACAGCGACCAGCGGACGAGGGTCCAGGCGGCGATCGACGACGGACGTCTTGCCGGCTTGACCATCGACTCGATCCCGCAGGTCGCGGTGGCCGACGCGAACGGCCTCGAGATCATCGACCCGGCGACGGGCGCCCTGACCCGGACGATCGACGTGGGCGCGCCGGCTCACGGGCTGGCCCTGACGAACGTCGACAGCCCCAAGCTGTACGTCGCGACGGATCCCGACCCGGACGTCGCGGGCCAGAAGGGCCGGATCGCGATCGTCGCCGTGGGCGGCGACGTCGCCAAGGACGGTCCGGTCCTCATCGAGTCGATGCCGATGCCAGGCGAGGTCACGCGCGTCGCCTACGACGATCAGACCGAGATGGTCCATGTGCTCGGGCGCACCCAGGACGGGTCGTCCGCGACGATCTACGTGATCGAGCCGCACGCCCGGGCCGTCTACGCCGACGCGAAGCTGCCGTTCGAGCCCGCGGCCTGGGCCATGGATTCGGCCCTGACCTACCCGACCGACGACCGTCAGCAGATCCTCGCCTTCGACCCCGCCGGAACCGTCGCCAGCGTCGACGTCGGCCAGCACGAGTTCGCCTGGCGCTTCCCTGGCGTCCTGGCCGGCACGGCGATGGCCGGGTTCCTGTACGTCCTCGCCCGGATCCTGTTCCGGCGCCGATCGGTCGGGCTCCTCGTCGGGCTGATCAGCCTCGCCGACGGGATGTTCTTCGTCCAGTCGCGGATCGGCATGAACGACGCCTACGTCGGCGTCGCGATCGTCGCCGCGTACACCCTGTTCGCCGCGCTGTGGACCGGCGTCTGGCGACATCGCGGAGCGTTCTGGATCGCGATGCCCCTGATCGGGGCGTTCATCGGCCTCGGGCTCGCCTCGAAGTGGGTGGCGCTGTATGCCCTTGGCGGGATCGCCGTGCTGATCCTTGCCCGGAGCGCGCTCGGCCGGCTCGTGGCGATCGTGTCGATGGTCGGCCTGACGGCGATCCTGGGCTACCTCGCGATCAACGTCCCGGCCGGCACCGGATTCGGCAACCTGCCGTTCGTCGGGCTGATGGTCGGCCTGACCGTGATCGCCGTCGTGGCGAACGTCAGCCATCCTGTCGCCTGGTCCCTGGACGAGATCCGGTTCGCGATCGGTGCGCCGGTCGCCCTCGGCGGCCTCATCGCCCTCGTCGCGATCGCGACCGGCAAGGCCTTCGCCCAGGTCGCGATCGGGTCGGCCCGCGTGACGCCGATCGAGCTCGCCTTCGGGGTCGCCGCCATCGGTGCGGTCGCCTGGGCGCTGATGGCGGTCGCCGCCCAGCTGGGGTTCGGCCCCCTGGCGCCGCCGCCGCAGCCTGACGAGCCCGCGGCGATCCTCCCGCCGCCAGCGCGTCCGCCGGCCGCAGCCTGGCTCCGACCGGGCGCCCAGCTCGGGCTGCCCGTCGTCTGGATGGTCGCCTGCCTGTTCCTGCTGCCGGTCGTCATCTACGTCGTCTCGTACATCCCCTGGGCGTTCCTCGACAACCACCGCCTGTTCGGCAACTGGCCGAACGGCCACAGCGGGCAGTCGCTGACCGACCTGACCGGAGCGATGTACGCCTACCACAACGGCCTCACGGCGCCGCACGCCGCGTCGTCGCCGTGGTGGGCCTGGCTGTTCGACTTCAAGCCGGTCTGGTTCTACCAGGAGGGGCTCGCCGGCAACACGACGGCGGCGATCTACGACGCCGGCAACCTCATCGCGTGGTGGCTGGCACTGCCGGCCATCGCGTTCGCGGGCTGGCAGGCCTTCGTCCGGCGGAGCCTGCCCCTGGCGCTCATCACGATCGGCTTCGCCTGCCAGTGGGTGTCCTGGGCGCGGATCGACCGGGCCTCGTTCGAGTACCACTACTACACGAGCCTGCCGTTCCTGTTCCTCGCCCTGGCCTATTTCCTGGCCGAGCTGTGGCACGGTCCGTCGAGACGGACCTGGCTGCTCGCCCGGCTGGCGGCAGGGCTGGCGGTCCTCGGGCCGGCGATCTTGTGGATCTTCGATCGCCCGCTGTGCGCCTTCGTCGGTGTCGCGCGGGCGAACACCAGCACCGCCGCTCAGGCGTGCCAGCCGACGATCCCGCAGTTCCTGCTGACGACCCAGACGCTCGCGATGGCCGTGGTCGTCGGGATCTCGATCCTCATCGTGCTCCGCCAGTTCGGTCGGCTCGGCGACGTGACCTCGGGCGGCCTGGAGGATCCCGCCGACGGCGGAGGCGGCGGCGGTGCCTGGGCGCTCCTGCCGCTTGTCGTCACCGGGGTCGCGGCGAGCCTCCTGACCGTGGCGATCCGGCTGTTCATTCCCGATACGCCGCTCCTGACCTGGAACGCGGTGCCGGTCGAGCCGGTCGCGGTGATCCTGGCCGTGCCCGCCGTGGCCATCGCGGCGTTCGTCGCCACGGCCCGCGATTCGCGCCGGTTCGTGATCGGTGCGCTCGTCGCGATCGTCGCCTGGTTCGTGGTCGTCTACCCGAACTTCAGCGCGCTGCCGCTGCCGACGGCGATCGCCAACGTGTACCAGGGCGTCCTGCCGACCTACCTGTACGCGTTCCAGTTCCCGGTGAACAACGTCGCGGCGACCGTGGCGATCCAGCTGCTCGGCCCGGTCCCGCTCCTCCTCGCGGGCGCGATGGTCTTCCTGTCGCTCGTCGTCGCCTATTCGGCGTGGGTCTGGCGGCTGGCGCTCGCGGAACGCGCGGCCGACGATGCCGATCGTTTCGAGCTCGGGGCCGGCGATGGGGGCGCCGCGATCGGCGACTGACGCGGGGACGGCGGGACGGCGGCGTGGAAGCCCTCCGGCAGCTCCCCACGAGCCGCCAGGCGGCGGATGATCAGGCCGTAGAAGTCGTCGACCTTGGCGGTGACCCGTTCCCAGCTGAACTCCTGGGCCCGCGCCCGGCCGGCGGCGCCCATCGCCGTCCGGAGCTCGTCGTCGCGCAGGAGGCGGGCGACGGCGCCGGCGATCGCCTTGGGCTCGCGCGGCGGGACGAGCAGCCCCTCGCGGCCACGCCGAACCACGCCCTTGTAGCCGTGAATGTCCGACGCGACGATCGCGGTTCCCGAGGCCATCGCCTCGAGGAGGACGATCCCGAACGATTCGCCACCGGTCGCGGGCGAGACGTAGACGTCGGCGGTCTTGTAGAGCTGGGCCTTCTCCTCGTCGCCGACGCGACCGAGGAACTCGACGCCCCGCAGGCGACGCGTCGCGATGTACCGGCGGGCCTCCTTCGCGAGCGGCCCGCTGCCGACGACGAGGAGGCGGCAGTCGCAGCCGGTCTTGCGCAGGATCCGGTAGGCCTTCAGGAGCTCGAGCAGGCCTTTGCGCGGCTCGAACCGGCCGACGAAGAGGACGTTCCGCGGGCCGTCCTGCCAGCGGGCCAGCGGGACGGCCCGCCGGAAGCGGTCGACGTCGACCCCGTTCGGGATCACCTTGTACTCGCCCGGGAAGTAGCGCTCGATGAAGTGCTTCGCCGCGCCGCTGACCGCGATCCGACCGTGGAGGCGGGCCGCCTCACCGCGCATGACCCGACTCCCGAACTCGTACGACGGCGAGAAGCCGCCATAGGCGTGAAAGGTCGCGACGTTCACGCTCGTCGAGAGGCGGAGGATGATCGGCGACAGGAACGGCACGAACGGCTCGTGGAAGTGGAGCAGGTCGAACTGCTCGCGCTCGAGCATGTCCCTTACCTGCGACACGAAGCGGGGCGACAGGGTGATCGTGCCGACCGACCCGTTGACCGGCATCGAGAAGCCCTTGCCGATCCGGATGATGTCCCCCTCGGACGCCCGCTGGAGGCCGTGCGATGAGGTCAGGATCCGGACGTGATGGCCGCGCAGGCGGAGGTTCTCGTACAAATAGCGGACGTGCTGGGTGACGCCGCCGGGAAGCGGGTAGACGTACGGCGTGACCAGCCCGATCTTCATCGATCCCGATTCTCTGCCCCGGCGCCAGCCTGCGCACGCTC
Source organism: Chloroflexota bacterium (assembly GCA_005882635.1). Classification (GTDB taxonomy): domain Bacteria; phylum Chloroflexota; class Limnocylindria; order Limnocylindrales; family CSP1-4; genus CF-46. Next base: position 11,250 of record VBFG01000056.1, on the reverse strand, counting down.
GGCCGTGTCGGCCCGCCCCTGGTCCGCGACGTCGGCCGGCGGCCGCCCGGCCCGCCACGCCTCGTCGAAGCGCGGCGGCCGATGGCGACCGCCCGGGTAGCCGAGGTCCCGCCCGGTGCGATCGCCGCGGATCCTGCCGCCGACGACGGCCCGCGCGTCGCGGGAGTATTTGCGGAGCTGCCGGCCGAACGTCGTGAACTGGCCGCCGGTCCCGTGGAACGAGCCGTGGTGATGCGTCCGGCCCGCCTCGATCGCCGCGCGAAGGTTGGCGGCCGTCCGGCCGGGAAACGACGTCCAGCCGGTGCCGATCGCGGCGGCCTCGTGGCTGTCGCTGTTGCCAACGGTCGGGAGGCCGTGATCGGTGGCGAAACGGTTGACCCGGCCGTGCCACGGCCGGCCGAGCATCGTCGGGTTGAACGCCTCGATGGCGTCGGGGTGGACGCGCGGATCGGGGTCGGCCAGCAGGCGACGCAGGACGAAGCCCTGCGCGCAGAGCGGGTACGGCACGAGGGGATGGGCCGGGATGGCGAGCCCGCCCTGCTCGTGGACCTCGAGGATCGTCGCCCGGAGGCTCCGCAACGGCCGAATCCGTTCCTCGACGAAGAGCGCCAGGAGGTGCCCGCCGAGCGTCGACACCTCTTCGCCGACGATCACCTCCGCCCGGTGGCCGAGCTCGCGGGCCATCGTCCGGGCCGCGACCGCCGCGTCGATCCGCTCGTGATCGGTGATCGCGATGACGTCGAGGGTCGTGTTTCGCTCAACGTGGTCGAGGATCGTCGCGATCCCGTCGACACCGTCCGAGGCGAGGCTGTGGATGTGGAGGTCGGCGCGACCGAGCCGGTCGGTCATGCGACCGGGGCTTCGTCGGCGGCCGCCCGTTCGGTCTCCGAGGGCGTCTCGCCACCGCCCCGATCCGCGAGGTCCGGCCAGATCGGAAAGAAGGCGCCCGACCATTGCTCCGGGGCGTCGGCGATGATCGCCTCGAAGGCGGCCGCCAGCGACGCCAGCGTCGCCTCGATCCGCTGGCGTCGCGTCCCGTCGGTCGCGACGTCGACCGTTCGCAGGCCGCCGGCGACCCGGCCGTCGGGCAGCCGCCGGACGCCGACCGCGTAGACCCGAGCGCCGGTCTCGATCGCGAGGAGGGCCGGCCCGATCGGGAACGGCGCCGGTGCGCCGAAGAACGGCACGTCGATCCCGCCGCCGGAGATGTCGCGGTCGGCGACGATCCCGACATAGCCGTCGGCGCGGAGGGCCGCCTGCAGCTCCCGGCGGGCGGCCCGGAGCTCGACGATCCGCACGCCGAGCGAGCCGCGCGTCCGCTCGAACCACGCCTGGAGCGGCGGGTCGCCGACGGCCTCCATCGGCGCCACGAACGTCCGCCCGGAGCGGTTCGCGAGGTACAGCCCGGGCAGCTCGATCGGGCCGAAATGGGCCGACGCGAAGATCACCGCCCCGCCGGAGAACGCCTCGTCGACCAGCTCCGGTGTCTCGTTGATCACCCTGTCCTCGAAGATCGCCGGCGTCAGGCTCGGGACGCGGAGCACCTCGAGGTAGTAGCGGGCATCGTGGCGGAACGCGAGCCGGACGAGCCGTTCGAGGGCGCGAGTGTCATGGGCCGCGGCTCGGGCTCGGGCGGGACCGAGGCCCCGGCGGTCCAGCTCGCCGGCAACGCGAGCGAGGTTCCGTCGGGCCTGCGCCGCCCGCTCGGGTGCGACCCGGTACCAGACCCCGCCGCCGAGGTTCGCGAGCGCGACCGCGATCCGGTCGGGGAGGTGCGACGCACCCCACGACGCCGCGCGAAGGGCCGTGACGCGGCCGCGCTGTCCGAGGCTGCCGCGCCGCCGCGGCGCAGCCACTGCGTCGCGGGCGCCGGTCACGACGGCGCGAGACCGAGCATCGCGGCCGCGCGCGCCGCGAGCTGCGAGGCTTCCTCGCTCGTCGGTGGCCACATGGGCTTGAAGCTGTACCACTGCTGCGGAGCCGCGGCGATCGTCGACTCGAGGGCATCGGCAATCGCCTGCGTGGCGCGGGCCACGTCCGCGTCGGACGAGGTCGGAACGGAGATGACGTCACTGAACGATACGTGGAACATCCCGTCGTCGCCGCGCCGGATGGCGACGGGCACGATGACCGAGCCCGTCTTCGCCGCCAGGGTCGCGGGGCCCGCCGGCAGCGTCGTCCACGCTCCGAACAGCCGGACCGGGACGCCGTCGGACCGGTAGCCCCAGTCGATCAGCAACGCGAGCATCTCGCGCCGCTTGAGCACGGAGTAGATCTCGCGCAGGTTCCGCCACGGGATCACATGAACGCCCCAGGCCTCGCGAAGCCGGGTGAATCGATCGAACATCTCGGGGAACGACGAGTCGTCGGCGACGACGCTGATCGGCCAGCCGCGGTCGGCGACGCCGGCCGCGACGGCCTCGTTGTTGCCGACGTGGCCGAGCGCGAAGATCAGCCCGCCCGGCGCCGACTGCCAGATGTCGTTGATCCGGTCGAGGTCGGTCTGGACGACCCGCTTGATCGCCTCGTCAGGCGACAGCGACTCCAGCCGCATGATCTCGACGAGATAGGCGGCGTACTGGCGATAGGCGCCCAGGGCGAGCTTGCGGACGCGGCGATCACCCGGCGGAAGCCCGGCGACCCGACCGAAGTTGGCGTTCGACCAGGCTCGCTTCTGCGGCCAGAGCAGGTAGCCGGCCTGGCTGCCGGTGCCGATGACCCACCGCGCCAGCCGGGCGGGGACGTGGGCGACGATCCAGACCGCCGAGGCGTACGCGGCGACGGCGAGCTTCTCCAGCGGGCGTCCGGTGAGCCGCGCCTGGACTCTCCGAAGTCGGAGGCGGAGCCCCGCGACGCCATCCGCCTGAGGATGACCTGCTTCTCGTCTGCGATGAGGTGCCTCGAGGCCTTTGCCTGCCATCTGGTTACTTCGCCGAGGCAGCTGCGGCCCTCTTCGACGGGGCCACCGGTGGCGCCGACGCCAGCTTCTTCAGCTGGGCCTTGGTCAGGTTCTCCGTCCCCACGAGCGTCTCGTTGTCCTCACCGCGGATGAACGCCTCGACGCGCTGGCGCGCGATGTCGTCATGGATCTGGATCGGCGGGCTCTTCATGAAGTAGCTCGACGGCGCAACGAGCGTCCCCTTGAGCCCGCGATCGAGCCCGAGCTTCAGGCAGCGGATCGCGTCGGTGATGACGCCGGCGCTGTTCGGTGAGTCCCACACCTCGAGCTTGAGCTCGGCATTCAGCGGGACGTCGCCATACGTCGTGCCCTCCATCCGGATGTAACACCACTTGCGGTCCTCGAGCCACGGCACGTGGTCCGACGGTCCGACGTGGACGTCGTCCGGGTCGAGGTCGTAGTCGAGCATCGAGGTGACCGCATTCGTCTTGGAGATCTTTTTCGACTCCAGGCGTTCGCGCTCGAGCATGTTCAGGAAGTCGGTGTTGCCGCCGAAGTTCAGCTGGTAGGTCCGATCGAGGCGGACGCCGCGGTCCATGAACAAGCGGGTCAGGACGCGGTGGCTGATCGTTGCCCCGACCTGGCTCTTGATGTCGTCGCCGATGACGGGCAGGCCCTCCTCGGCGAAGCGTCGCTGCCAGTACGGCTCGCGGCCGATGAACACGGGGATCGCGTTGATGAAGCCGACGCCGGCGCGGAGGGCCTGCTCGACGTACCACTTCGTCGCCTCTTCCGAGCCGACCGGGAGGTACGACACGACGAGGTCGACCTTGCGCTCCTTGAGGATCCCGACGACGTCGGCCGTCGGGCCGGGCGCCTTCTCGATGATCTGGCTCAGGTACTTGCCGAGGCCGTCGTGGGTCATCCCCCGCTCGACCGTCACGCCGAGCTTCGGGACCTGTTGGAAGACGTACGTGTTGTTCGGCTTCGTGTAGATCGCCTCGGACAGGTCCCTGCCGACCTTGTTCTTGTCGATGTCGAAGGCCGCCACGAACTCGATGTCGCGGATGTGGTAGCCGCCGAGATTGACGTGCATGAGGCCCGGGACGAAGTCGGTCTCGGATGCGTTCTCGTAGTAATAGCGGCCCTGGACGAGGCTGCTGGCGCAGTTGCCGACGCCGACGATCGCCACGCGGATCTTCCGGCTCGGCTGATGGCCGTTGCCCCCGGCGCCATTGCTTCGGTTGCTGCTCACTCGTGCTCCTTGTTGGCTGGCTCTCGGACGACGTACAGGATTCGTTGGAGGGTGGTGATCGTGGCGAGGACGGCGATGATCGCGAGCGATCCCGCAAGCCACGGGCTGCCCGGACCAAGGTCGGAGCCGACGCAGAAGAGGCTGCCGCAGTCCCGCTGCCAGACGCCGCCGCCGGCTCCGGCGAGGACCAGACCGACCGTGGCGATGACGAGCCGAACCTCGCGCGGCGCGATGCCCACGTTCGCCATGCCGGTCCCCGGCGTGAAGCCGAGGCTCTCGGACTTCGCCCGGACGTAGCTGACCATGAAGCTCGCCGCCATGGCCCCCGCGGCGAGCAGCGCGCCGCCGACGAAACCGACGGCCACACACCCGATCGCGATTCCGAGGAACAGCAGCGATTCGCCCGCTCGATCGAACACGGAGTCGAGGAAGGCACCGACCCGACTGACGCGGTTGGTCGCCCGCGCCAGGGCGCCATCGAAGAGGTCGAAGACCCCGCCGAGGATCACCAGGAGTCCCGCGGCGACCCATGCCTGCTGGGCGGCCGCGACGGCGGCAACCACGGCGATCCCGAAGCCGAGGACCGTCAGCGCGTTGGGCGTCAGACCGAGCCGGCCGAAGGCGAGCGCGACGGGGATCGCCAACCCGCGGACGCGGGCACGCACCTCGGGGCTGATGACGGAGGTGTTCACGACGCCGCTCGCTCCGGGCTGGCGGGACCGGACGTCAGTCCGAGGACCTCGGCCTGACGGTCGGCGAACGCCTCGAACGCCTCGGGGAGGAGCCGGCAGAACGTCTCGCGGCCGGTCCGACGAGTCGTGACGAGCCCGGCCGCCCGCAACCGGCCGATGTGCCACGACACGAGCGGTTGCGACAGGCCGACCTGGGCCACGAGCTCCGTCACGGTCGCCTCGGCGAGGGCCAGGCGGCGGACGATCCGCAGCCGGTTGACGTCGGCCAGGGCCTTGTGCACGACGCGCAGCTCGCGGAGGTCCTCGGGCGGGAGGACGGCGCTCGCGATCGTGCTGCGGACGTGCGCGCGGGACGGACTCAGGGGATCGCTCTCCGGGGAAATACGCGCGGCGATCGGATCAACCGCGGTTTATATCAATGGTGGTTGATCCTAGGCGTGCATCGTTCGACCTGTCAAGGCCGGACCGCATGTACCCTCCGGTCATGAGCCGGTTCACCGCGTGGAGCCTCCTCGCCGTCTTCGGGATCGGGGTCTTCCTCGCCGGACTCGAGCTGATGATCACGGCGACGGCCCTGCCATCGATCCTGCTCGATCTCGCGATCACCGACCAGATCGGCAAGCCCGCCTTCTCCGAGCTCCGCCACGCCTCGTGGATCATCAACGGCTACCTCCTCGCCTATGTCGTCGCGATGCCGCTGGCCGGCCGTCTGGCCGACGTCTGGGGCGCGCGCCGGCTGTTCCTGACCGCCCTGGTCGTGTTCATCGTCGGCAGCCTCGCGGCGGGCCGCGGCCAATCGATCGACGAGCTGATCGCCGGGCGCGTCGTCCAGGGCTTCGGCGGCGGCGTCCTCGTGCCGGTCGGAACGGCGGCGGCATCCCACCTGTTCGAGGGCCACAGCCGTCCGCGGGCACTCGGCATCATCGGCGCCCTGACGTTCCTCGGGATGGCCGCCGGGCCGTTCCTCGGCGCGGCGATCCTCGGCGGCATCGACGTCGGCGGCGGCCTCGACCGGCTCGGCATCCCAGCCGGGACGCCGCTCCATGACGCGCTGGCGCCCGCCTGGCGCTGGGTCTTCTACGTGAACGTCCCGATCGGCCTGATTGCGCTGTTCATCGCCTGGGCCGCCTCGCACGGCTGGGAGACGCCGCGGCGGCACGTCGGGATCGACCTCGTCGGAGCCATCGTCTGGAGCGTCGCCCTCGCGGCGGCGCTCGGGGCGACGACCTTGATCGGCGTCGCCGACCTCGGCGGGCCCGATCCGCTCCAGGTCGGACTGGCGCTGACCGCGGTCGCCGTCGTGGCGACGATCCTGACGGTCATCCGCGGGTTTCGGAGATCGGAGCCGTTCCTCGACCCGCGCCTCTTCCGTCGCCCCGCGTTCACCTCGGCGGCGCTCGTCTCGCTCCTCACCGGCTACGCGTTCGCGACCGCGATCATCGGCGGTGCCGTGTTCGTCGACCGCGTCCTGTATGGCGGGCCGAACGATCAGCGCTTCGCCCTCGGATCACTTGCGGCGGCGACCGCGCTCGGGGCGCTCGTCAGCGGCTTCGCCGTGCGGGTCCTCTCGCTGCGGCTCGTCACGCTCGTCGGCCTGCTCGTCTGCACCGTCGCGCTCGCCCTGATGGCTCGCTGGACCCCGGCCGTCTCGATCGTCACCGTCGCCCTCGTCCTCGGCTCGTTCGGGCTCGGCTTCGGACTGACCGTGACCCCGCGGAGCACGGCCGCGGTCGAGAGCGCCGGGCGCGCCTCGTTCGGGATGGCCAGCGCGATCGTCACCGTCGCGCGGATGATCGGCATGGCGGTCGGCGTGTCGGTGCTGACCGCCTACGGCTCGACCCAGATCGACCGCCTCTACGACCGACTGTTCGCGGTCGACCCCGAGGGCTGGAAGACCGTCATCCCGGCCGACCTCCGCGACCGCGGCCTGCACGACGGCCTGGTCGTCAACGCGCTCGAGTCGTGGGCCGCGAACGAGGCGTCGGGGATCCTCGTCGGGATGTTCCTCGCGGCCGGCGTCGTGACGGTCGTCGCGATCCCGCCCGGCCTGGCCCTCGGCGGGCGGACGCGTAGACTCAGCGCCGGGTCGATCGCGTCCGCCGTGGTCGCGACGGCCGAAGCGGGAGGCACGAGCAGTCGGGATGGCGCGGACGAGCTCGAGTCGACGATCCCGCTCTGACGGCCGCGCCCGGCGGGCAGCCCCACACGAGGCCCCGAAGCGGCCGACCGACGAGGCCCCGAACCGGCCCGCCGACGAGCTCGGCGCCGGTTCGCCCGGTGCCGTGCGGATCGTCGCCTGCCACGACGGCCGGTCGAGCGAAGCGACCGACGTCCGCGACATCGCCCGTCTCCTTCGGCCGCCGGACGCCCGCCTCTGGATCGACCTCGTCTCGCCGAGCGAGGACGAGATCCGGATCGTGGCCGACGCCCTCGGGCTCCATCCCCTGATCGCCGAGGACATCGCCGAGCGGAACCAGCGCTCGAAGGTCGAAACGTTCGACCAGGACGTCGTCCACGTCGTCCTGTTCGCGCTCCACTACCAGGGCGAGGCGACGGCGTCGGAGATCGACTTCGTCCTCGGGAAGCGCTACCTCCTGAGCGTCCATGACGGCGCCCTCGGCGCGCCGACGTCGGCACCGCTCCGGTTCGGCGTGGAGCACGCCCTCGAGAAGGGACCCGACTACCTCCTCTACGCCCTGTCGGACACGATCGTCGACGGCTACTTCCCGGTTCTCGACCGGATCGGCGACGACATCGACGACCTGCAGGACCGGGTGATGCAGACGGCCACCGACTGGACCCTGCAGCGGCTGTTCGGGCTGAAGCGGGAGCTCGCGGCCCTTCGTCGGGCGACCTCGCCGGCGCGCGAGATCTTCGCCCAGCTCACGAACCGCGAGGTGTCGACGATCGATCCCGACCACGTCGTCTACTACCGCGATGTCTACGACCACCTGATTCGGGTGACCGACGAGCTCGACAACGATCGCGACCTCGTCGCCGGCACGCTCGACATCTACGTCTCGATCGTCAACAACGACCTGTCGCGGATCATGAAGCGGCTGACCGGGGTGACCGTGATCCTCGCCGGGATCGGCGCGGTCGCCGGGATCTTCGGGATGAGCGAGGCGGGCAACGCGTTCAGCGGCTCGGAGGCCGGCGGGTTCTGGCTGATCACCGGCTTCGTCGTCCTCCTGTCGGTCCTCGCCGCGGCCGTGCTCCGGCGGATCGACTGGATTTGAGGAGGTTCCCCCTCGCGTAGGGCGAGCCGTCGCCTCTCCCTGCCAGAGCTCGTCGTCGAGTCTCGCCGGTCGAGGCCCGCCCGAGAGTCAGCTGCAGACGACGGGGTGGGGCTTGGGATTGGCCGCCTTGTGATCGGCCGGCAGGACGATCAGTGGCTCGGCGACGAGCTGGGTCTTTCCAGGGATGTGGTAGCCCTCGGATGTCTGAAGCCACAGCTGCTCGGTCGTCGCCGCTGCAGCGGCGTCCAGGTTGAGCTGGTGGAGGCGGACCGCCGTGATCTCGTACTCGAACAGCAGGTCGTCGTTCGTGTAGACCTGGACGAGCATCCCGATCATCGACTTCGGGCCACCGCTCTTCTTCAGGATCGCCCGTTCATAGATCGGTCCGAACATCCCGTCGCGGGCGTGGGCATAGATGTACGTCGCCATCCCGGAGCCCGGCTGATGGAGCTCCTGGATGTACATGGCGACGTTGCACAGCGGATAGGTGCTCTCGTTGCCCGGCGGCTTGACCACCGGCAGGTCGATGCCGAGCGCCTCGATCACGACCCGCGTCGCGACCCGGTTCGGGTTCGCCGTGGCGGACGGAAGCGGCTCGATCGACCCCGAGGCGCCCGGCGGCGGAAGGGTCGGGAGGACGAGGCTCGAGCCAGGGTCGGCCGAGACGATCGTGGGTGACGCGGAAGCGTCCGGGGCCGCCGACGCGCTGCCGGTGTAGCTCAGGAGGCCGGCTGCGATCAGGGTGACGCCCGCAGCGGTGATGACCGCCGGCAGGAGGCGGTCGCGAAGGCTGCGGCCGAGGGTGCTCACGGGATCGGCATCCTAGCAGCGGCTCCGCGGAGACGCCTCCGGGCCGTCCGTACTGGTACCCTCGCGGCGCATGAGATCCGGCGCCTCGATCCTGGCCGGCCTGCTTGCCGGCGTCATCGTCGCGCTCGGCATCCTCGCTGCGTTCGTCTTCGTCGGTCCCGATCCGGTCGGCTTGCGCCCGACCCCGACGCCGACCCTCCCCAGCCCGGTCGCCGCCGCCTCGGCCAGCGCGTCGCCGTCGGCCGCGTCCGGTGGCCTGACCGCGTCCGTGGCCGGGTCGCCGGCCGGATCGCCCGTCGGCTCGCCCTCGGGCAGCGACGCCTCCCAGGCCGGCTTCCACGTCGGCGAACCGGCGCCGGCGCTGGTCGTCCCCCAGCTGGGCGGCGGGACGATCGACCTCTCAGCGCTCCGCGGCAAGGCCGTCTGGCTGAACTTCATGCAGACGACGTGCCCCGAATGCATCGACGAATTCCCGTTGATGAACGGCTTCCAGGCGCGCTATGGGGATCGGGGCCTCGTCGTCATCGCGGTCGACATCCGCGAGGACGACAGCACCGTGAACGCCTTCGCCGATCGTCTCCATGCGACCTTCCCGATCGGCCTGGACACCGACGGCGCCGCGCAGCGGGCGTGGGGCACCTATGCGTTGCCGATCCACTTCTGGATCGACACGGAGGGGGTCGTCCGCGCCGGCGCGCTGGGTGGGATCGGCCCCGACGTGATGGCCGCGTCGCTGTCGAAGATCCTGGGCGTGACGGTCACGCCCTGAGGCGACGCGACGGGCTAGCCGGCGGCGGTGAGCGCGCCGGCCGCGGCGCTGATCATCCCGAGCAGCAGCCCCGGGAAGAGCCCGAACAGGATCGTCGCGGCCGTCGCGGCGGTGAGGCCGCCCCACATCAGTCGACCGTGGCGGAGGGGCGGGGCGTCGCTGGCCGGGTCGCGCATGTACATGTAGACGACGACTCGGAGGTAGTAGAACGCCGCCGCGGCGGCGTTCACCACGAGGAGCACCGCGAGGAACGCGACCCAACCGCCCGCCTGGACCGCGGCCAGGATGATCACCGCTTTGGCGAAGAAGCCGGCGGTCGGTGGGATCCCGGTGAGCGACAGGAGGAAGAGCGTCATCAGGACGCCCAGCCAGGGCTCCTTCCGGCCGAGCCCGGCGAACGTCGCGAGCTGCGAGGTCACGCCGGCCCGCTTCTGGAGCGCCGCGATGACGGCGAATGCGCCCAGGTTCATGAATGAGTACGCCGCGCCGTAGAACAGCAGCCCCTCGAGCCCCTGTGGCTGGCCGCCCGCGTACGCGGCGAGGCCGACCAGCATGTAGCCGGTGTGGGCGATCGAGCTATAGGCGAGCATCCGCTTGACGTTGTCCTGGGTCAGCGCGACGAGGTTGCCGAGCGTCATCGTCGTCGCCGCGAGGACGATCACGACCGGCAGCCACTCGGCCTTCATCGGGCCGAGAGCCTCGACGAACAGCCGCAGGATGAGGGCGAACGCGCCGACCTTCGGCCCGACCGACAGGTAGCCGGTGACGGGCGTGGGCGAGCCCTGGTACGCGTCGGGCGTCCAGTAGTGGAACGGAACGGCGGCGATCTTGAACGCCACGCCGGTCGTCAGGAACGCGAAGCCCATCGCCAGGCCGGGGCTGAACGGCAGCGTGTGGTTCACGACCTGGGTCAGGACGCTGGCGACGTCGGCCACCCGGGTCGAGCCGGTCAGGCCCCAGACGAAGGCCAGACCGAACAGGAAGATCGCCGAGCTGAACGAGCCGAGGAGGAAGTACTTGATCGCGCCCTCGGTCGAGTAGCTGTCGGACTTGTGGTAGCCGGCAAGCAGGTAGCCGGGCAGCACCATCAGCTCGAGGCCCAGGAACAGAAGCAGGAGGTCGACCGACGCCGAGATCAGCATCGCCCCCGACATCGCGAACACGAGGACCGTCGCGAACTCCGCGACCGGCAGCCGCCGCGGCGCGAGGTAGTCGGGCGCGAAGACGATCGTCATCGCGATGACCGCGACGAACAGCAGGTCCAGGAACGTCGTCAGCGCGTCGAGCTTGTAGGCGCCGCCGTAGGCCGTGGTCGGCGGCATCGACCCAACGGTGAGCGTGACGACGGCCGTCACGCCGAGCCCGATCAGCGCGGTCGCGATCACCGCATTCGTCCGACCCGGGACAACGATGTCGACGACCAGGATCGCGATCGCGGTGGCGATCGCCGCGATCAGCGGGGCGATGATGATGACGTCGGAGCCATTCACGACGCCGCCTCGGTCGCGACGGGCGTCTCCGCGGATCCGGGGCCTCGCCCGGACAGGTCGATCCAGGCGACCCAGGCGAGCCGGCCGACGACGTAC
>VBFG01000084.1 GCA_005882635.1 Chloroflexota bacterium | reverse complement strand
GGATCTATGACCTCAGCCAGCCGACACTCGATCGGATCGCCGCAGGGGAGATGCCATTTCTCGAGGCCGGGGCGACTGAGCTTCTCGCCGAGGTCCTCAGGACGGGCCGCCTGGAGACGAGCGCCGAAGGCACAATCCTCGAGCGCACCGATCAGATCGTCGTCGTCATAGGGACCCCGGTCGACGAGTTCCTGGCGCCGTCGATGACCGTGTTCGAGCGGGCCGTCGGGCAGATCGCCCCCCACCTACGACCCGGGGCCCTTGTCGTGCTGCGGAGCACGGTCTACCCGGGGACGACCGGGTACGTCGGCCAACGGCTCGCTGCGATGGGCTGTCGGGCTGATGTTGCCTTCTGCCCCGAGCGGATCGCCGAGGGCCACGCCCTCGAGGAGCTGCGGACCCTGCCCCAGCGACGCCGCGGCGGCCCGAGCCGACGCCCTCTTCAACCACCTGACGCCGCGGACCATCCGGACTACGTCGAAGGAGGCCGAGCTCGCCAAGCTATTCACCAACACTTGGCGGTATATGAAGTTCGCGGTCGCGAACCAGTTCTTCATGATCGCGGACCAAGCCGGGATCGACTACACGAACGTCCTCAACGCCATCCGGACAGACTATCCGCGGGCGGCGGACCTGCCCGGTCCGGGATTCGCGGCCGGTCCCTGCCTGTTCAAGGACACGATGCAGCTGGCCGCGTTCACGAGCGACCACTTTCCGCTGGGCCAGGCAGCGATGCAGGTGAACGAAGGGCTGCCGGCGTACATCGTCGCGGCGCTTGAGCGACGCTACGGCGGGCTCGCGGGCAAGACCGTCGGGATCCTCGGGATGGCGTTCAAGGCCGAATCCGATGACAGGCGCGCGTCGCTCAGCTACAAGCTCCGGAAGCTCCTCGCGTGGGCCGGGGCCCGCGTCATCTGCACGGACCCGTATGTTGCCGACGAGCGGTTGACGACGCTCGACTGCGTCCTCGAAGAGAGCGAGATCCTGATCCTCGGTGCGCCCCACAAGGCCTACCGCGGGCTGCAGATCGGCCGCAAGGACGTGGTCGACGTGTGGGGCGCGCTGGGGCAGGGAATCGCCTTGTGACGGGCCACGGGGGCCGCCGGTGAGCGACGACCTGCGGGCGATCTACTCCCGGCGGTTCAGTGATGAGGACGCCACCCGGCGTGGCGGAGTCTGGCGGGAGCTCACGCGCTTCCTCCAGCGCTACGTCCCAGTCACCGCGACCGTGCTCGACCTAGCGTGCGATCGCGGCGGGTTCATCAACGCCATCGAGGCGGCCGAACGGTGGGCGGTCGATCTACGGGACGTCCGTCGCTACCTCGACCCCGACGTCAGGTTCGTGCAGACCGACGGCCTGTCGTTGCTCCATCAACTGCCGCCCTCGTCGATGGACGTTGTCTTCATGAGCAACTATCTCGAGCACCTCGAGTCCGGGGCGGCCGTCGTCGACCAACTCAAGATCGTCCGCGCGCTCCTCCGGCCCGGCGGCCGAGCGATCGTCCTGCAGCCCAATATCCGGCTCGTCGGCGGTTCCTACTGGGACTTCCTCGATCATCGGACGCCGCTGACCGAGAAGAGCCTCGAGGAGGCTGGCCGGGCTGCGGGCCTGCAAACGGAGGAGCTCACCACGCGCTTCATCCCGTACACGACGAAGAGCCGGTTTCCCCAGCAACCCTGGGTCGTCCGGACGTACCTGGCCCTGCGCCCGTTGTGGCCGCTGTTCGGTCGCCAAGGCGCCGCCGGGTTCATCAACGGCTACCTGGTGCCGGAGCTGCTCGATGCCGGTCATGAGGTCGTCGGCCTTGACGACTTCAGCAAGTACGGCCGGCTGGCCAAGTCGTACGACCGCCATCCGCGGTACCGGTTCGTCGAGGGCGATGCGAAGGACGTCGCGCTCACGACCGAGCTGGCCGCCGATGTCGACCAGGTCGTCGCCGCGGCGGCGATGATTGGCGGGATCAGCTACTTCCACGAGTTCGCCTATGACCTCCTAGCGGAGAACGAGCGGATCCTAGCCGCGACCTTCGATGCGGGGATCGCGGCCCTGAGGGCCGGCCGGCTAGAGCGGATCGTCGTCGTCAGCAGCTCGATGGTCTTCGAGTCGGCGAACGTCTTCCCAACGCCGGAGGGCGCCCAGCTGACGTCACCTCCGCCCCGCTCGACCTACGGCTTCCAGAAGCTCGCCGCCGAGTACTTCGCCAAGGGCGCCTGGCAGCAGTACCAGCTGCCATACACGATCGTGCGGCCGTTCAACTGCGTCGGGATCGGCGAACGCCGCGCGCTGCGCGACGCCGATGTCATGTCGGGCAACATCAAGCTTGCGCTGAGCCACGTCGTGCCGGATCTCGCCCTCAAGGTGATCAAGGGTCAGGATCCGCTCCACATCCTCGGCGACGGCTCGCAGGTCCGGCACTACACCTACGGCGGCGACTTGGCCCACGGGATCCGACTGGCGATGGAATCACCGAAGGCCGTCAACGACGACTTCAACTTGTCGACGGCGAGATCGACGACCGTCCTCGAGCTCGCGGAGTGCATCTGGTCGAAGGTCCATACGGACGGCCGATCGTTCCGCTACGTCTCTGACACTCCCTTCGAGCACGACGTGCAGATGCGCGTCCCGGACACGCGGAAGGCGAAGGCGGTGCTCGGCTACGAGGCCGCGACGTCGCTCGAGTCGATGCTCGACGAGGTCATCCCCTGGATCCGCGACGAGGTCGCGGCCGGACGTCTGTGATGATCGTCGATCGCCTCCGGGGCGCCTTCGCCCGCTGGAACCGACCCGTGAGCCCCCGCATCCGGGTCGTCCTGAACGTCATGCTCGTCGGGCTGGTCGTCGCGACCGCCCTGCTGTGGGTAAACGCCAACTTCGACGTCTACAACAAGCCGGACAACGCAATGGAGCCGTTCATCGACGCCACGACCTACCTGGCCGCGGGCGAGCGATTGAATGCCGGGCATGACCTGTACCGCCTGCAGCCCGGCGACCGGCCCGTTCTCATGCTCCCTGGTCTGTATTCAGCGCCGCTCCTGTCGCCTCCGCCGATCGCCGTGCTGTGGCGTCCCCTGGCCGCCGTCGAATGGGGCTTTGCGGCGTGGGTGATTGCGACCTGGCTCGTTCTTTGGGCGACCGTTCTATTCCTCACCTTCCGGGCGGGCCTATCGGCCGTCTTTCTCGCGTTCGTGCTTTCACACGCGATTGGAGAGCAGCTCGCCGTCGCCAATTTCAACGCCTTCATCCCGGCGCTCTATGTTCTCGTTTGGCAGCTACGAGACCGCCCTTGGATCGGCGCGCTCATTGCCGCAGCCGTGTCGGTGAAGCTTGCGCCGATCGCAATGGTCGGCTGGCTGATCGGCACCCATAGGTGGCGAGCGCTCGCTCTCACGGCCGTCAGCGGTGCGGCGATCTTCGTGCTCGCAGGTCTCGGGGCTGGATTCCGTTCCTACATCGAGTACCTCGGGACTTTGAGCGGTAACACCCCGACGCCGTTGAGCCTATCGGGCCAGACGGGCCTGCCGTGGCTGAGCTACGCGCTCCTGGCAGGCGCCTTCATCGCTTCGATCGCGGTCGGCAGACGGTCCCCAACGGCATCATGGGCCCTCGCCCTGATCGGCTCCGTGCTCGGCACGCCCGCTCTCTATGCGTCCGGACTCGTTGCGCTGCTTGCGCTGACGGCCCCGTTTCTAGGGAAGGGACACCAGCTTCGGTTCAGCCTTGGACGCCCCACGCTCTCCTACCCCGGCGCGCACGCCGAATCGAGCCAGACAGCCGTCACACAGTCGCGCTGAGCGTTGGTACTCGTGGGGGGTTGCCGACAGGCACCATCGCGGGCGACGATGCGCCGGCATTGGAGCCGATCGTCGCCGTCGTCATCCCCGCCCTGAACGAGACCGGGAAGATCGGTCGCGTCCTCGACAAGCTGCCTCGCGACGGTCGCTTCGAGGCGATCGTCGTCGACGACGGGTCCACCGACGGGACCGGCGACGAGGCACGGGCCCATGGCGCCACAGTCGTCATCCGGCACGAGCAACGCGGGGGGGTCGGAGCGGCGATCCGCGACGGCTGGAAGGAGGCGATGCGGCGCGAGCGTCCGTACGTCGCGCTCCTCGCCGGCGACGACCAGCACGAGCCCTCCGAGCTCGGGCCGGCCCTCGACACCCTGCTCGCCGAGGGCGCCGATTACGTCCAGGGCTCGCGCTGGATGCGGGGCGGCAAGGTCGAGGGGCCGATCGGCCACCGCAGCCTCGGCACGCGGCTGTATTCGATCGTCTTCTCCGTCCTCGTCGTGCGTCGCGTCACCGACGCGACGAACGGCTTCCGGATCCTCAAGACCGACATCCTCCGCGATCGGTCGGTCAACATCGACCAGGACTGGCTCACCAGCTACGACCTCGAGCCCTACGTCCTGTACAAGGCCATCCGGCGCGGCTACCGGGTGGTCGAGGTGCCGTGCACGGTTCGCTACCACGCGAAGGAGGGCTACACGAAGATGCGTGGCCTCAGGGACTGGTGGCGCCTCTTCCGACCCGCCATCCTTCTCCGCACCGGCGTCAAGCGATGACGGAGCCGATGTCGTGACCGAAGCCAAGATGACCGATCAGGTCGCCCGCGCCTTCTCCGGCCGCCGTGTCCTCGTGACGGGTGGCGCCGGCTTCGTCGGCGGCGCGCTCGTCCGCCGGCTCGCGGACGCCGCCGCGCGGGTGACGGTCCTCGATGACCTGTTCACCGGCCGCTCGGAGGTCGTCCCGACGAGCGTCCAGCTCGTCGTGGGCTCGGTCGTCGACGAGGCCGTCGTCCGCGACCTCGTCGCGGACGCGTCGGTCGTCTTCCACATGGCCGCCCGCAACATCATCGCCTCGACCAAGGACCCCCGCGAGGACTTCGCCACGAACATCGGCGGGACGCTCAACGTCCTCCTCGCCGCCCGGGACTCGAAGGTCGACCGCGTCGTTTACACCGGCTCCACGTCGATCTACGGCAATCCCCGCTCGATCCCGATCAACGAGGACGACCCGCCGGTCGCGCTCTCGCCGTACGCGGTGAGCAAGCTGGGCGGCGAGCTCTACTGCAATGCGTTCTACGAGAACTACGGGGTGCCGGTGTCGGTCGTCCGCTACTCGAACGTCTTCGGCGTCGGCCAGCGGCCCGACAACCCGTACTGCGGCGTCATCGCCAAGTTCTTCGCCGCGGCGATCGACGGCAAGCCGCTCCAGATCCACGGCGACGGCGAGCAGACGCGCGACTACACCTACATCGACGACGCCGTCGACGCGACGCTGCTGGCGGCGATCCGACCACGGGCCGAGGGCGAGGTCTTCAACGTCGGGACCGGCATCGAGACGTCGGTCAACGATCTCGCCGCGAAGATCGGCCGAGCGGTCGGCGTCGACGTCGACATCGTCCATATCGACCGCCGTGACATCGACAACATCCGCCGCCGCGTCGTCAACATCGAGAAGGCGCGCCGGATGCTCCGCTGGTCGCCACAGGTCACGCTGAGCACCGGCCTCGAACGAACGGCCGCCTGGATGCGCTCGTCGACGTTCGACGCGGCGGAGCCGAACGCGACGCCGGCCGCATTGACACCCTCCTGACAGGCGGTCCGGGAGGGTCGTCGTCCGACGGTTCGGCGAATCCGTCTACCGTCGAGGGATGGCAGGAAAGAAGCGCGCCTCCACCCGAAACCGCGACCGACCACGCGCCGAGGAGTTCGGCCAGCACGGCGATGTCGGCGTCCGCATCCCCTGGACGTCCGATGACATCCCGGCGAACCAGGCCGTCGCGGGGCTCCCCGATCAGGACCAGACGCTCCAGACCGGCCCGGGCACCGGAGGTGCGACCGAGCAGTCAGGTCGCGTCCCGCGTCACGAGGGAACCCACGCGACGAACAGCGCCAAGGGCTAGATCCCGTCAGCCCTCCAGCTGGTCCTCCGATGTCACCGCCCGCAGCGGCCCGAGGAGTCCCTTTCTCTCGACCTCGCGCGTATCGAGCCAGTAGTCCTCCTCGCTCGACAGGGGGACCTGGATCGTCGTGTAAGCGTTCAGCAGCCGACTCAGCAGGTTGACCGGCGACGCGTCGTCCGGGAAGAGGCCGGGGTGTCCGGGCGTCGCCGCCAGCAAGAGCGAGTGGAACATCTCCGGCCGGTTGTCCGACCAGAACCGCGTGCCGTGGTCGGAGAAGATGACGATGACCGGTGGGGTCGCGCTCCGGTCCTGGATCGCCCGAACGGTCTCCTCGACCTTGCCGTTCAGCCAGGTGATCTGATCGCGGAGCGGCCCGATGACCTCGGAGCCATAGCCGTCCCCGTAGGTGAACAGGTTGCAGCGCCGCGGGAAGCAGGACAGGCCCTTCGCCGCGCTGCCGTCGGCGTTGAACGAGATCGGCATGTGCGGCGCGAGGAAGTGCGAGAAGACGATCTTCGGCCCGCGGCCACGCTCTGACGCCAGGCCCAGGAGCGTGTCGAACTCCCTGAAGATCCGCTGGCGATGCTCATTGGGCAGCCACGTCTTCTCCAGGTCGCCGAACGCCGTCGTCATCGCGCCGGTCTGGAGGAGCTGCATCTCGAAGCTCGAGAGCTCGCCCGTGTCGAGGTTCCGATCGGCGTCGACGACCGTTCCCTCGAAATACTCGCTCGGCACGGACACGATCTCGTAGCCGGCGTGGCGGAAACGCTGGAGGTCGGTTCCCTGGTTGATGATCCGGGTCAGCGCCCGGAACTGTGCCGCCCGCGAGTCGGGCGGGCTCGGGATGAGCGTCGGGATCTGGGCGCCGTTGAACATCGATGCCAGCGTCAGGACCGTGACGTCGTAGTTGGAGTGGCTCCGCGTGGCGACGCTGAAGCCCAGGCGCTCCATCGATGACAGCCAAGGCTGGTTGTCGTAGTCGTACGAAGTGGCGAGCGTGTCGGCCCGCGGGTAGCCGTCGAGCATGATCAGGTAGACATCCGGCGCGTCCGACGCCGCCTGGCCGCGCGGCACGCTCCACGTGCTGCGGCCGAAGATCAGGGCGCCGTTCAACCAGCTGGTGGCGACCACCTGGACCAACATCAGGATCGCCACGGCGTTCAGAACGCGGGTCGCGCGCAGCCACGGTATGAGACGCAGGCCGCGCCGGCGACGGAATGCCACGACGACCGCGGCGAGCAGCCAGATCGCGAGGATCAGCGAGACCACGGCCAGTCCGAACAGTGCGAACTGGATCATCAGCGTCAGGTAGGCCGCCCGGTCCCTGTCCCGAAGGATGGCGCTCAGGACGAGCTGGACGGCGATCGTGGCAACGGCGGCGACCACGAGCGGACGCGGCAGAGCCTCGAGCGACACGTTCGACGCGGCATAGTCGTTGAGGGCGAACGCCAGGGTCACGAGGACCGGGTAGATCGCGAGCCGAGGCACGGCGAGGCGGAGGATCGGCGGTCGAACGAGACGGCGCGCTGCGGCGAACGAGATGCCTGATCCCCCAATGCGGAAGTGGCTGCCGCGCCACATGATCCAATGGTCCCGTACCACCCCGCATCCCCCAGAAGTCCCTCCGGATGATCGGTCGCGACTGTGGGCGTTCTCGGTATCCTCAGCCGCGATGAGCGCCGGATCCGCCTCGCCCTCCGCCGCTGCCGGGTCCACCACACTGGCTTCGAACCCCCCGGCGGAGGCGCCCGACCTGTCGATCGTCCTGCCCGTCTTCAACGAGGGCGAGGCAGTCGAGCCGGTCCTGCGGGCCCTCCACGCTGGCGTCTCGACGCCGCACGAGCTCGTCATGGTCTACGACTTCGACGCCGACACGACCGTCCCGGTCATCGCCCGGCTCGCCCCCGAGATCCCGGGGCTGCGCGGCCTCCGGAACGACCTGGGACGCGGCGTCCTGAACGCCATGCGGGCCGGGATCGCCGGCACGACCGCGCCGTACGTCCTCATCTCGATGGCGGACGGGTCCGATGAGCCGCACGTCGTCGACCAGATGGTCGCGCTCGCTCGCGGCGGGTCCGACATCGTCGCCGCCTCGCGCTACATGCGCGGCGGACACCAGGTCGGCGGGCCTCTTCTCAAGCGGCTGATGAGCCGCGCGGCGGGGCTGAGCCTGCACTGGATCGCCGGTGTCCGGACCCACGATCCGACGAACAACTTCAAGCTCTATCGCCGGTCGTTCCTGGCCGCGACGCCGATCGAGAGCACGGCCGGCTTCGAGCTCGCCCTGGAGCTGACGGTCAAGGCGACCCTCGCCGGTCGTCCCGTCGCAGAGGTCCCGACGACCTGGCGCGACCGCACCGCCGGCCAGAGCAACTTCAAGCTCCGGAAATGGCTACCCCACTACCTGCGGTGGTACTTCGTGGCGCTGCGCGGTCGACTTCGCCGCCGACCAGCTCGGGCGGCGGACGCCGGTTAGCCAGGCGACGAGGGGCGCGACCATCAGCGGCAGCGTCGGCAGGTTGTAGATCAGGCTGACGTTCGAGTTGCGAACGACGGCGATCCAGTCGAGCCACACCCGGGCGAACGGGACGGAGGCGACGCCCAGCAGCGCCAGCGCGAACCACCACGACCGATGGCGGATCCCGAAGAGGGCGATCGGGGCGAACGTCGGCTTGGCGAGGACGAACACGTACGGCCAGCCGAGGACCGTGCCAGCGGCGATCGCGGCCACGATCCACATCGACGGGTTCCCGAACACGTAGACGTTCAGCGATTTCTCGAACGCCAGGATCCCGCCGATCACGGCCCACGCCCAGAGCGGCGGCCGGTGGATCGCCATCGCGCCGATCAGGATCGCGGTCGGGATCGCCCACCACAACGCGGCCGGGAGCCAGATGAACGGGATGAACAACAGGAACGCGGTCGGTGGGTAGAGGATCGCGCCGTCGCTGATCTCGTACGGCCCGGCGATCTGCCATGGCCAGTACGGCGTGCCGGTGTCGAGCAGGCGCCGTGCCGCGTCCACGTGCCAGCGGTAGTCGAGCCCGAAGGCCGGATTCGTGAGTGCCTGCTGGACGAAGACGAGAACGATCCACAGGGCTTCGATCCCGACGATCGTGGCCAGGACGACACGGATCGTCCGGACGACCGGGGCCGCCGGGGCCGTCCGTGCCATCGGTGCCGTTGTCCCGCTCACCGCGGGACCCACGTCAGATCGGGCATCCGGATGGGTCGCTCGGTCGCGTGCGCGGCCTCACCCCGGAGCATGGCGACGACGATCCCGAGGATCGCGAGCATCGCGAGGCTGCCCGCGACCCCGAGGGCGCCACCGAGGGGCACGGCCGCACCGATCGCCGGCGTCGGCGGAACCGCGGCCAGCAGGTCGAGCGTGAACACGACCCCGAACGAGATCGACAGCGCCAGCGCCCGCCGGTCCGGGAACGCCAGCGGCAGGAACGCCAGCGCGCCGAAGGCGTACCGCTCGTGCATCGTGGTCAGGACGCTGAACGCGACGAGGACGGCGGCGGCGAGCCCGAACGCCAGGGCCTTCGGCGTCCTCGCCCGGTAGACGAGCGCGAACACGGCCAGCTCGCCGAGCAAGGCAAGGCCGTACCCGACGTGACGCAAGGTGATCGGGCCGAGGACCACGCCCTGGTCCGACACGAACGAGCCGC
The DNA here is from genome assembly GCA_005882635.1 of Chloroflexota bacterium. Lineage (GTDB taxonomy): Bacteria > Chloroflexota > Limnocylindria > Limnocylindrales > CSP1-4 > CF-46. The sequence continues at coordinate 7,693 of VBFG01000084.1, read as the reverse complement.
CGGCCAGCAGCTCCTGGACGAGCCACCACAAGTTCCACGCCCGCAGCGACAGGATCGCAAAGATGTCGCTCTGGTACGCGGCCACATTGCGGGCGTAGCCGGCAACGCCGCCCGCAGGGATGAACGGGAGCCACAGGACCGCGACGACCGCCGCCCCGACGGCAGCGGCTCGGGCGGCGCCGAGCCAGCCGTCGCGCGCCAGGAACCACGCGGCGAACGGGACGAGGAAGGGGAGAGCCTGCGGCTTCGTCATGACCGCGACGCCGAGCGCCGCGGCGGCGAACAGCGAGTGGCCGCGCACGGCGAGGACGAAGGCCACGACCCCGAAGAGGACGTAGATCGACTCGTACTGGCCCCACCAGGCGCTGACGTCGACCACGGCCGGATGGAGCAGGACGAGCAGCGCCCCGGCGACCGCCCATCGTGGCGTCGCCCGCAGGTGCCACGCGATCAGCCCGCCGAGCATGAGGTCGGCGATGCTCGCCGGCGCTTTCATGATCGCCCGGATCGCCGGGTCCGCCGACGTCGTCACGGTCTTGAACGCCGGCTCGAGGGCCGCGAGGGCGCCCCAGATGTAGGCCATGACCGGCGGGAACGACAGGTTCTGGTCGTAGGCGTTGCCGAACGGCACGGTCGCAAGGCCGTGGACCCAGAGGACGAACTGATCGAGGTCGCCGACGAGGCCGGCCGTCGGCCACAGCGCGATCCGGACGAGCATCGCGAGCCCGAGCACTGCGGCGAACGCTGTCAGGGACCAGGCACGGCGGTCGGGCGCGGCGGTCGGGCGCGCCAAGCCAGTCAGCATTGGATCCCGAGCCCCGTCATTGGCCGATCATGGCCGTCCGATGACTTCCAGGAAAGGCCTCCTTCGTACCGATTGGTCGGCGAGCGAAATGTCGGCCTCCTTAGGAACATCATTTGGGTGCGCGAAACGTGTTCACATGGGTGTGTTGACCATCGACAAATGGGTGCCTAAAATGATCACAAATGGGTGTGTCAGCAACCCGAGCAAATGGGTTCATCTACCGACCGCGGCTGGCCGATGCGGAGCTCGATCAAATGCTGGCCGCTACCGGAGCGGTCCTCATCGAGGGACCGAGGGGCTGCGGCAAGACCGAGACGGCGCGACGAGCAGCGGCGAGCGAGGTGCGGCTTGATGTCGACGATTCAGCACGGTCCGCAGGCGAGCTCGCTCCCGAATTGCTCTTGGAAGGGGCGAGGCCCCGGCTCTTGGATGAATGGCAACTTGTGCCTGCCCTGTGGAACCACGTCAGGCGTGCTGTGGATGCTTCGTCTTCCCCAGGGCAGTTCATCCTGACAGGGTCCGCAGTCCCGGTCGACGATGTCACTCGTCACAGCGGCGCGCTCCGCTTCAGTCGCCTTCGAATGCGACCCATGTCCCTGTCCGAAGCCGGGACGTCATCCGGCGAGATCTCTCTGTCCGATTTGCTCGCAGGCGCAGAAGTCAGAGCAGCCGATCCCGGACTCGGGATCAAGGACGTCGTCGATCTCATCGCTCGTGGAGGCTGGCCAAGTCTGCTAGGTCGACCTGTCGCAAATGCTCAGGCAGCTCTCCGCGGATACCTCGACGAGACGACTCGAGTCGATTTGCGGAGAGTGGATGGCGTTGCTCGGGATCCGCGGAATGTTGCGCGAGTCATTCGGTCGATCGCGCGCAACGTCGGAACAGCAGTATCTGCGCGAGCGATTGCAGCCGATGTCGGTGGCGCTGACGGTCCGATCGACCACCACACCGTGATCGACTACGTCTCGGCTCTGACGAGACTGTTCGTCATCGAGGACCTGCCGGCGTGGTCCCCGTCCTTGCGATCCCGGGCAGCGTTGCGGAGCGCGGTGAAGCGCTTCTTCGTGGACCCGTCACTTGCAATCGCCGCCTTGCAGGTCGCTCCTGACCGACTTCTACGCGATGTCGAAACCCTGGGTTTCCTGTTCGAGTCGTTGGTCATCCGGGACTTGCGGATCTATGCCCAGGCTGCAGGTGGATCCGTGTACCACTATCGTGATAGCAGCGAGCTCGAGGCGGACGCCATCGTCGAACTTGCTGATGGGAGATGGGCGGCCTTCGAAGTCAAGATCGGTCCTGGTTCAGTCGATCAAGCCGCAACATCCCTCTTGCGGGTGGCGGAACGGATCGATCTCGATCGTCACGGTGCTCCCGTCGCCTTGGCCGTGATCACCGGGTGGGGATTTGGATATCGCAGGCCAGACGGCGTCAGCGTCCTCCCAATCGGCGCCTTGGCATCATGAGAGGCCCGGCGCAGCCCGAGGCTAGGCCGGCTGCGTCGACCAGTAGCGCTCGGCGGACCCGCCCCAGCCGTTGAGGACGGCCATCTTGCGTCCGTAGGCTCGGACCTGGCGCGCCATCTCGCGCGTCCCGGTGAAGAGTCGATCGATCTGGCTCGCGTAGATGTTGATACCGGTGATCTTCCGCTCGAGCTGGTCGTCGATGTCGGCGTACTCGGGGGCCAGCGCGACGTCCGACGGGACGTCGGCGAGCGCGGTCGGCGGCAGGTCGGACAGCCTGGTGAAGTCGTTCCACCAGGCGTACGGAAAGTCCTCGTAAAACGTGACGATCCCGGCGTAGTCGGGCCCGGGCATCACCCACCGCCGGCCCTCCGCGAGCAGGCTCACGCCCACGTTCCGGCAGAGCTGGTGGTCGACGTGGTTGCCGACCCCGAGCGGGAGGTACAGCTTCTGCGGCTCGAGCCGGTCGATCTCGCGGCGCAGGATGTCGAACGGCGCCCGATCGTCGTCGCGGGGTGCGCTCAGCAGCTCGTCGTCGTTGGCGTAGCCGCGGAAGACGGCGTCGGGCAGATCGAGGAAGACGATCGATGCCTCGGCGAAGGCCGCGAAGGTCTCGTCCTCGAGCCGCCGGCGGGCCATCGTCTCGCCCGCGCCCGCGGCATCGACGAGCTCGTCGGTCGCCACCGGCCCCTGCGTGCTCATGACGTCCATGAGCGGCTGTCCGGCGAGCGCCTCGCTCCGGATGCTCGCCCGGCGATACCACGACGAGCGCTGCCAGAACCGCTTCGCCGCCGCGTCGGCGTCGGCCTGGGTGGCGTCGAGCCGGTCGTCGGTCGCGACCCACGCGGGGAGCGTGTCGGGATCGCCGTAGACCGGGTAATCGGCGGCGATGTGGGCGCGGTTGAAGGCCTCGGTCACCGGCCAGATCGTCTTCGACCCGAAGCCGAGCGCCTCGCGCTGGTAGCCCGTGAGCGTCGCCCCGTCGTCCGCCGCGGAGCCGGCCCCGGAGAACACCGTGAGGATCGTCACATTCTGTCCGAGCTCCCGTAGCCCGGCGATCAGGCCGCCGCAGGAGAGCGCGACGTCGTCGGGATGGGGCGCGACGAACACGTGCGTCATGGCCGCCGAGTATACCGACGGCCGGTCTCGCTCCGCGGGCTCAGCCCGGGAAGCCGCCCTCGCCCACCAGCGGCACGAATGCGACGGGACCGTCGTTGCGCTCGAGCCAGTCGTTGCCGTTCCGCGTCACGACGATCAGGTCCTGGTGATCGCGCGGGCCGACCGGCAGGACGAGCCGCCCGCCGGCCGGATCGAGCTGCTCCCGGAGCGCATCGGGGATCGACGGCGCCGCGGCCGCCACGAGGATGCCGCGCCATGGGGCACCGCCCGGGTCGCCGACGCTTCCGTCGCCGACCCGCACCTCAATTCGGTCGCTGTAGCCCAGCTCGGCGAGCCGTGCCCGGGCTCCGTCGGCCAGCTCGGCATGGCGCTCGATCGTCGTGACCCGGCAGCCCATCTCGGCAAGGATCGCCGCCTGATACCCGGAGCCGGTCCCGATCTCGAGGACCCGATCTCGGGGTCCCACGCCGAGCAGCTCGGTCATCCGGGCCACGATGTACGGCTGGCTGATCGTCTGGCCTGACGGGATCGGCAGCGCCTCGTCCGCGTAGGCGAGCGCTCGCTGGGCCGGATCGACGAACGCTTCGCGCGGGACGACGAGCATGGCCGCGAGCACGCGCTCGTCGACGATCCCGCGGTGGCGCAGCTGGCGCTCGACCATTCGATCGCGCTCGTCGGCGGCGGATCGTTCCGCCCAGAAGCGACCGCTCGATCCGGTCATGCGACCGAGGATCGCACGCAGCCGCGGGCCGAGCATGCCGTTCCTGCGCGCCGCCCTGGCGGCCGACCTCAGGACGCCGCCGGCGAACCCGACGGTGCGGCCGAGCCCGACGGCGCGGCCGAACCGGACGCGGCCGGCGAGCCGGACGGCGCCGACGAGCCGGACGGCGCCGACGAGGCCGCCGGCGACGTGGACACCAACGGCTCGACCGTGGCGCTGGGCGTCGGCTCGGGCGTCGGCGACACAAACGGTCGGAACAACCCGCCGGTGCCGAGCAGCATCCCGTTGAAGAAGATCACCAGGAAGACCAGGACGGTCCCGAGGACGAAGAACTTCGAGGCGTTGTCGCGGACGCGGATCGACGGGTCGATCGGGATGGCCGCCGCCGCGGTTCGAGAGGAACGGGCCTCTCGCGCGGCTCGTCCGGTCCGCCGGATCGACTCGGCCTCTGCGGCGGCGCCCGAGATGGCCGCCCCGACGAGCTGGGCGTCCTCGAGCTCCGCTGCGTCGTCGTCCTCCGCCTCCGCCTCGGCCTCGTCCTCGAACGGCTCTTCGTCGGCCTCGACAGCGTCCTCGGCGGCCGCCTCGTCGATGGCCTCGTCCGGGAGGAGCTCGGCGTCGTCCTCTCCTTCGAGGTCGTCCTCGGCGAGGTCCTCGCCACCGACCTCGTTTGCCGCCGCGGCCGCCGCCTCGGCCTCGGCTCGGGCGGCTGCCGCGCCGTCGTCGACGGCCGCGCTCGCGTCTGACGCGTCGGTCGGCTCGCTCGTGTCGGGCGCGTCGGGCGCGTCGTCCCTCGGTTCGGTCATCCCGTCGTGTCTCTCCTGTGGGGGATCAGCAGCGCACGCCGGCGCGCGGAAGCCGGGAAGTGGCGCTCGATGCGGGCGCCAGTGTACCGAAGGTCAGGCCGCCCGCATCTCCTTGACGAGGAGGCCGCCGGCCCCGGCGAGGATCGTCACGATCCCGCCGACGACCAGCACGGGGGCCGTTCCGACCACGGTCGCCAGCAGGCCGCCGATCGCCATCGCGAGCGTCATCCCACCGAACACGAGGGCGAACCGGAAACCGACGACCCGCCCGATCATGTCGGCCGGCGTGCGCTCCTGGAACAACACCTGGCTCGGGATCACGTAGACCATGTTCGCGACGCCCTGGCCGAACAGGATCGCGAAATCGAGCAGGAGATTGCCGCTCAGCGCGAACGCCACGAGGGTGATCCCCCACAGGATGAAGCCGACGTTGACCGTCATACCCTTCATCAGCCGTGCTCCGATGAGGCCGATCGCGAAGCCGCCGACGAGGTTTCCCACCCCGATCGCCGTCTCGAGGAAGGCATAGGCGGCCTTCGGGTCGACGCCCGGCGGCGCCAGCACGTCGCGGACAAAGATCGGCGTCAACGCGGTGATCAGGCCGAGCCCGAACTGCCCCAGGGTGGCCTGGATCGTGTTGCCGAAGAGGACGGGATCGCTCCGGAGGAATCGGAACCCCTCGCGCATCTCCGCGAACACGCCGGCATCGCCGGCCGCGTCGGCCGCGTCGGTGGTCTCCCGCCGTCGCTTGAGCCTCGGGACCGCGATCGACGCGATCAAGATCGCCGACGCGGCGTACGTCGCGGCGTCGAGCCAGAACGCGAGCGGCAGGGCCGCGCCGAGGAATGCAACGAAGATGCCGGCGAGCGGGTAGCCGATCACGTCCGCGAACGTCTCGCCGGCCCACATCGCCGAGTTCGCGGTGACCAGCTCGTCCTGGCGGACCAGGCGCGGCAGGATCGCGACGCGCGCCGGTCGGAAGAAGATCGAGATCGAGGTGATCAGGAAGACGAGCGGGTAGATGAGGTAGATGTTCGCGCTGGCCACGATCGGGATCACGAGGACCGAGGCGGCCCGGAGGAGGTCACTCACGATCAGGACGTCGCGCTGGTTCCAGCGGTCGACATAGGTGCCCGCGATCGGGGACAGCAGCAGGTTCGGCAGCGTGGCCGCGACGAAGACGAAGGCCACGGCCAGCGGCGAGTCGGTCACGCCCGCGACGAGGAACGTCAGTGCCACCTGATGGACGCGGTCGCCGAACAGCGAGATCAGCTGGCCGGTCCACAACGACGAGAACGAACCGCTGACGGCAAGTCGGACATAGGGATGGCGGCGGACCCGTTCGCCGACCTCGATCCGGGGGCGAGGGACCGCGATGGCTTCGTCGAGCGGGACGGTTCCGGCCGCCGGCACGGGGGCGAGCGCGAGCGGTCGACGGCCGATCGTGACCGAGCCGCTGGGACCGGCAAGCCCGGCGCCCGGCGTCCCGAGGACGAGCGGTCGATCGAGCGCCGCCGCCTCGGCCAGGCCCGGGGCGAGGCCGGTGCCCGGCCGAACCCGCTGGCCACCGATCGCGCTCGCCAGGCTGCGCGGCAGCCGCGTCGTCGCCGCGAGGCCGGCGAGGCGTCGATCGGCCGCCTCGGCCGTCTCGTCGGGCTCGTCGTCGTGGGCGCGGACCACCGTCGCGAACAGGAAGAAGGCCAGCCCCGCGGTCAGGAAGACGTCGCCGATCGAGGCGACGTTCTGGATGATCGGCAGGGGGATCGGGAGGATGTCGGCCAGCGGTCCGGCGTGCAGGAAGAACCCCGTCGAGAGGTCCGGATCGAGGAGGACGTGGAACGCCGTCGTGTCGCTCGGCTGGAATCCGGCGGCATACAGGCTCGGCAGCCAGATCGGCATGTGGCCCGCGTTGGCCACGATCGCGACCGTGTTCAGGAGGATCCCGACGAACGCCAGGCGCAGGCCGGGCTGGCTGCGGTTCACCCAGAGCGTGGCAAGGAGCAGCCCGAAGGCGAGGGCGAAGAGCGGCAGCCGCAGGGTGTCGACCAGACCGACCCCGCGGATGAGCAGGTACTCCGTCGCGAACCGGAGGATCACCGCGAACAGGAGGACCGCGACCCAGCGCAGCCGGACGAGGGCGAGGTTGCCGAGCGAGCCGCCCCCCAACAGGCCGAGCGTGAGGCCGAAGAAGATGCCGAGGACTAGCACCGCTTCTGCTCGGGCAACGTCATCGCGCCCGAATCATGCCTGTCCGGGCGGGGGCGGCGCGCACGAAATCGTCCGGGCGGGACGGGGTTCGATCGACTGAGATCGCCGACGAGGGGACGGTTCGGGGGCTGCCCGTGGATGGCGCGGCCCGGCGTCAGCCCTTCTCGGTGAAGTTCGTCGTGGCGGTGCCGGCCGACGACCCGGCCGTGCCGGCGGCGCTCGCCTGGGCCATCCGGCTGGCGGCCGTGGCGATCAGCGGGATCTGCCGCGGCTCTTCGCGCCGACCCGGATCCGGGACGCCGTGGACCCACGGCGTGCGGACGAAGGCATCGACCACGGTCGGATCGAACTGGATGCCGGCGAACTTGCGCAGCTCGCCGAGCGCCTGCTCCGGGGTGAGCGGAGTCATCCGGTACGGCCGCTGAGCGGTCATCGCCTCGAACGCGTCGGCGACGTGGAGGATCCGGGCGAGCTTCGGGATCTCGTCGCCGATGAGGCGGTCCGGATAGCCCGAGCCGTTGTACCACTCGTGGTGGTGGCGGATGATCGGCAGCTCGGGCGCGAGCTTGGTGAC